>CAZCLJ010000027.1:0-26985 GCA_964499465.1 uncultured Hyphomicrobiales bacterium
AACAGGAAGCAACTACGTTGCTTTTTCTTGCACTTTGCGAAAGTTTCTTAACTTTCGTAAAGTTTTGTTTGTAAAAAAAGCTTTGTCATTGGCAACCCCCTGATAAATGAAGACCTTTATTTAAATGGAGATGACATAATTACTAAGCAGTGTTTTTCAGTCATACTATCAACAAGTTGATAGCATGACTTTAAATCTTATTATTGTCATGCTATCAGCTTGCTGATAGTATGACTGAGTAAAGATGTCATTGGTAACCCCACGATAAAGCAAGACCTTTATCTTGGGATTCAGATTGAAATTCAAAATTGAATTGTTAGAAGAAAGGATTATTAAAAAGTAGGGGATAAGGACTAAATGCCTTATCTCCTACTAAAAAGAATTTATTTTTTAATTGTTTTATTGGTTTCGGTTTTTGGTGCTACAGTTTTGGTAGTAGGTGCTTTTTCAATTTTTGGGGTATTTGCTTTGGAAGCATCTGTTTTTTTATCTTTGCAATCTGAACCATCTTTACATTTTTCTTTGCATTTTGGGTCTTTATTGTCTTTACATTCTATTTTTTTTGATGGCTTAATACCATCAGCTTCGTATCCGAGTTTGGCAATTTCCTGGCGAATTTTATTTGTATTAATTTTTTTGGCATCAAATTCGACAGCGGCAACTTTATCTTTTAAAGTAACATTAACTTTTTGAATGCCATCAACTTTTTTCAATCCGCTTTCAATTGTTTTTTTGCAAGCGTCGCAATGTGCATTAGTCTTGATTTTTATTACTTCTGCCTGTGCGATAAATGCAGAAAAACTGAGAACTAATGTTAGAACAAAAAATGTTCTTACGATGTTATTTAAAGCAATTTTCATTTGGTCTCCTATTTTGTTAAAAAATTCTTCTTATTAACGAATGTAAGTGAGTTCTATTTTAATTTTTTTGCATTAGTTATTATTTTGAAATATATATTTTTTTTTGTAATTTAACAATTGAAAAAGTTTATAAGTTATTATAAAAGTCCGTAATTATGAAATATCTGACTATTTTCTTAATAATATTGTTTTCTTTTGGTTTATCTTTTTCATCAGAAAACCAAAGAATTTCTTCACCAACTGAATTTCTTCAGCAGCCATTTGATGTAATTCATTATGACTTAACTCTTGATTTGACAAAAGCTCCACTTGCTGAAATGAATGGAGTTTGCAAAATACTGCTAAACTGGAATGAAAATCCAGATTCCTGCAAATTCTATTTTCATCTTCGCAGTTTGGTTGTGGATTCTGCTTTTTATGAAAACGAAAGTGTTACACCAGTAGCAGTAGAAGATGAAACTTCTGATATTTACCATTTTGAAATAACTCCTCAAGTTGGATTTGGCAGGGATTCAATTTTAATAACAATTTATTATAGTGGAACAGCAACTGATGAGCTTGGTAGCGGTTACTGGGGTGGTGTTCATAGTACTTCTACCTCCTTATACGCTCTGGGAGTTGGTTTTCAAAATAATTATGTTTCCACTACTGAGCATTGGATGCCCTGCTATGACCACCCTTCTGACAAAGCCACTTTTAGTGGGAAATTTATTGTAAAGCCAGAACATCAAGTTGCTTCAATAGGTGAATTGATTTCTATTGAAAACGATGGAGATAATAAAATTTTCAACTGGGTTCATAATATTCAATGTGCAACATATTTATATACTTTTGCTGTTGATAACTACATTCCTATTGAGATAAGTGGTTCTGAAATTCCAATTGTCGTTTATTCAAGAGCAAATGATACAACTGCTTGCAGGTTTGCTTTCAAAAAAGTTCCGGAAATGCTTACAGCTTTTGGCTCAAGATTTGGCGAGTACCCATTTGAAAAAGTTGGTTATGTTTTGACATCTCTTGGTTCAATGGAACATCAAACGATGATTTCATTTTCTACTTCTTTAGCAAAATCATATTATAGCAACAAGGATACAATTGCTTTAACTGCTGCTCACGAGCTTTCCCATCAGTGGTTTGGCGATTTAGTAACCTGCTTGGATTTTCGTGATGCATGGCTCAACGAGGGCTTTGCTACATTTTGCGAAGCAATTTGGTATGAGCATTTATTGGGTTACAATCAATATTTACAGCACATTTTATCAAAAGTGAAAGATTACATCAGCACTACGAAATCTGAAGGTGTTTTTCCTTTATATGATTTTCCAAGAGCAAGTCCATCTTCAAATTATCCTAATACCATCTATGCAAAGGGATCTGTAGCTGTTGCAATGCTGAGATATGAATTGGGAGATTCGCTCTTTTTCCTTGCTATCCGAGAGTATTTAGACAGATTGGCTTTTTCTAATGCTACGAGTGAGCTTTTGGAAAAAACTCTCGAAGAAATTTCTGGAAAAGATTTATCCTGGTTTTTTAATCAATGGGTTTATGGATTAGGTTATCCCCAACTATATATCACAGTTGAAAAATATACAAAAGAAAATGGCTTAATTGATGCTCAGGTGAAAATTAAACAAGACCAGCCAAAAAGTTATGGGGGATATTTAAATCTTCCAATTGATGTAAATTTTGTTTCCGGAAATGAGAAATTCAATCACACGCTTTTGCTTACCGATATTGAACAAACATTTAATTTCGAAAATATCCCAGATTTTTCAAATATATTATTTAATGATGGTCCTAACGTCAGGTCCCTTTTTGAAGTGAAAAATCTTATAATTACTGATGTTCTAAATATAACTTCAAATTCAGAAGAAATTAGTATTTATCCAAATCCAGCCCGAGATGCTTTTAATATAAAAATCTTCTCTAATAAAAATGTAAATTCTATAATTTCTCTTTATGATATGCTTGGTAATGAAATATATTCAACAACAATAGAAACTTACAACAATTCCTCATCAAATCTTTTAATAAATTCTGATATCTTAGAACAGGGAATTTATTACATTAAAATTCAGCAGGGTGAAAATGTGTATTGGGAAAAGATAGTAATAATTCTGGACTGATGGTTATTTAACTGTCGTTCAGAATCACCACTATAAAGGAAGACCTTTATTTAAATTAAAATGACATACAGTTTAGAAAGATTAGATAGTTTAGTTTTTTAAACTTTCGCAAAGTTCCGAGAAACTCGTGCGAAAGTATTTAGTTCTTCTTACTTTCAGAACTCCAGACTCCATAACGAAAATAAAAGAGTTAGGAGATTTGCCTCGTAAAGAATAATTTTGCATTTAGCAATTAATATTTTATTAGTTATTGGCTATTAGTCATTAGTCATTGGTCATTAGTTTGTAACTACTAATAACTAATGACGAGTAACGAATGACCTATTGAAAATGTTTACATTCAAATTTACTTATTATTATAAAATATGCAAAATAGCAAACTACGAGGCATAAGGAGTTCTGAATATATAAAAAAAGAACAAAAGTGGTAAAAAAGACTATAAATACACCTCCCCTTACCCAGGGCTGATACGTTCTTAAAAATACTCTTTCCAGCCATACGATCAACAAGTTGATAGTATGGCTATAAGTTCTAAGTATTTTATTTTTATAGAAATAATTATAAAAACTCAATTAATAGAATATTTGATTAAGTAAAAATATTTTACAGGTAGCATAAAAATATAAATTATTTTCTAAATAGTAAAAAGAAATTGCCAAAAGCCATACTATCAACTTGTTGATCGTATGGCTATAAAAGAACGTATCAGCCCTGGGGGCAGGGGAGCTGTTAAAAGGTTCTATTAATTAATGAAGTATTTCCTAAGGATAAAAACATATTATTTTATTTATAAAGCACTACTAATCTATATTTACTTCATTTTATCTACTAGGAAAGTTGAGTTAATAAATATAATAGTTTTCTTTTCCTAAATCCTCACACCTCTATCAATTTATTCTTTACCGCAAAAAGAACAAGCTCTGCTGAGTTTTTCAGTTTCAATTTTTGTAATATATGATTTTTATGAGTATCAACTGTTTTTATACTAATAAATAATTTATCTGCAATTTCCTTATTTGTAAGTCCGCTTGCAACAAGTTTTAATATTTCAATCTCCCTTTGGGTCAATTCTTCTTTTTCCATTAAACTATGCTCGAATTTGAATTTATTAATAAAATTCTTGAAGAAATATTCTGAAATATCACGGCTAAAGTATTGTTTTCCTTCATAAATAGCAGTAATTGCCTCAACCAGTTCCTCGAAGGAACTATCTTTTGGCAAATATCCGTCAGCACCAGCTTTTACTGAATTTAAGACAAATTCTTCACTTGTGTGCATTGAAAGAATTAGTATTTTAATTTCCGGAAATTTTTCTTTAAGCTTTTTCGTAACTTCAATTCCAGTAATACCTTTCATTGTTATATCAGTAATAATCACATCTGCTGTAGTCTTTTCAGATAATAATAGCAACTGCTCGCCAGATTTTGCTGTTCCAACAATTTCTATATTTTCTGCTTCAGAGAGCAAAGAAACGATTCCATCAAGAAAAATTTTATGGTCATCTGCTAATATTATTTTAATTTTTTCCATATTGAACTGGTATAGTTATTTGAATTGTAGTTCCTTGATTTATAATAGAATTAATAAGTAAACTTCCACTTAATAGTTTAGTTCTTTCAAGTATATTTTTCAAGCCATTTCCACTTTTATTTAAAGATGAATCAAAACCCATTCCATTGTCATTTACTAAAATATTTAAAGTATCGTTTTCAAAATAAATTTTTATTTGGGCTTCCGTTGAATTAGAATGTTTTATTATATTATTCATAAGTTCCTGAATTATTCTGAAAATATAAATTTGTTCCTTTTCATCTAATTTTATGTCTTCCAAATTATTACATTCATAATTAAATTTAATTAAAGGATTTTGCAAGGAATCGCGACATAGTTTTGTTAAACCTTCCGCTAAGCCGAAATTAGCGAGAACGGTAGGCATTAAATCGTTTGATATCGTTCGTATTTCAGCTATTGTGTTTTTGATTAATTCAATAGCTTCAGCAATACTGCTAGTATTTTTTTCATTTGAAGATTTCTTTGCTTGTTCTAATTTCATCTTTACAGCAAGAAGCATCTGCCCTAAACCATCGTGCAAATCTCTTGAAAGTCGCTGTCTTTCATTTTCCTGAGCATCTATTACTGAACTAATACGTAAAAGTTTGTCTTGTTCTATTTGCTTTGATTGAATTGAAAGTTGCTCTGCCATATTGTTAAAAGCATCAATTAATTCGCCAATTTCATCATTGTTTTTATTGTTGACTCTGATGTCGTAATCGCCTTTACTTATTTTAGTAGCTGCATCTTTAAGCATAATAATTGGAGTTGTAAGTTTTGTGCTGCCAAAGTAAACTAATCCAAAGATGAAAATTGATACAATTAAGCATAAAATAATAATACTATTTCTTAAATCATAAATCGGCTCTAATGCTTCTTCTTTGTCAATTTCTGCAATTACAGCCCATTTTAAATTATTATAATTAAAAGGGGCATAAGAAGATAGCACTTCTATATTTCTGTAATCCTTAATAATTTCAGTTCCGGATTGCAAACGAAAAGAATTTCGGGTAGCAATTGTATTAACTCTAATATTTTTAATTGAGTTTTCTTTAAAGCGAGATGAAGTTCTTAGCAATAAATCATTACCGACAATATATGATTCACCGGATTTTCCAAGACCATTGTTTTTATTAACATCATACATTATATTATTTATATTGCTTGGAACAATCTCAAATACTATAAATCCTAATAACTTATCATTATCACTTGAGAAAACTGGAGAGCCAATATAAAATGAGATGCTGCCATCTTTTCGTATTTTAAAGTCTTGAATAACAACTTTTTTTGCTTGAATAATTTTCTCAACTAAACTATCTAAATAATTGTTTTTTATTAGATTATTATCATTTGAAAATTGATTTTCAATTGTAGAATTTGTTTTAATAGATAATATTTCTAAATTCGACTTAATCAAAAATATTTTATTATAATACTTACTAAAATTCAAAAACTTTTGCAGATAATCTAACTCTATATTTGAATTTAAATTAGTATTCATAATTTCATTCAAACTGTTAGTATTTATAATAATTTGAATTTCATTAATCCTATCATCAAAAAAACGTTCAATATGCTTTGCTTTTTCTACTCTTACTGAAGTTAACTGGTTATAAGTTCTTTCTAATATAGATTTTTGAGCAATATAGTATGAATAAATTCCAACAGCAATTATTGAAATAATGTATAAAATTAGAAAATATACAAAATGCTTCTGTGTTATTGATATTTTTTTTGTCATACTAAAATAATTTTTATTATTTAACCTGTATTATTCATAAATTTAAGGAAAAATTTCTGTAGTAATTGATAATAAATGGTTTGCTAATAATATTCTGTATCTATTCATCAGATGACTGGGAAGTCATCGGATGAATTATTCAGGTTAAAAGCCCACTTTTCTTTTTAGCACATCTTCTATTTCTTCAATTGAAATAACTCCTTTTCTCAGGATTTTCGGAGGATTAGCGCAAAGAGAAATTACAGTCGATTCCAATGAATAAGTAGGCAAACCATCATCAATTATTGCGGCTATTTTACCATTTAAAAAATTATAGATTTCAGCAGTTGAATTGAGTGATTTTTGTCCGGAAATATTTACAGAAGTTGCGGCAACTGGTCTTCCAAATATCTCAATTAAACTTAAAGCAGTATCGTTTTTGGGATATCTAATTGCAATTGTTTCAGTTTCAGGATAATTCTTTATTTCTTTTCTTTTTTCCAAAATGATTGATAAAGGTCCGGGAAGGAAGGCATCAGCAAGAATAAAAAATTCATCTGGTATGGATTCACAAAGCATCTCCACCATATTTAAATTTGAAATATGAGCAGCGAGAGGTTTCACTTCTTCTCTATTCTTAATTTCAAATATTTTTTTGCAGGCATTAACATTAAAAATATCTGCTCCCATACCATACACGGTTTCAGTAGGAAAAACGATTACTTCTCCTTTTTTTAGCATTTCTGATGCAATTTCTAAATTTTTTTGAAAATCTTTTTTTATATTTAATATTATTGTTTGCATTATTTCTTTTTTTATTAAATTATAATTTTATAATTTAATAAATTGTTGAATAAGAATAAAGAAAATAATGAGGAAAATATGAAACCAGTAAAAAGTTTTATTGTAACTGCCCATCTACCGAAGAATTTATCGAAACTGAAAGAATTAGCTTATAATTATTGGTGGTGCTGGAATTCTGACGCAAAAGAATTGTTTATAAGAACAAGCCGTTCACTGTGGGAAGAAGTAAATCATAATCCTGTGTTATTAATAAATAAACTGAGTCAGGAAAAGATGATGGAATTATCCGAGCAGGCAGATTATACCAGCTTTCTTGACTACCTTCACGAAAAATTTCAAAAGTATATTCAATCTAAAACATGGTATAATTCTCTTGAAAACGTTACAAAAGGAACTATTGCCTATTTTTCAACAGAATACGGAATAAATGAAAGTTTTCCAAATTACTCCGGAGGTCTTGGGATTCTTTCCGGCGACCACTTAAAATCTGCAAGTGATTTAGGGCTACCGCTTGTTGGAGTTGGACTGCTTTATCAACAGGGTTATTTCAGACAGCACTTAACTCAACACGGATGGCAAACTGAACAATATTCAGATAATGACTTCTTTTCTATGCCATTAATTCTTCAGCGAGATTCTTCAGGTGAACCTATTTTGGTTGATGTAGAATTGCCTCAGGGGAAATGCTTTTTCCAAATATGGATGTTACATATTGGACGAGTCCCTTTATACCTTTTAGATACTAATATTGACCAAAATCCGAATGAAGTATATAAAGACATAACAAATGCACTTTACGGCGGCGACAGAGAAACCAGAATTCAGCAGGAAATCGTGCTGGGTATTGGTGGAATGCGTGCTTTGAAACAATTGGGAATAAATCCGGAAGTTGTTCATATTAACGAAGGACACGCTGCTTTTGCTCTGCTTGAAAGAGCCCGTATGTTCCAGGAAAAATATAATATTGACTTCCGTTCTGCAAAACAAATTGTTAAGACAAGTGCAGTTTTCACTACTCATACTCCCGTCCCGGCTGGAAATGAGACATTTAAAACTGATAGAATTGATGCTTATTTTAATAATTATATAAAAACTTTGGGAATATCAAGAGAAAACTTCATAGAACTCGGACAAACAAATGGTTTCAATAATGATGAAGATTTTTCAATGACTATATTAGGTTTAAAGCTAACATCTTATCATAATGGAGTTAGTAAGCTTCACGGAGCAGTAGCACGGAAAATGTGGAAGAGCATCTGGAAATGTTTTCCTGCTGATGAAGTTCCAATACAATCAATTACAAACGGAATTCATACAATGACTTGGGTAGCCCGTGAATTTTCTGAACTATACGACAGATATTTAACTCCGCGCTGGAGAACGGAGCCGGATAATCAGGAGCTATGGGAACAAATTGAAACCATACCAGCTGAAGAAATCTGGCGTGAAAAACAAAGAAGGCGTATTCGCTTAGTTCTTTTTGCCCGTCAATATTTGCAAAGTAAACAAAAGCAATTTTTAATCCCAGAGCAAATCTCTCAAATAAACGATTATTTAGACCCTGAAGCCCTTACTATTGGTTTTGCTCGCCGCTTTGCAACATACAAACGTGCTATGCTGCTTTTTAAAGATATGGAACGTCTTACAAAAATTTTGACCAACCCTGACCAACCAGTTCAGATTGTTCTTGCGGGAAAGGCACATCCACACGATACTCAAGGGAAAGAAGCCATTCAAGGTATTATTCATAAAATCAGGACTTATAACTTAGAAAAGCACATTGTCTTTCTTGAAGATTACGATATGGTAATTGCACGATTTATGGTTAAAGGTTGTGATGTGTGGCTCAATACTCCAATAAGGCCAATGGAAGCAAGTGGAACGAGCGGTATGAAAGCAGCTCTGAACGGAACGCTGAATTTTAGTATTCTCGACGGCTGGTGGGATGAAGCTTATAACGGTTCTAATGGCTTTTGCATTGGACGTGGTGAAGAATATACTAATTATGATGAACAGGAAATCATTGAATCCGGCGCCCTTTACGATGTGCTTGAACAGCAAATCGTTCCAATGTTTTACAACAGAAAGCACGGTAATCGTTTGCCAGACAAATGGGTTTCTTTTATGAAAAACAGTATAATTACTATTGCCGGTGCTTTTTCTTCTCAAAGAATGGTAAAAGACTATGCTAATATGTTTTATATTCCAGCACTTAATAATTATAAAAATCTAATATTAAACGACGGAGCAAAAGCAGTTAAACTAAAAGAGTGGAAAGATACTATTCGCAACCAATGGGATACTGTTGATATTCTTTCAGTTCAGATGTCCGAAAACGGTGAGTATTACGTTGGCAAACCAATTAGTATTCAAACAATGGTGTGTCTGGGAAATCTTACTCCGGCTGATGTCGATGTGCAGGTTTATTACGGAACAATAAATTCACATAATGAAATAGAAAAACCAAGTTTCGTTTCTCTTAATTTAACTAATTCTCAGGGAAATATACATAATTATCAGGGAACTTATATTTGTTCCGATACCGGCAAACAGGGCTTTACAATCAGAATATTACCCAGACATCCGCTTATTGTCGATGCATCTGATTTATACCGCTGTTGCTGGGCGTAAAAATATTTTAATTTTAATTGGATATTTGAATGAAATTGAATAAATTTAAATTATAATAATTGAAGTTATGTATAAAAGAAATAGAATAATTTCTTTTTAAACATCAAAATCAATTAAGTAATTAAAATTCAATAACAATTAAATAATCTATTAATTATATTTTATCTGAAAAATGAAGAATAACAAAAAAGTTGAATTAGCAAATAAAAGGCCACAAATTTTTATTCGTTCAGAAAATTTACACCTTGACCCTTTAAATCCAAGACTACCTGAAGAAATACAGGGAAAAAGTGAAGATGAATTATGCTATGCTTTATATCGTTTTTTTGATGTAGAAGAACTTGCATATTCAATGGCAACGAATGGGTATTTTCATGAAGAGCCATTAGTTGCATATCCCAATAATTTACCAGATAAATTTTTAAATATATCTGGTAATCTACTTTCAACAAATTCTGAATATATAGATTTTATCAATGATAAAAAGACTCAATTTATTGTAGTTGAAGGCAATAGAAGACTTTCTACTATTAAATTGCTTTTATCAATGGAATTAAGATATAAATACAAGATTAATAGTTTGCCTGAAGTTAGCCAAGAGATTATTGATGATTTATCCAAAGTACCTGTAATTATTTATAGTAATAGAAAAGAAATTTTGCCATATTTAGGAGCAAGGCATATCTCAGGAATAAAGAAATGGGAACCTTATGCAAAAGCAAGATATATTGCTCACATGATTGAAAATGGGTATAGTTTAAATCAAGTTCAATCAATTGTAGCAGATAGAACAAATTCAGCAAGCAAGTTTTATTTGTGTTACCAAATTGTTGAACAAATGAAAAATGAATTTGATATAAAATATGATTTTAACAAGGATGAGTTTTCTTATTTATAACTCTCTATTGGACAAAATTCAATAAAAGAATTTTTAAATTTACCCTATAAGAATAAAGATGTAAATTTTGAAAGGCCTGTCCCATCTTCTTATACAAAAAATCTAAAATTACTGTTCTCTTGGTTATATGGAGATGACAAATATAGTAAAGTTATAAAAGAATCTCGTGATATCACAAATTACTTAACAGATGTTATCAGTAATAAGAAATCTTTAGAATATTTAATCAATGAACGCGATTTGAAAGGAGCTTATGAAAGAATTAGTGGAGAAGAAAACCAAATTTTAACTTATTTAAAAAATTCAAACACAAATCTTGAAAAATCCTTACAGTTTATCCATAGGTATAAAGGTTCTGAAAACATTGATAATGAATTGACTAAATGTAAAGAGACTTTGGAAATTTTATTTAAAATTTTCAAGATATAACTATGTTTAAATATAATATTTCTAATCCTAATTCAATATACGCTGTTGCTGATTGGGTTGAATTGTTTATAACATTTACAAAAAATGAAATATCAAAAACACAATTAGGAACTTATCTTGAATTTTCTAGTGGTAACGAACCATCTTTTGATTTTATTAATGAGTCCACTCTAAAAACGATAATATGTCATTTCCGAGTAATCGGAAATCCACTTCCAGCGTGGTTTATAGATACCCGTTTTCACGGGTATAACACTTTTTAGAGTGGATTCATTAATGATATTTTTAATGAAATTGAGAAAAGACAAAATTTTTATGGTGAAAAACCGCCTTTCAAATTAGAGACAAATTACGTTTATAGTACAATTGATTGGCAAAAATATCCAGAATATTTAGCATGTCTAATATTTTCTTTAGAAGGTAATCCTAATACACAATCTTCATCTGCAGCAGAATCTGGTAAATATTTTGAAAGAATTTCTAACGAATCAATTAAAAATTTTTTTAATGTTAAATCAATAATATACGGTTTTCCAAACGAACAAAACATAAAAGATATATGTAAAAACCTTTTATTTGAAAAATTTAATTATTTTCCACCTTCTGAAAAAAAAGACAGAGGTTTGGATATTATTGCTTGGAAACCTTGGGAAGATTTTAGAGTAAGTCAATTTGTATTGTTAGTGCAATGTGCTTCTGGAAAGAATTGGAAAACCAAATTAAATGATTTAAATTTAGATGCTTGGAAAAAATATATTCATTTTGCAGCTAATCCAATTAAAGCTTTTACTATACCAATAGTGATTACTAATCAAGAAGAACTTCAAGACATTTCTACTGATGCAGGAATTATAATAGATAGAGCAAGAATTTATAAATATTCAATAGATAGAAAATGTTCAGACATTTCATTAAAAGATAATCTAATCACTTGGTGCAATAATAGAATGGAAGAGATTACAAACTAATGACTTTTATTGATTTATTTGCTGGGCTTGGTGGTTTCCATAAAGCATTGAAAGAACTCGGTCATACTTGTGTTTTTGCAAGTGAAATAAATACTGAATTAAGAGAATTATATAGCACAAATTGGGGCATTCATTGTTTTGGAGATATAAAAAAAATTACAAATAATGGTATTGAAAAAATTCCAGAACACGATGTTTTATGCGCTGGTTTTCCTTGTCAACCTTTTTCTAAAGCAGGAAACCAATTAGGCAGAAAAGATAAGAATAGTGGCGATTTGTTTGAAGAAATAATTAAAGTACTTAAATTCAGAAAACCAAATTTTTTTATTCTTGAAAATGTTGCTTTTATCGCTAAACATGACGAAGAAAGAACTTGGAACTACATAAAATCAGAATTAGAAAATATTGGTTACGAAGTAAAAAATAAAATATTTTCACCAATAGATTTTGGCATACCTCAACATAGAAATAGAATTTTTATTGTAGGAGCTTTAAGTGGTTTAAATCATTTTGATTTTAATAAGTTAGAAAATTTCAAATCTAATCATATTGATATTAATCAATTTATTGATATTAATCCAAGTTCTGTTAAAGAAATTCCTAAAGCTAATCTTGAATGTCTAACTATTTGGCAGGAATTTATAGAATCAATTCCTAATCATATAAAATTACCCGGTTTTCCAATCTGGGCGATGGAGTTCGGTGCAACTTATCCTTATAATGATATATTTCCTTATCTTCAATCAGAAAAAGAATTATCTAAATTTAAAGGAAATTTTGGATGTTCTTTAAAAAATATGGACAAAAAAACTCAATTAATAAATCTTCCAAGTTACGCCAGAGTTGAATCTGAGTTTCCTATTTGGAAAAAAAATTATATTAAGCAAAGCAGACAATTTTATGAAGATAATAAAAAATATTTAAAGAATGTAGTTAAAAAGATTTCAAATCTTCCTTCTCAAAGTTGGCAAAAATTAGAATGGAACGTTGGTGAAAGCGAAAGAAATATTTATCAATACATTCTACAATTTAGAGCTTCTGGTATTAGAGTTAAAAAAGTTAACTATTTTCCTTCTCTTGTTTGCACATCAACTCAAATACCGATAATTGGTTGGCAAAAAAGATATATAAGCAAAGAAGAAGGACTAAAGCTTCAAGCATTAGAAGGAATTACTTTACCAGAAAATAATGGTGCTGCATTTAAAGCGTTGGGAAATGCTGTTAATGCTAAAATTGTAAAATTGATAGCAAAGGAGTTATTATTTTAAAATATTATTTCAATTATTTTAACCTGAATAATTCATCCGATGACTTCCCAGTCATCGGATGAATAGCCTCAGTAACGATTTTAGAATTTAATAAAAATTAGAGAAAAAACTTAGTTTTTTTACAGAATATTAAGCAAACCATTTATAATCAATAACTACTGAATATTTTTTTTAAATTTATGAATAATATAGGTTAAGATTTGAGAAAAATATTTTTTTTAATTTCGTGATTTTCTTGAACTATCTGATAGTTTAAATTCAGAATTCATGACGCTTCGTATTTTGGTATATCGCATATTTTATAATAAGAAGTTAAATTTTAAATGAGTACTTTCATTAAGACATTAGTTATTAGTCATTTGTCATTAGTAATTATACAATTTCCAGTATTAAGTGGTATAGTGTCATTCTGACGGATGTCAGAATCTATCTTTAATATCCAAAAAAGCAAGATGGATTCTGACATCCGTCAGAATGACAAACTACGATGTCATTGGCAACCCCAAAATAAAGCAAGTGCTTTATTTAAATGAAGATGACATAACTTAGTAGGTCATTGGCAACAAAGTGAAGAATCTCACATGTTAATGATACCAAAGTATTTGAAATTTAAAGATAAAGATGTCCTACATCTTGCAGATGTAGGACATCTGGTTTAAGAACTTTTGCAGAGTAAACGTATAGATATTATTGCTAACGAAGTGAGGAATCTTAAACTCTGTGGTAGCAATGACTTGTGAGATTTCTCACTTCCTTTCGAAATAACAAGCAAGCGCAATAACAAACGAAGAGGCGTTAGAAGTTCTAATCATTCTAAACCTTCTAAACTATCTAAACCTCCTAATCGTTCTAATCATTATATCATCTCAAAATAAATAAAGTGCTTTTTATTTTGGGATTCAAAATAATAATTTATATAAATTCTCTAAATAGAATAATATTATAGCATTATATTTAATGATAAAATGAAAAAGAAATGTCTAATTGGTATGTCTGGTGGAGTAGATTCTTCGGTTTCTGCTGCTTTATTGCTCGAAATGGGCTATGAAGTAGAGGGCTTGACAATCACTCCATTTAGAGTTGACCCAAACTGCCGGCAGTTAGAAACCGAAAAAAGCTGCTGCTCTGCTAAAAGTATGCAAGATGCTCATAATGTTTGCGAACAGCTTGGCATAAAACATCATTTGGTTGACTTAACTGAAGCATTTAAGGAGCAAATTGTAAGCAAGTTCGTTCAGGATTAT
Organism: uncultured Hyphomicrobiales bacterium; assembly: GCA_964499465.1. Taxonomy (GTDB): domain Bacteria; phylum Bacteroidota; class Ignavibacteria; order Kapaibacteriales; family UBA2268; genus JAAYJM01. The sequence goes on from CAZCLJ010000027.1 coordinate 14,504, forward strand.
CTTTCCGGAAAAACACCAAATCCTTGTGTGCTATGCAATCCTTTAATAAAATGGGAAGGTTTGATTAAAACTGCTGGAAAATTCGGCTGCGAATCCGTAGCTACTGGTCATTACGCAAAAATCAACTTCAATGATAACAACAAAAGATATTTTATCTCAAAAGGGACAGACCAAACAAAAGACCAATCCTATTTCCTTTGGAAGCTAAGCCAGGAGCAGCTTTCCAAAACCATTTTTCCTCTTGCAAATTACAACAAAACTGAAATCAAAGATATTGCAGGCAAGCTTAATTTGTATGTTGAAAAAAAGCCGGAATCTCAGGAAATATGTTTCATTCCAGATAATAACTACCATAATTTTTTAGAAAAAAATGTTCCAGATATTAGCAGTAAAATTGGTAAGGGAAATATAATTTTCAAAGACAATATAATTGGACAGCACAATGGGTATCCATTTTATACGATTGGGCAGAGAAAAGGACTTGGTGTTTCACATCCAAAGCCACTTTACGTGAAAAGTATAAACGCTGAAGAAAACCTGTTGGTAGTTGCCGAAGATGAAGATATCAGCAGTATTTCCTTAATTGCTAATGAATTAAATTTTCAGAAATATTTGGAATTTAATGAAGAAAAAATCTTTAATGTAAAAATCCGCTATAAGGATAAGGGAACTGATGCAAAATGCACAATGTTCGAAAATGGCACTTTGCACGTTGAATTTTTTGAAAAGAAAAAAGCAATTACTCCGGGTCAATCTGTTGTAATTTATGAAGATAATGATTTAGTCGCTGGTGGAATTATTTTGGAGTAAGAAATGAATTTTCAGTTTTTCAGACCCTATAACGAAAATAATGGAGTTAGGAGGGTGCCTCAAGAATAATTTCGCAAATTATAACAAAAAGTATGTCATTCCGAAACGAAGTGAAGAATGTCAAACTCTGTGTTAGCAATGACTTGTGAGATTCTTCACTTCGTTCAGAATGACAAGACTGCGAAACATCAAACTACGAGGCATCAGGAACTCTGAAATTTTTAACCTATATTATTCATAAATTTAAAAAAGTATTCAGTAGTTATTGATTATAACTGGTTTGCTTAATATTCTGTAAAAAACTACGTTTTTTCCGCTAATTTTTATTAAATTCTAATTTCGTTACTGAATCTATTCATCCGATGACTGGGAAGTCATCAGATGAATTATTCAGGTTAAAACATTCCATAAATAAAACCAACTAATGTTGAAAAAACTATAACTAATGAAACATACCAAGTTGTTTTCCGCCATCCGATTACGCTTTTAATAACAAGTATGCTTGGCAAAGAAAGAGCTGGTCCTGCAAGTAAAAGAGCAAGAGCTGGACCTTTTCCCATACCAGAACCAATCAGCCCTTGCAAAATAGGTATTTCTGTTAGCGTTGCAAAATACATAAAAGCCCCGACTACCGATGAAAACAGATTTGCTAAAATGGAATTTCCTCCTACAGCATCTGCAATCCAAACTGACGGAATTATACCCTCCTGACCCGGTCTGCCAAGCATAAAACCAGCTAAAAGAACACCAAAGAAAAGCAACGGCGTAATTTGTTTTGCAAATGTCCAACTTGAATCAAACCAACTGTATAGCTCATCTTTCGATGTTATTGTAATATATGTTAAACCGAGAATTCCTATTCCGAATGGGATGCTCGGAGTATCACCCCAGATTAAAGCTGCTATGATAGTTACTGCTGTTGCAATGGACAGCTTTAGCAAACTTGCTCCATACCAGAAATAAAGAACTACAGCAAAAAGAATTGCAGCGATTGATGTGATGAGCCATTTTGATTCCCAAACAACGTAAAAGAAACCTTCCTGAGTATCAGGAGCAGCCCAGTTCGCAAAAATTAAAACAGCGAGCATTAAACCGAAATAAATAATAGTTTGAAATAAAGTTCTATTGGTTTCTGGCTCTGGTAAATCGGCAGCAGCTTCAATTTTTTGCAATTCTTCTTTTCTGTAAATGTAAGCCATAATTAAACCAATCACGATAGCAAATAAGACAGCACCAATTGCACGTGCTGCAGCAAGTTCTATTCCGAGAATTTTTCCTGATAAAATTATAGCAAGCACATTAATTGCTGGACCGGAATAAAGAAAAGCAATTGCAGGTCCCAAGCCGGCTCCCATTAAATATATACCGGAAAAAAGTGGCAGGACAGTGCAGGAACATACTGCAAGAATACTTCCCGATACTGAACCAACGCCATAAGCAAGCGGTTTCTTTGCTTTGGGACCAAGATATTTCATTACAGATTGCTGGCTTACGAAAGTGCCAATAGCTCCGGCAATATAAAAAGCAGGCAAGAGGCATAAAATTACATGCTCGCGTGCATACCATTTCATCAATTCAAGTGCTTCGAAAATAGCACCATCAAACCTTGCATTTCCAAGCGGCAGATTATAAAAAATAATAAATGCTCCTGCAATATAAATAAATGTCTTTATTTCTTTTTTCATTTAAACTTTCCGCCCATCAAATAAAAATAAGTTGTTGCCCAGTTTGCTAACAACGTAGCAATTCCAAAAACGAAAGTACCAATGCTCAGCATAGCCCAGCCAGACAAGATGTTTCCTATTACGCAGCCAGAACCAATTGCAGCGCCTATTCCAATTAAAAGACCACCAAAAATCGCAATGAGCGTTTGAGATGGCTCTTTAGGTAAAAGCTTTGCCTGTCCGGACATTTTTCCAGAAGCAAAAGCACCAAGCATAAGCCCTATTGAAAGAAGAATTAGCCACACATTTAGTTTTGTGGGTTCTAATATTGGTTTTTCGTCTTTAGCTATAGCTTGAACATTAGATATAACTTTCTGATTGCTCGAATCCAATGCGGTTTGTTTTGCTGGCTCTGGCTTTTGATATATAAATTTTACGTTGTTGTTGATTATTGCCTGATATGTGTGATTTAGTCCATGAGTTACTCCGAGAGGATAGTTTCTTCCAACTGGAAGCGATGACAACCAAGCTAACATTGCAATAATACCTATCGCTATTCCGGCTTGCCAGGGTTTCCATGATTTTGTAAAAACTTTTGAAAATTCTGATTTTGTTTTGCTTAAAGATTTGTTTTTCTTCTTTTGAAGAAAATAAGTAAGCAATAAAGTTAAAATCAATAAAATCAAAACAATTGTCCAATAAGGAACTCCGAGAAAAGAATGTAGTGTAATTGCTTTTCCGTTAGCATCATTAATTACAAAAGTCAATAAGTATTTATTGAAACTTTGCAATGGTCCAAAATCAACAAGAGAAATGCCGATTGGAATTGATAGCAGCGCAGCAATAGAGTTGATATTTCCAGTTGCACCTTTATACATACACCCGCTTATACAGCCGCCACCAAGCACTGTGCCAGTTCCAAAAATAATTCCACCGACTAAGGCGCTTAGCCAAATCAATTTTTTGGGAGCTAATTGAATTACTCCAATATTTTCAAATATTGCAAAAAGCACCATTGAAGTAAGTATCGCAATCCAAAAGCCGAACAGCTTCTTCTTGTCTCTCATTATGATAACTTCACTCATAGCTGATGCACCGCACAAATCGCCTTTTTGCAAAGCATAGCCAAACAGAAATCCTACCCCGAGTGAGAGTATTACCCATTGAGAAGTAATTAGTGTAATTATTACTATTGAAATTAAAAAAAAGACACTAAAACCTAAAGAATTTTTCCAGTTATTAATCATTTTTACCTCATATTATTACTACTGTTTAACCACATTAATTTTATATACTCAGAACTCCTGATGCCTCGTAGTTTGTTATTTCGCATATTTTATTATAAGTAGTTAAATTCTAACATAGGTATTTCCAATAGGTCATTAGTTATTCGTCATTAGTATTTACAAACTAATGACCAATGACCAATGACTAATGACAAAAAAACTAATAAGAAAATATTTGCTAACTACTAAAACATTCTTTACTAAGCAAAACTCCTAACTCCTTTATATTCGTTATGGAGGACAGGAGTTCTGATACTTTGGTTTTGAACTACTTGATGTCGGTTTTGTAGTATTTATATATTAAAAAAGAAACTTACATTCAACTTATGACAGCACGTTCTCTAAATTCATTAAAGCAATTATATCACCTGATAAATCATATAATATCCACCCAGAATTACAAGAACTCCGCACACTTTCTTTACATAAGTTATGGCTTTGGAATTTTCCGACCAGTTTAAATATTTCTGAACATATTTTGTTAAAGTGCCTGCAAGAACAATTACGGAACAATGTCCTATACCAAAAGAAGCAAGCAAACTTATCGCAAGAAATAAATCTGTCGAAGACACTTCAAAAACGACCCCAAGCACAGGCGCCATATAAGCAAACGTGCAGGGACCAAGCCCTATACCAAAGAGTAAACCGAGAATAAAAGCAGCAAGCGTTCCTTTAAATTTCGTTTGTTTTAAAGCTGGAGCATCCCATGGCAAGCGAATTACACCGAGAAGATAAAGACCTACTACAAAGAAAACTGCTGCAACGAGATAATTTCCAATTTCTCCTATATCGCCCATTAACCTGCCAAGGGAAAGCGTAATTATGCCAATGATTGCTATAGTTATTAGTATTCCATATGCAAATACGAACGACAAGAAGAATGTACGTTTCATTGTAATTTCTCCTTGCGAACTAAGGAAACCAACTATTAGCGGAATGCTCGAAAGGTGGCAGGGGCTAAGCAAAATACTTAAAATGCCCCAGCCAAAAGCAGAAAGATTGGCAAACCAAAAACTTTGGTATAGCAATTCACTTAAATATACAAAAAGGTTATCTATCATTTATCATTTCTCTGTCAAATTTATAATCCTCAGGTAAATCAAAACTGATTGAATCAACGAATTCAAAGAATTTTTCTTTACTTTTATTCTTCATAACAATAACTTGAATTTCTTCATTTTCATCAAAATTCAACTTTTTTTCAATTATTATGCTGTTATTTGAATATTTGGCATTTAATACTTCCATAATTTTATATAATTTTAATTATAAAATATAATAAATTGACGTGTAAAATAATATTTATTAGTTTAAAATTTTCAAGCCATTCGATTGCAAAAACTTATCAATTTCCTCTTCCGGATAAAAGCCCTCGTGCCGATGAACTTCTTTGCCATTTTGATTAAGAAAAACCTGCGTTGGTATTAACTTTATACCATATTCTTCGCTTTTGCTTTTATACTCTTTTTTCCAAACATCATAAAAAATTACTTTTAACTGCTTGCCGTATTTCTTTTCAAGCGATTCCAATACAGGTTGCATCTTTTTACAAGGGATACAGTTAACGGAACCGAGTTCGATAAAAGTAATACTTGGAGTATTTAAACTGTCAGTTTTTACTTGTATAGTGTCTTTGTTTTCTGCAAAATCAGTTTTATTTTGCTCTTGATTGTTATTACAACTTATTATTGGCAAAACAAATAAAACTAACAGAAAATAAATAATTTTCTTCATATCACATTGCCTCCTTAATCCATTCTAAAATCTGGTTCTCTTGAGGTATTTTTCCGAAGCTAACCACTTTTTCATTGATGACTAAGCCGGGCGTCATCATTATCCCATATTTCATTATATCGTTGATTTGTGTTACTTTTTCAACTTCTGCTTCAATTGAATTTTGCTTAATAACTTCTCTTACTTTATTTTCGAGAGTTAAACATTTGGAACAGCCAGTTCCGAGTACTTTGATAATCATTTTATTCTCCTTAATTATATTAATTTAAAATACTTTTTGCAAGTTGGTAAACCGACGTTGATGATTCTTCATTTGCCGGAGTACTTTTTTCTATTTTGTTATATGAATTTTCTGAATTTTTAATAGCTTCTTCTATTTTTGGGAAAAGAGTTTCAGCAACCCTTTTAGCTGTTTTTTCATCTTTTCCATAATCAAATGCTAAAAGCTGCGTTAGTTTATTTTGATAATCATTCCTATCGAAACCAGAAAAAAGTTCTTGAAAATGATGAATCAGCCATACTTCAAATGCTTGGTTGGAATAAGCAACTTTCAATTTACTTTGTTCTGCTAAATTAACTGCTTTGTTAAAATCTTCGTTGCTTGTTGCATCTTTATCGAAAACAACCCAAAATTCATCATAAGAGTTAATATCATCTTTAAAATTTCTAATGGCATATTTAATGAATTGAAGTGCATTTGAGTTATGATACGGTTTTACAGTAAGAGCAACTTTTTTGCTAAATCTAATTTGTTCCTTTATATACTGAAAATATTGAACTTCTGTTACTTTGCCCTGACAAAGAATAAAAATTGCTTTATTCGGTTTGCGACTATTTCTATATCTTTTACATTTCATCGCTTTCCTCAACTACTTTGAAATCATCAGTGTTTGCAAGGAAGGGAATTGCACCGTATTTTCCAATCAAATAGTTCTTTTCAATTCTTTCGTCGTTTCTAATACTTCCAAAATCAGCGAGTGAGAATAAATCGGATTCGCCATATTGATTTTTTTCTACGAGCCAGATTTGGTCCCGTCTGAATAAATCCTTGCTTAACAATGCAGTATTATGAGTTGTAAAAACTAATTGTGCATTATTTGGGTTTTGCTTGGGATTTTGAAAAAGCTCAATAATTTTTTCAACGAGTAGTGGATGCATTGATGTGTCTAATTCGTCAATAAAAAGTGTGAATCCTTTTAATAATGTATCAATCATAGGAGCAGCTATATAAAATAATTTTTTTGTCCCTTCTGATTCAAATAAATCAATACTTAATCCTTTTTGTGCAACAATGTTTTTTGATTGGTCGAAAACATTTTTTGAAACATAAATTTCAGATGAGACAACTTCAACGCTATTTATTGAATCATCAGCAAATTTTAATAATTCTGTTATTTTATTTTTTTTTTCAGTATTTAAAGAGTCAATAGTAAATTTTATATAGTTACTATCATTCGTTCCTGAAATTAAACGAACTTTAGCTAAGCAGTTAAGAAAACTATTAGCTATTTCTTCGTTAAATAAAGCTGCTTTAGTAACGACTAAAGCATTTTTTGGAATCATTTTTTTATTAACTAATTCAATAATTTTTTCATATTTCTTTGGATACGGAATATCAACCTTATTTTCATTTCTATCAAAAACAATCGTAGTTCTTTGATTTTTTATTTTTAAATATTCTTTTATGACTTCATTGGTCGTTAAAACCAATCCGTATTGATAAAATGTATCTTTATCTTTTATTAAAATTTCAAATTCAGAAGGTTTCTTTTCATTTTCAGTATTGAGAATAAAAGGAAGAATATCAATATTTTCATTTTCAGTAATACTTTTAGACTCCATTAAAATATATTCAATAAAAGATTGTAATGCTTCAATAATATTTGTTTTTCCGCTTGCATTAGCTCCGTAAATCGCAGCAGTTTTTAGCAAACTTGTTTTGCTGTCAATTTGAAAAGTATTGTCTATTAGCTTTTCATTTTTCTCTTTTATTGGAGCGGCAATTAAGCTAAAAGTTACTTTTTCTTTAAATGATAGTATATTTTTTACTGAAAATTCTAAAAGCATTTCTCTTATCCTCAATATTTGTGAAATAATCACAAATATAACATATTAAATATAAACAAACAATATTTATTTATTTCTTTTTCAAAAATGTATCTATTTCTTCTTTCAAATATTTTTGAAAATGCAGGTAGTTTCCTGCATATTCAAAAATTTTATCAAGGTTTTTCCATTTCACTTCTTTCCCATTCACTTTTTTGCTTAAAATTAATGTTTGGGTATCAAACTTGTAATCTTTTTCATATTGTTCATTGCCTTCTTCCCAAAAATCAATTGATGCCACTGTAATTGTGCTGTCTTTGAGTTCCTTTTCAAATATATCGTTAATAGTATTGAAAGTATGCTCTTCAATTTTTAAGCAGCTTTCACATCTTACTGTAGTATGAAAATACAAAACATCTATTTTTACGTTTTTATCTTTGGAATAAGCATCAATTAAAGTAATAGACAGAATTAATAAGCAAATTAGCAATAATTTTTTCATATTATATCCTTTTTCAGATTATGATTCATAAATTAGCACTTCCATTGAAATGTTTTATTATTTTTGTTCTCATTACTATTTATTTGTTAAACTTTGAAATTAAAATATCTTGCTTCATTTTATACCTCTATATTTTTCTCAAAAATAATTCTTTTTAACCATAATGCAACATTAACTAATGCAATCAAAACAGGCACTTCAACCAGCGGCCCAATTACTGCTGCAAATGCTTCTCCTGAATTAATGCCAAAAACAGCAACTGCAACCGCTATTGCCAGTTCAAAATTATTACTCGCCGCAGTAAAAGAAAGTGTCGTTGCTTTAGGATAATCTGCTCCAAATTTTTTGCTTAAATAAAATGAAATGAAAAACATAATTAAAAAATAAAATAAAAGCGGAGCAGCAATTCTAATAACATCAAACGGAATTTTTACAATATATTCTCCTTTTAAAGAAAACATTACAAATATTGTAAATAGCAGTGCTATTAAAGTAATCGGACTTATTCTTGGTATAAATTTATTGCTATACCATTCCTTGTCTTTTATTTTAATTAAGAAATAGCGGGTTAGCATACCGGCAAAAAATGGTATTCCTAGATAAATGAAAACGCTTTCGGCAATTTGTCCGATAGTAATATCAACTGCAAAAGCCTGCAAACCAAACCAGTTCGGCAGCACAGTCAGGAAAATATAGGCATAAATCGAAAAGAAAAGCACCTGAAAAATTGAATTGAATGCCACAAGACCGGCAGCATATTCAGTATCGCCTTGAGCAAGCTCATTCCAAACGATTACCATCGCAATGCAGCGGGCAAGCCCAATAAGAATAAGACCAGCCATATATTCAGGATAGTCCTGTAAAAAAATTACAGCAAGAGCAAACATTAATATAGGTCCAATAATCCAGTTTTGCACCAAAGACAAACTAAGTACTTTTACATTACGAAAAACATCTCCTAATTCCTCATATTTAACTTTTGCAAGCGGCGGATACATCATAAGGATTAATCCGATTGCGATCGGAATGTTAGTCGTTCCGGACTGAAACATATTCCAAAAATCAACTATTTTTGGGAAATAGTAGCCAGACAGAACTCCCGCAAGCATAGCAAGGAGAATCCAAACCGTTAGGTATCTATCAAGGAAGCTAAGTTTTTTAGTTAGTTTTTGCATTATTTTGATGTTCTTATAATTTGCACTCCTTCCCAAGTTGTACTTGGGAAGGAAGATTTTTTTAAAGCTGTGCTTTACATCTTTACTTTCAAAATGAAGATTTAAAGTATAGCTTTTGTGAAAGTTACTTTCCCAAGTGCAACTTGGGAAGGAGTAATAAAGTATTTATTTTTGATTTATGAATAATAAAATTTCAATAAACAATTTGTATAACCCGAGTTAATTGATTTTCAATTAGTGACACCACTGGTGACACTAATTGTTTGTAAATATTAAACGAATTCTTATAAAAACTTTACTTATAACCAACAACAGTAATACTATAGATACCTGCACCAGAATTTTTGTATTTTTCTAATTCTTCTTTACTGATAAATTCCAAGAGATTGCTATCAGGTAATTCAATTTCTCTTTTTTTCTTAATCTCAACGTTTTTAAAGCCAGCTTTTGAAATAGTGTCTAAATAATCTTGTTTTTGCAATGCACCTGCAACGCATCCAGCATACATAATGGCAGCTGATTCGATTTCTTTGGGCAATTTCCCTTCAAGAACAATATCAGAAACGCAAAAATGTCCATTCGGCTTTAGCACTCTGAAAATATTAGAAAAAGCAAGTTCTTTGCTTGGAACAAGGTTCAGAACGCAATTACTGATTACAACATCAAAGAAATCATTTTCAAAAGGCATATCTTCGATGTCGCCCTTTACAAATTCAACGTTTAGCGCTCCGACAATAATTTTATTTAAATTTGCTTTCTTTATCATTTCATCGGTAAAATCCAATCCATATACTTTGCCTTCATCACCAGTAAAAGAAAGAGCAACGAAGCAGTCGTTTCCTGCACCCGAGCCGAGGTCAAGCACATAATCACCATTTTTTATATCTGCAAAATCTGTTGGAATACCGCAACCAAGACCCAAATCAGCATCTTCATAGTATCCTTCTTTATTCTTATAATCTTCACTGAAATCGGATATATCAGTTACTTGAGGCGAGCCACAGCAACTGCATCCACAACTAACGGAAGCTTTTGCTATTTCACTATATTTTTCTTTTACAATTTTCTTTAATTCATCAGAACTTTTCATTTATTTATCCTTTCGAAATTTGTTTTAATTTAACTTTATAGAAATCAAAAAATTTTGCTTTTATTTCATCTCTTATTTTTGCAGGAGTTTCCTGTGCATAGTATTAACTTACCTTACGCAATTCCTCTTTTGATAAATGAAAAAGTGTAAGTACATATTTAATCCACTTTTCTTATTCCCCTCTCAAGCTAACGATTATACACATCTTTAAAATGTGATGCTATTCTGCTTATCCCGTTAGGGATTTGATATTTGTAACAATGCTTTTTTTAGTGTTTTTTTATTCCGTAGGAATTAAATATTTAATTGGCTTTTTTAAATATATAATCCCTACGGGATAAGCACAGTCAAGGGTTATTCCTGTTACAAATATATAATTCCTACGGAATAAATTTAAAAGAACAAAATTACTATAATACCCTTTTATATAAGAACTAATATTTGTCTATAATCGTTAGCCCTCTCAAGAGGGAAATGCCTAAGGTGAGGTATTAATACTTTCATATATTATTCTTGTATTATCACATTTTGACAATCAACGAAATAGAATTTCAAAAATTAAATGCTACATAACTGATTTCTGCAGACAGTTCCAACTTTTTCCAAATCTGATTTTACTAACTCATCATCACTTAAATAAAACTGAATTAGAAGCAGTAACTGTATTAAAACTGCTTCCTTGGAACTTTTATTCAATAAGTAATTTATCCATTTACCCTCTTTTTCATCAGAAATAAAACCTACATCTTTCAAAATTGATAAGTGTTTGGATACAGTAGAAATCGTAACGCCAAGTATAGCCTGAATTTCGCATACGCATAGCTTTTTCCTGCTAAGCATAAGCAGGATTCTCAATCTGTTTTTATCTGAAAGTGCCTTAAATATTTGTATTAATTTATTCATTTTTTTCAAATCTCATTTCGTTCAATAGCGAAATTAAAAAGAAATTATTAAAATAGCAAGCAAAAAATATTTATTGAAAATTTTATTTGGAATGAAATATTGTATTATATCAAGTTGCTTTCATAAATATAATTAATGTGTCATTCCGAAACGAAGTGAGGAATCTCAAACTCTGCGGTAGCAATGACTTGTGAGATTCTTCGCTGCGCTTCAGAATGACACAATATAATAAGTCTTTTAACGAATTACAACACTAGCTTATATTCTTCGCAATATTCAACGTTTCAATTCCTCATAGGTAAGTAGTAAATTGAGTCTATACTTAATTCTGTTATTAGTTTATGCAAGTTTCAATTCCTCATAGGTAAGTAGTAAATTGGAATTTGGAGATTCCACTGAAAAGAATTGCAATAGGTTTCAATTCCTCATAGGTAAGTAGTAAATTCAATATCAACTTTCTCAGCTTCATCTGCACTCTCACGGTTTCAATTCCTCATAGGTAAGTAGTAAATGCTCATTATTCTTTCCCTATTTTACTCGTCATTTCCTGTTTCAATTCCTCATAGGTAAGTAGTAAATCTAATTGTAGGAATATCGGATATTCATCGTTTATATTGTTTCAATTCCTCATAGGTAAGTAGTAAATATATCTGAGGACCCACAGCAGCAAATACATCTGTAAAGTTTCAATTCCTCATAGGTAAGTAGTAAATATCGTAAAATCGCCAAGCACTTTGTAAACTATCCCAGGTTTCAATTCCTCATAGGTAAGTAGTAAATTTTTTAACCAGCTATTTGAAACGGGAACTAAATTAGCGTTTCAATTCCTCATAGGTAAGTAGTAAATTTTGGTCAAACTCTTATACAATCATTAGCAACATCAAAGTTTCAATTCCTCATAGGTAAGTAGTAAATTTGAGTCAATACTAAATACTGTTATTGCACTTTGTAAGTTTCAATTCCTCATAGGTAAGTAGTAAATTGCACAGGAACTTTCAATGGAGTGTGAAACTATTGGTTTCAATTCCTCATAGGTAAGTAGTAAATTCTTTTGATGTTTGGTTATTAATAATGTTAGAATTTGTGTTTCAATTCCTCATAGGTAAGTAGTAAATGTATTTATGCAAGTTCGATTCTTGCACTGCCTCAAAAGGTTTCAATTCCTCATAGGTAAGTAGTAAATTCCCGAAGATGCAATAACTGGAATTGTAACTTATTACGGAAGTTCCATTTTATAAAATCATCTAATATATAGTTAAATAAGGAGTTAAG
>CAZCLJ010000028.1:0-26925 GCA_964499465.1 uncultured Hyphomicrobiales bacterium
TTTAGTTCATTTCCTCAAAAGTAAACGTCTTCGTTTATATTTGCCTCAGAATGACAAGACTGCGAAATAGCAAACTACGAGGCATCAGGAGCACTGAATTTATGATAAGTAAGTTATAAAAGCAAAAAAGCCGATGAATTAGATTTCATCGGCTTTTCTTTTGCTCCTGAGCACAGACTTGAACTGTGGACCCCCTGATTAACAGTCAGGTGCTCTAACCAACTGAGCTACTCAGGAATGATTAGAATACAAAATTAAGGAATTTTTTTTAATTGTGCAAGAAAAATTTTCAAAAAATATCATTTTTTTTAATTTTCTTCATATTGAAAACGATGAAAGCATCTTGATTTGTCTAATTTTAAATAATTTTTTGAAATATATGCATAAAATTTCTCAAATTGTTTTTTATTTGAGTTAAACCAGGATTTAAACTCATCTTTTAAAACTGATTGAAAAAGCCAGTAATTGTAGCTTTCGAACATTTCGTTATTAATCAATTTCTTATGAAAATCAATAACAACATTTTGGAAAACAGTGTCTAATCCTTTTTCAAACCATATTAGCACAAAATCCTTTCGAATATTATATAAATCTTTTATTGTCAATGTCTTTTGTGTTGAATCAGTGTTTTTTAGAAATGCCTTTTGAAATACTTTCTGGAAAGCAATTTGAAAAGGCAGAAATTCTAAATCAATATCGCTTTCAGTAATCAGTTTTATAGCAGTAAATTCAATTTCTCCATTAGGCAAATTTTCCTGTAATAAAGCGCCAGTATAGGTTTCATAAAGGTTTTCAGAAATCTCTATATTCTTTTTTATATCAGTGGACAGGTTTAAGAAGATTTCACCATAATGAACAGCCCAAACTCTTTCTGCTGTCCTTGCATAATACAATGCTAACCCATAGTAATTATTATGATATGCAGGGTCATTTTTTATTCCTTTTTCCCAATAACTCATCGCAATTCGATTATTGTCTCTATCGCTTTCAGTTAATCCTCTTTCGAAGTAAAGCCGTCCGGAATCAGGAAATTTTTCTAAACCAGCATCATAAATACTAATTGCTTCATCTTTTCTTTCTAAAAAATCGTAACTATTTCCAAGCAGTTGATAAATCAATTCGTTAGATTCATCTCTTTTAATGAGTGGTTCTAAAATTTCAACTACACTTTCGTAATCTTCACGTTTGTAGTAAGCAAGAGATCTTTCATAAGGATAAGCAATGTTTTCCGGGTCAAGTTTCTCGGCTTCCAAGAATTTTTTTATTGCTTCAACATATTCGCCTTTATCAGTTAGTTCAATTCCTTTCAAAGCTATTTTATGTGCTTTTTCTTTCGGCGTTTCTGATATTAATCGGTTGTTGAATGAAAAAAGTGAAAGGAAAATGATGATAATTGAAATTTTAATTAGTTTCATAATGAATTTTTCTATAATTTGAATTACTTAATTTTTACAAAAATAATGAAAAAAATGAATAGAAGAAATCTTTTAAAAATAACTGCTTGCTCAATGCTACTTTCCGGATTGTCGCATAATTTTAGTTTTTCAAAGAGTAGTGATAAAATAAAACCGAAGAAATTAGAACCAGGTGATAAGGTAGGTCTGATTTGTCCAGCTACAGCAGTAAGCGACCCAAACGATTTAGCCAAGGCAATGGAAATAATAAAATACTATGGATTGCAGGCAGTTTTAGGTGATTCTGTAAAATCAGGTACTGGCTATAAAAGCAGAACGGTGAAAGAACGAGTAGATGATTTTCATAAAATGTTTGCTGACCAAAGCATAAAAGCTGTTTTTTGTATTCGGGGTGGCTATGGTTCTGCTCAAATCCTTGATTCTATTGATTACGAATTAATTAAAAATAATCCAAAAATATTCTGTGGATACAGCGATATTACTGCAATGCTAATTGCTATACAAAAGTTGACTGGACTTGTTACTTTCCATGGACCGATGATGCTTTCTGCTTTTACTTCCTTTACTGCAAAGTATTTCGAGGCAATTATTATTAACAATCAGGCACCAGTAGAAATGACTAATCCAGTTCAGTCATCTGGAATAAGAAATCCTTATCCAACCAGAACTATTGTGTCTGGAAAGGCAAGCGGCGAATTAGTCGGTGGCAATTTAACTACTATTTCAACTACACTCGGCACACCTTTTGAGATTGATACAAAAGGGAAAATTTTATTTTTAGAAGATGTAGGGGAGGAGCCATATAGAATCGACAGAATGTTAACACAACTTCGACTTGCCGGCAAATTTAAAGATGCTAAAGGAATTTTATTTGGTGATTGTGTCGATTGCGGTTTCAAGCAATTTGAATCCTCAAGGTCATGGGATTATACGCTTGGCGAAATTCTTGATTATTACTTTGCAAATTTGAAAATTCCGGTTTTTTCCGGATTGCTTGTTGGACACAGCTCTGACCAAATTACACTACCACTCGGAACTGAAGTTGAACTTGACGCTGATAATTGCAAATTAACCTTATTAGAAAATGCGTTGATTTAAATATTTTTAGAGTAGATATAATCTTGTTGAGATTCATTACTTCGTTTGCAAATGACATCTTATTAGTCATTCTGGTGTATGTGATTGTTAAGAAATAAGTCATACGATCAACAAGTTGATAGTATGACTGAAATTAAAGTTTAAATTTCTTTGAATTCTTAAACCATTTGTTTAATCACATAACTGATAGTTTTTTTTCATTTAGATTTTTATGCTACCTGCCATACTATCAACTTGTTGATCGTATGGCTTATTTCTTAACAACTCCTATGTCAGCATCTATCTTGGTTTTTAGTCATTAGTTGTTAGTCTTTAGTTGTTAGTAAAAATACTAATGACGAATAACTAATGACAAATGACCTATAAAAACTATTTATAAGATGGATTCTGACATCCGTCAGAATGACATCTTTAAATGTATCTTTGAATGCAACTTGGTATTAGTTTATTTTCTTCACTGAATGACAATTCTTGAAATCACATACATTAAACTAATAATTTTCTATTTAAAAAAATACTATTTTTTACAAATTTTTATTAATTTTGTAACTTACTTTTTTTTAAACTATAAAGTAATATTATGAAAATATCAGTTATTGGATTAGGTTATGTAGGGCTTCCACTTGCCTGTGCTATAGCAAGGAAAACGAACCATTCTGTCGTTGGCTTCGATTTGTCGAATGAAAAAATTGAAATGATTAAAAGAAGAGAATGCCCGATAGACGATGAGCAATGTAGTATTGACTTAAGAGAAGTTGATTTAGAATGTTCAAATAATTCTGAAATTATTAGCGGCTCAGATGTTTATATCGTTTGTGTTCCAACTCCGGTCTTAAATGATTATACACCGGATTTAGAACCTGTAAAAACTGCTACTAGTATAATTTCCAAATACTTGCAGAAAAACCAGATAGTTGTAATTGAATCGACTATTAATCCCGGCGTTTGTGAAGAAGTAGTAAAACCAATATTGGAAGATAATACTGGAATGCTTGCAGGTGTTGATTTTGACATTGCTCATTGTCCGGAACGAATTAATCCTGGTGACCCGGTTTGGAATGTTTATAATATTCCACGAAATATTGGCTCAACCCGACTTGAAGTAACTAAGAATATTGCAGAATTGTATCGCAGTTTTATTTCAAATGAAATTAATGAAATGCCAGACTTAAAGACGACTGAGGCAACCAAAATTATCGAAAATACTTTCCGTGATATTAATATTGCTTATGTAAATGAGTTGGCAAAATCATTTGATGTCCTTGGTATTGATTTAGTTACTGTAATAAAAGGAGCATCAAATAAACCATTTGCATTTATGCCACATTACCCAAGTTGTGGAGTTGGTGGACACTGCATACCAGTTGACCCTTATTATCTTATTGAAAGAGCAAAAAAAAGTGGTTTCGACCATAAATACTTAAAATTAGCTCGTGAAATTAATAATTCTATGCCAAATTATACTATAGATTTATTGACTATTGGGCTAAATGAGTTTGAAAAATCAGTCAAAGGGACAAAAATTGCCCTGCTTGGTATGTCATATAAAGCTAATGTTGGCGATATTAGAGAAAGCCCTTCTATTAAAATTAAAGAATTACTGCTTAAAAGTGGTGCTGATTTGATTGTTTATGACCCGTATTTCCCCGAAATATGCACAGTTAATAGTCTTAATGATGCTCTGAAAGATTCTTTTGCTGTCATTATTGCAACTGACCACAGGGAGTTTTTGGATATTAATGCCGAACTTCTAAAAAATTCAAAGGTTAAAGTCATTATTGATGGTAAAAATTGCTTAAATAAAACTGAATTTAAACAAGCAGGATTTTACTATAAGGGAATAGGACACTAATAATTGATAATTGATAATTGACAATTGATAATTGATAATTTCAGAACTCCTGATGTCTCGTAGTTTAGTATTTCGCATATTTTGTAATAAGTAGTTAAATTTTTAAAATAGTACTATCATTAAGTTATTAGTTATTCGTCATTAGTCATTAGTAGTTACAAACTCAGAACTCCTGATGCATCGTAGTTTGTTATTGCGCATTTAATATAGTTCTAATATTAAAAATAATGTAATTTCAAAAAATAGCAAACATATAACTCCTAAATAAATTTAGGAGTTATTCTAATCATTAGAGTAACTCCCAAATTTATTTGGGAGATTAACTGCGCAATTGTTTTTTACGAGCTAAATCTCCTAACTCCTTTATTATCGTTATGGGGGCTGGGGTTCTGAACTTATGACCTATAAAACTAATTTAAGATGGATTCTGACATCCCACAGAATGACACATTTTGTCGTCTACATTTAATACCAAACCGCTAACAAAATGTGCAAAATTAAAATGTCATTCCTAACCCCAAGATAAAGCAAGACCTTTATTTAAATGGAGATAAAATTGTTTAACACAGTCATTCTGAACGAAGTGAAGAATCCAGAAAAATTTCTTTTAACCACTATTCTCTGGATTCTTCACTTCGTTCAGAATGACCGAAAAAATTAAAGATGTCATTGACAACGAAGTGAGGAATCTCAAAAGCTGTGGTAGTAAAGAGTTGTGAGAATCTTCGCTGCGTTTCAGAATGACATCTTTGATTTAGTAAAACATTTCGATAGTTTGAAATAAGAAAATGTCCTACATCTGCGAGATGTAGGACATCTAAATCTTAGTATTAACAATGACTTGTGAGATTCTTCGCTGCGTTTCAGAATGACACTTTAATTGTATCTTTGAATGCAACTTGGTATTAGTTGTTTTTATACAAATCATTACTTTCCATAAGAATAGCACCTGCTGCTTCCATTTTCTTAATTGCTTTTGCTGAATCTTCGGGATTTATATCAATTGGTCTGATTAAATCAATAAGAACTGTAACATCATACCCAAGTTGTAATGCATCTAAAACAGTTGATTTTACAGCGTAATCAGTCGCAATTCCTGTAACAATCAGTTTTTTAATTTCTAACTTTTCAAGAATATGCTTTAAGTCAGTATTTTTAAAGGCAGAGCACCTCATATTAACAAGCAATGAATCCTTTTCAATATCAATAATAATAGCAGATTTCGGTACTAATAATCCTTTGGTAAAATCAGCTCCGTAAGAGTTTTGCACGCAATGAGGATGCCAGACCCCGCCTTGAGCAACAAAAGAGTAGTGGTCTTCTGGATGCCAGTCCCGGGTATATATACAATGATATTTGTTTGATATTGCCCAATTAATTACTTTATTCAGTGGTTCAATTAATGAGTTTGTATTTTTTGCAGGCAAAGTTCCGGATTCACAAAAATCATTTTGAACTTCAATTACTACTAATGCTGTATCCATTTTGTTTTGATGTTTATATTAAATAATTATTTTTCATACCAAGTTGCTTTCATAAATACAATTAAAGTGTCATTTCGAAACGAAGTGAGAAATCTCACAAGTCATTGTTACCACAGAGTTTGAAATTCCTCACTTCGTTTCGGAATGACACCTTTTCTGTATTAATAGCGATATAATTATTTACGAGGTAAATCTCCTAACTCCTTTATTTTCGTTATGGAGTTAGGAGTTCTGAAATTTATTCTAAAACTATTTTCGAATATTTAGTTAATCCATTGCAACTAACAATTAACAAATAAGTGCCTTTTGCTACCTGTTTATTGGCTTCGTTAGTTCCTTCCCACTTCAATTCCAATTTATTGAAAATGAAATTATTATCATATAAATTCTTTATTACTTTCCCATCTAAATCAAAGATTTTAACTGAAATATTGTTATTTAAATTTGAATTAATATTTATATTGATAAAATCTTTCATCGGATTAGGGTAAACGAACAAATCAAGTTCTTTATTAATGTGCTGATGTTCTTTCACATCATTAATTTTACTGATTTTAAAGTCCCAGATACCTCTTCCGTAAGTGCCAAAGCGGGCTGTATTTAGCTCCGGAATATATTCGACAGTCCAATAAGTTTGGTCTGGTGCAACGTATCCGGAAATATCATACCATGTGCTATCATAAAAAGAATAGACATAAGGACCAACTTCAGAAGCAGCAAAAATGAACATCTCATCTTCAGTTATAGCGATTTCAAAGACCAAGGTATTGGGCAAACCATTGCTGAGAGGAATAAAACTATTGCCATTGTCAGTAGTCATATATACACTTGAATTTGCATACCCACTCCCTGAAATAAACACTTTACCATAATCTTTTTTTGAAGGAACGATACAGTTGCCATAGAAATAATGTGCATTTAAATTTTCAATGTCAAAAGTATTATCCCAATTTACTGCCTTGTCAGAAGAAACGAAGAATTTACCGTTACTTGTCAAAGCGTAGCAAGTATTATTGTCTAATGGAGAAAAAGAAAATGCAGACAAATCCTGCCATTCCTCGCCATCGGAAAAATCGTAAGAGTATGGACGTCCTTGCAGAGTTCCACCTTTTTTTTCTAATTTCCAAAGATAAGAAGAATAATAGTTATCGCCACCACAGGCAAGCCATGCAACTTCCGGATTCGTTGGGTCGGCAACTATCGGAGGCATCCAAAGTCCGCCTTTCCCCTGAAAATCCCATGTCGCACTCAATTCAATATCTTCTTTAAAAATACCTTTATAAAACATAGCGAAACCGGGATAAACGCACCAAAGGTCTTCTCCACCATTACTTGACGATAAATGACCATAATCACCGCTTATTGTCTGCTGGAAATTTGCTTTTGTTCCTTCATAACTAATACTTTTCTGAAAGCCCTGGTCCTGACTTCCGGCACATATAGTATTATTCTCGTCTGAACAGGTAAAAACACTATAATACTGGCTTACGTTTAATCCATTTAGTGCAATATTTTTAACTTTATCTGTGAAATCATCTGAGTAGTATAAACCTCCATCAGTGCCAATCAGCATAATTTCATTATTGTTATGAACAAAGAAAGTTACTCCGGGTATATCTGCATGCAGTTTGTTTTCAATGTCTTCGTAATATTCCCACCAGTAATTTACAGGATGCCAAGTCTCTCCATAATCGTTACTTCGATAAAGGTCAACACCACCGAAAAACAAGATATTTGAATTACCCGGCGATACTGAAAAACTATTATTATCGAATGGTTTAAATGCTACAAATCCAGCTTTTACCCAGTTGTTTCCTAAATCATCTGAACAATAAAAATAAGTACTGTCAGAATTTGATATTTTAGCTGCTAAATATAGATAGTCTTCTTCATCAGTTCCCTGCAGAAGAAAACCTTCAATTGAATTAAAAGAAATATCTAATTCATAAGTACTGATTGTAGTAAAAGCATCATTTTCTTCAATAACCGATATAGTATCCATTGCTAAAAAGATGATATCAGCTGTTTTGCTTAACGAAGTCCATAAATCACAATAGTTTACTCCTACATCAGTTGAATGAATCCTGTTAAATGTAATACCGAAGTCAATTGATTTATAAATTGTTGTAATTGACTTCATATTCTCGTAATCCCATTCATTTGATAATGTATAAATTACAGATGGATTTGTATTTGTGTACACAGCACGTTTAAAAGCGCCCCAGTTCTCAACATTTTCCAAACCATTGGATTTGAACCAGCTTAAACCCTCATTATCGGTATAATAAACATATCTATCAGCAACAACGAGTATTCTCTTAATATTTCCATTACGAAGCACTTTTACACTGCGAATGTTATCGAATTGCAGTCCATCGTTAAGAGAAACCCAGTTATTTCCATCAAGGGTGCCTCTCCAGATATTCCCACCTGAAGATGCAGCATAAATCAAATTATCCTGAAAATCAATATCACTAATATGCATTCTACCAGCAAGATTATTACTTCCCCGCTCAATCCACTCACCTTCAATAAGTCCGTTTGCTACGCTTATGTCATTGACTTCAAAATTAGAATTCTTCTTTAATTGCTTGCTTTTATATTTAGAACGCCTTGTTTCTTTGTCTATTAGTTTG
Organism: uncultured Hyphomicrobiales bacterium; assembly: GCA_964499465.1. Classification (GTDB taxonomy): domain Bacteria; phylum Bacteroidota; class Ignavibacteria; order Kapaibacteriales; family UBA2268; genus JAAYJM01. The sequence goes on from CAZCLJ010000028.1 coordinate 8,486, forward strand.
TAATCTACATCTTGCTCAATGCTGTGCAATCTTTTAAAATATTCTGCTTTACTTTGCTTATATTCCTTTTTTTGTTCTTTATCCATCTTCATATTAATATAAGTAGATGATTTCTGAGCAAATAAACCTGTGCTTAGAAGTAAGCCCAAAACAATAATAAAAATATTTTTCATAATTATTTCTCTTTAAAAAAAGTTAAATTATAAATTTTAATTAATATATACAAGTAATTTTTACCAAGTTGCTTTTAACTATAAATTATTTTCATCTGTCATTCCGAAACGAAGTGAGGAATCTCAAGTTCTGTGTTAGCAAGGAGTTGTGAGATTTCTCACTTCGTTTCGAAATGACACTTTAATTATATTTATGAAAGCAACTTGGTATTAGTAATTAAAATTCATTTGAAAGAAAGGAAAGGAAAAAAAGCCATACTAAATCTCATTGATAAAGTATGGCTTATACTAAGTTGTTTTTAATGATATGATGTCATTGTTCCCCCCACAGATGAAGCAAATGCTTTATTTAAATGGTGATGACATTACTATACCCTGTCATTCTGACGGATGTCAGAATCCATCTCAGAAATAGTTTTTATAGATCATTCGTCATTAGTATTTTTACTAACAGCTAATGACTTAAAAGTAATACAGGTACTGACATACGCCAGAATTACTAAAAAGAAGTCATTGGTAATGAAGTGAAGAATCCAGAAAAAATCCTTTAAACTACAATTTTCTGGATTCTTCGCCATTCTCCTAATGAACAACTTTGGCTTTTTTGCATATAACTATATGTAATAAATATAATTACTCAACTTTCCTAGTTGTCATAAGTGTTTGTAATATATAAATAATATAGAAACGAACAAAAGTGGTAAAAAAGACTATAAATACACCTCCCCTTACTCCTCCTTGTTAGGAGGGGAATGCTAAAACATAGGACAGTTCTTATTCCCCTCCTAATAAGGAGGGGCAGGGGAGGTGTTAAAAGGTTTTATTAATTAATGAAGTATTTTTTAAGGATAAAAACATATTATTTTATTTATAAAGCACTACTACTCTATATTTACTTCATTTTATCTACTAGGAAAGTTAAGTAATTATAATGAATTTATTTACAAGCGGAAGTCATCGGATGACTGGGAATGCATAGCGGGTCTTTTCTACAAACAGAACACTCCTACGGAGTTTAGCAAGAATTAACAATCACTTTTCTACAAACAGGTTGCAACTTCGTTGCTTTTCCACTTTGCAAAAGTTTCTTGGGCTTTCGTTTAGTTTTGTAGGATAAACATCAAAATTTTACTATTAACTCTGGGCTGGAGTAACCCCTTCCAACTTTAATAATTTCTATTACATCTTAATATATATCAACTTCTTCAATTCATTTAGCAATAAAATTCCAATTGCTGATTAAAAATTAATTTTATTTTAAGGAAAAAATCTTTATATTTACTTTTTTAAAATAGTGCTTATATCAAGAAAATTAATGAAAATATTAATGAAAATCAAGAATGTAATTATAGCTTTTATTTTAGTAACCTCCTTTTTTAACCAAGTAAATGCCCAGATAATCCAAGATGTTTATCCTATTGGCAGCGAAGAGTTTCAGTATAGCTTTGAATATTACGACGAGGGACTTCTTCGGCTGTCTGAAAAGCAACTTGTTTATTCATTAGAAAATTTTCCGGAAGCTCCGCTTGCAGATAAATCAAGGATATTAGAAGCATATATCAATTTAGCTGACAAAAATTATGTCCTTGCAGATGCAACATTATCAAACTTTTTAATCGAAAGAAGCAACTCTCCCTTTATAGCACCTGCTGCATATCTTAGAGCATGCCTTTCATTTGAAAATAAGAATTATGAACTTTCCAGTAAGCTGTTTGATGAATCATTAAATATATCAAATTCTGAATTTAAAGAACGAGCTGATTCAAATTATTTAAATATTGCCAATAATGCCCTTTACTGGAAAGCTGTTTCATTAATAATAATTGGTAAAAACACTGAAGCAAAGCAAGCATTTGAAGAATGCTATCGCCTTTATCCAAATGGTAATCTTGCTGATGATGCCTTATTTGCCCTCGGCTATATTAATGAAATCAACAGACAATACGATGCTGCAATTACTTATTATAGCACTATTTCAGCAAAATACCCCTATTCCAACAATTTAATTTCTGCAAGATTAAGAGAAATAAATATCAGATTAATTCTGCGAGATGGAGTAACCGCCCTAAGTTCAATTGAAAATACAGAAAATATAATAAAAGAAATAAGGAAAAATACTGAGCAATCAAAAATTTATGAAAGTCAAAGTAATTTTGAGCAAGTCGATGAAGAATTGCTTTTTTTGAGGGCAGAAGCAAATAATCTGCTTGGCAACTTTTCGCAATCGCTTCAATATTTTACTGAGTTTGAACAAAAATATCCAAATTCGCAGTTTCTTTATTTGGTGTATTTGAGTGCTGGCTGGGCAAATCTAAATCTTGGCGATAATCAGAAGGCATTGGATTACTACGACAAAGTAATTGTCCTGAAAGATTTGAAAGAAGAAAACGTTAAGCCATTAGCTCAGTTTTACAGGACTATTGCTTTAAAAAGACAGGGAAAAGTTGATGAAGCAAAAAAAGAACTTTCTAATCTAGCAATTCAAGCTACTTATCCATATCCAGGCTATGTTTTGCTTGAATTAGGTCAAATCCAGTACGAAGAAAAAGACTTTGTCAGCGCTGCAAAGACTCTTGAACGAGCATACAGAGAAGCAGGCGATGCTGTAATCCAAATTAGGATTTATTTGATTCTTGGAGCTGCTTATCTTGAGCTTCGCCGCTGGGAATCTGCTATTGAAGTTTATAAGTTAGCCGAACAAATTGCAATTAAGAGTTCAAGCATTTACGTTACCCAAAAAGAGCATTACCTTGCTGAAGCTAAGCTAAAAATAGGTATCGCATATATTCAAAATTTCAAGAATGCCGAAGCTATTAGTCCGCTTCAGGCATTTTTAGCAGAACATAAGAAAGACAAGCGCTCAGACGAAGCACTTTTTTGGTTGGCTGAAGCATTTTACAGAACTGATTTACTGAATAATGCTGTTACTAATTATAAATCACTAATCGAAAAATACCCTTCTACACATCGAAAAGAAGAAGCACTTTACGGACTTGGCTGGGCAAATTTCCGTATGCGTAATTTTAAAGAAGCATCAGCTTATTTCGATAGATTAATCAAAGAATTTCCTAAAACAAAATATGCTTCAGAAGTTATAGCCCGTAAAGGCGATGGATACTATGTGATTAAAGATTATAGCAATGCTGTGGAAGCATACAGACAAGCGGTCAAATTAGACCCAACTTCAGAAGAAGGGCAGTATTGCAGCTATCAGTTAAGCCATGCTCTTTTCCGTTTAAATAGATATGATGAAGCAGTTTCCGCTCTTCTTGCTTTTATACAAAAGAATCCCCGGTCAACTTACTCGCCTTATTCACTCTATCTTATTGGCTGGATTAGATTTCAGCAAAAACGTTATGCAGAGGCAATTGATAATTTCCGCTATTTAATTCAGGGTTATCAAAACAGCGATTTAATAGTAAGGGCGCATTATGCAGTTGGCGATTCATATTATAATATGGGAAATTTTGAATCCGCTTTAGCTGCATATAATATTATCGTTGAGCAGTATCCGAGCAGTCCGATTGCTCCTGAAGCACTGAAAAGTATTCAGTTTTGCCTGATGTCGCTCGGTCGCGAAGAAGAGGCAATACAAATAGCAGATAAATACGTTGAAACCAATCCAAGCTCTCCTTTTGCTCCTGAATTTAAATTTAAAAAAGCAGAAATGTTTTATACTGGTAAAAGGTTTCAAGATGCAATAACTGAATACGAAGAATTTATAAAAAAATATCCAAGTGATGAGAAAAAGCCCGAAGCACTATTCTGGATGGCTAAAAGTTATGCTAATATGAATGAAATAGATTTGGCAGACGGAGTTTTTCAACGCATTTTAAAAGAATTTCCAGAAAGCGACTACGCTCCTGTCAGTTTGTTAGAACGTGGTTTACTTCAGAAGCAAAATTTAAACGTAGAAGGCGCAGATTCACTTTTCAAAGTACTTCAAAAGCTATATCCAACAAACACAAATTCCGCTCAGGCAGGTTTTGAACTTGCTGCTACGCGGTATTCACTCGGTGATACATTGGAAGCTGTGAGATTATTTCAGGAGACTGCAAATAATTTTGAAGATGTTGAATACGGTTTGCAGTGCAGATACAAATTAGCTATGTTTTATCGCTATAAGATGCAAAACGATTCTGCGCGGGCAGAATTTGCAAAACTTGCCGATAAGTTTTCGTTCCCTGAAATTGCTGCTGAAGCTCAATACAGAATTGGTGAACTTTGGATGAGAGAAAACAATTTTACTTTAGCAACTGTTGCTTTTCTTGCTGTTCAGGAAAAATTTGCCGGCTACGAAGACTGGTATTCTCTTTCTCTTCTTAATATTGGCGAATGTTGGGAAAAATTAGAAAGGTTTGAAAAAGCGATTGAAGTTTACCAAACTCTTGTTTCATTGCGTCCTGAAGATGATTTCGGCGCCACTGCTAAAAAGAGAATAAAAGATTTACAGAAAAAATGAGATGGATTGATATAGAATAACTCTGTCATTCTGAATCGTAGCGAAGAATCTCACAACTCCTTGCTAACGCAGACTTTGAGATTTCTCACTTCGTTACCAATGACATCTTTGTTTTTTTCGGTCATTCTGAGGCGAATATAAACGAAGACGATTACTTTTGAGAAAATGAACTAAATAAGAAGCAAGCCATACGATTAACAAGTTGATAGTATGGCTTAGAATTTTTTTTAGTTACAAATCCTCCTTCTCAAGTTGCACTTGGGAAGGAGAAACCAAAAATTTAATAAAGTCATACTATAAACTTGTTTATCGTATGACTTGTATAAGTATTAGCTATACATATATTTACGCGCTATAAAAGCCAAAGTGGTTCATTAGGAGCGAAGCGAAGAATCCAGAAAGTAGTGGTAAAAAAAATTTTCTGGATTCTTCACTTCGTTCAGAATGACTGTGTTAATTGGTGTCATCTCTATTTAAAAAAAAATTCTCATTTTTCTAAGGGGGTTCGAAATGACACATTAATTATATTTATGAAAGCAACTTGGTATTACTTACTTTCTAAAAAGCATTTCAATTTATTGTAGTTTTCTTCAGTTATTTTATTCAAATAAAAAAGCATCTCTAAACCGGAAATACATAGTGCTTTATAGCTTTCTAACAAATGACCATTCGATTTTAATTGTTCAATATGCCCAGCAATAGTTTTTAAATCAGCTCTAATTAGAGGTCCGGTCATTGGTAATAGATTTTCATTGCTTTCATCAAAGCAATTTTCTATTGTAGTATATACTATTTTTTTTATAATATTTGAGTCAATATTTTCAAGTTCTTTTAGCATTTGCTTCGAAAGTGTTATTGTAGAAGCAAGTAAATTTGAAGCAACGACAGCAGAGCAGTGGTAAAGTGGCTTCTTTTCCAACTCATCTTTGCTTAATTGAAATGGCTTTCCACCCAAAAGCAAAATCAGTTCGGCTATTTGATTGTAATTTTCAGTTTCAATGAGCCAGGGAACGTCTTTGAACAGATTTTCATTGTATTTGAAAAAAGTCTGATAGGGGTGAGCAGATGCAACAAAAGCACCATATTCAGCACAGCTTTTCAAAACGTCTAATCTTTCTTTACCAGAGCAATGAATTATATATTTATTTTTTATTTTTTCTTTACATTGCTTTGAAATTTCATTTGCTACTTCTTCAATAGAAGAGTCCGGTATTGCCATAATTAAACAGTCGCATTCATTTATATCCAATTCCCTTAAAGAACTTATAATTTTATTATTTGGCATTTTTTCTGCAATACTTTTTCTTTTTTTTAATGAACGAACAAGTATAGAATTTAAAAGATTGTGTTTTTTCAGTTCAAGAGCAAGGGAAGTTCCAAGTTTTCCAGCACCAATTAAAGAAATGTTATGAAGCATATATTTTTTAAATAAAAATTTAGAAAATCGTAAAATTTTTTCTTAAATTAGAAAAATTATTGTTTAAAAAAAAATTGAAAAATTATGAAAAACTTATTCTCACTGAAAAACCTGAATTTCTTATTTGCAATCATAATTGCAGTAGTTCTAATTAGCTGTTCCGATAGCAATGACCCGACAGAAGACCCGAATGAAATAAAAATTGGTGTTTTGCTTGGTAAAACAGGCACCGGCACCTCCAATGCCGAAGAAACAGAAGCAGCACTCAATATTGCTTTAAACGAAATCAACTTATATTTTCAGAATACGGGTTCAAAATTAAAATTCAAATTAGTAATTGAAGATACGAAAACAGATACTACTGTTTGTTTGGAAAAACTAAAGTCATTTAAGGAAAAGAAAATAAAATTTGTGGTTGGTCCTTATACAAGTGCAGAACTTGCTGCGATTAAGGATTATGCAAATCAAAACGATATGCTTTTACTTTCACATTCTGCCGTAGCTATTTCTCTCGCTATTCCAAACGACAATGTTTACAGAATGGCGCCCTGCGATTCTCTTCAGGCACGAGCTATGACGACAATGCTAAAATATTCTGGAATTAATGCATTAGTTTCATTAGTTAGAAATGATTTATGGGGAAAAGAACTCAATGCTGCTACTCAGAGTTTATTTATTCAACAGGGCGGTAGAGCAAATTCCACTGTTTCTTTTGGACCAAACAATACTTATGGTTTTGAAGATTTAGTTTCATTAGTTGATGGAGATGTTAGGGGTTTAAAACAAAATTATAACTATAATGATTTAGAAATCGGCTGTTACTTTTTGAGTATGGACGAAGGAGTGAAATATTTAAGATTAGTCAAGAGTTATAATGATTTGAAGCAGGTTCGCTGGTTTGGTGGCTCTGCCTTTGCTATGAATAAGCAAGTATTGGAAGATACTGACGCTGCAGAATTTTGCTATCATAGTCAATTAACTTGCCCAATTTTTGCTCTTGACCCAGATGCAGAAAATCGCTGGAGTGCAATAAAAAATTTAATTAAATCCAAGATAGGAAGAGAGCCGTCTGCTTATGCAATCAATGCTTATGATGCTTTGTGGCTTTATGCTTTAGCTTACGGTGAAGTAGGTAAAGATGCGGAATTTGCTGCATTAAAACAGGCATTTTTAACAAAATCCAATAATTATGACGGTGCTTCCGGGAAAGTTAAATTTGATGTAAACGGGGACAGAAGCAATGTTAATTATGATTTTTGGGGTGTTGAAAAAAATGAAAGCATATATTTTTGGGAAAAGCGAGCTGAATACAATACCTCAACAGATGCGTTATTAATTTTGAAATAGAAAATGGAATTTTTTCAAAAAAATAAAGCTCAATTTAATTCTGCAATTTTAAGCAGTATTTATAACTTATCTTCTCTTGGAATTGCAGTATTTAATTTAAATGGAGCAGTTATTGAGGCAAACCAGGCATTGCAATCAATGCTTGGTTATTCAAATGAAGAAATTATTATAATAGGATTAGAGCGAATTTCATTAAAAGAAGAATTAAATAAGGAAATAATTCTTTTTAATAAATTACTTAATAATGAAATTGAGAATTACAAAATTGAAAAGAGTTTTATTTGTAAAGATAAATCAATAAGATATGCTGACGTAACGATAACTCTAATCAAAGATGAACAGGAAAAGCCAAAGTACGTTCTTGGTTTGATTAATGATATAACTGAGAAAAAATTAGTTGAGCAGGAATTAATAAAAAATGAATTAAAATACAGAGTAATTTTTGAAGAATCGCCTGTGTCTATTATAGAACTAGACCTGTCAGAAGTAAAATCATATTTGTGTGAGTTGAAAAGAAACTCAATAAAGGATATTCGGGTCCATTTAAATTCCAATCCCTACGAAATCCTTAAATGCGTAACAAAAACCAAAGTTTTGTCAATTAATAAAGCTGGACTGAAACTCTACAAAGTGCCGGATTTGGAGCAATACCAAAAATATCATCACAAGTTTTATACTAATGAAACATTTGACGGATTTAAAAAAGCAATTTTTTCTTTTTTAAATGAAATAAATTCATCTTATTCTGAACATTCATTAATGAGCTTGAATGGAAAAGTCCATTACGCCTCAAGAAATTATTTAATTCCAGACAATAACATAAAAGATTGGAGCCGTTGTTTTGTTACTGAAATTGTCATTAGCGATAGAATCCGTGCAGAAATGGAATTAAAAGAAAAGCAAGAATTTATCCAGAGTATTTTGAATGCAATTCCAAGTTTTATCTACGTTTATGATTTATTTGAAGAAAAAATAGTGTTTCTAAATAATTCTATAACAAATATAACGGGCTACAGCCCTGAAGATGTATTACAGTTAAGCAAAAACATACAATCACTAATACATCCTGAAGACAGGCATTTAGCAAATTTTTCAGCGCTTTTAGACCATACAAAATCTTGCAGGGAAGTGGTGGTGAGATTAAAACACAAATCTGGTAATTGGCTCTGGGTGCTCGACAGGGCTTTCGTTTTTAAAGAAAATCTTGCAGGGAAGCCATGGCAGATTATTGGTTCTGTCTTCGACATTACTCCTCGAGTTCTTGCCGAGCAAAAACTCAAGGAGTCAGAACAAAAATTAAAAGAATTAAATGCTTCAAAAGATTTATTCTTTTCAATTATCACGCACGATATTCGTAATCCAATTTCCATTTTTTTAAACATAGCAGAATTACTTGTAAATAGTTCACAATCTATGAATGACGATGAAAAAATGTATTTTATAAATGAACTATATAATTCTGCCAAAAATCTTAATAGTTTATTGAGTAATTTATTAACCTGGTCGCGGCTTCAAAGGGGAAAAATTGAGCTAATCCAATCTAAAGAAGATATTTTCGATATTAGTAGGTATGTTATTTCTTTAATTGAACAGTATGCAAACAATAAAGGTGTTAAAATAATTAGCAATCTTTCACAAGATACTTTTATTTATGCAGATGCTAATATGGTTTCAGGAATTTTTAGAAATCTAATAAATAATGCAATTAAATTTTCACATAAAGGAAGTGAAATAATTATTGATGCTATTGATAGAAAGACTTACATAGAAATTTCTGTTAAGGATTTTGGAATAGGCATAAAAGAAGAAGATTTAGGAAAGCTTTTTAAAATAGATAGCCAGTTTACAACTTTAGGCACTAATAAAGAAAAAGGCACTGGATTAGGGCTGATATTATGCAAAGAATTTGTTGAAATGAATACAGGAAAAATTTGGGTAGAAAGCATTGAAAATTCCGGTTCTACTTTTTTCTTTACTATTCCTAAATATCAAGATTCCTGATGCCATAACGAAAATAAAGGATTTAGAAGATTTGCCTCGTAAAAAACAATTGCTCAAATTATCCAGAAAAGGTGTCATTCCGAAACGAAGTGAGGAATCTCAAACTCTATGGTAGCAATGACTTGTGAGATTTCTCACTTCGTTTCGAAATGACAAGCAAGAGAAATAACCAGCTACGAGCAATCAGGAGTTTTAAATATATAGAATGATTTTTCTTGTTTTTTTCTTAATTATTTGTTAATATTGTAACTTTTAAAGTTTGAAATTTATAAAAATATATAAATATAAAAATTGAGGATAAAATGTCAAGAAGATGTCAATTAACAGGGGTTACAGTCCTTTCAGGAAATACCGTTTCTCACGCAAACAACAGAGTACGCAGAAGATTTTTACCAAATTTACAAACTAAAAGAATTTGGATACCAGAAGAGAAAAGATGGATTAGAATCAAAGCAACTGCAAAAGCTCTTAAAACTTTAGATAAAAAGGGCTTGAATGCTATGCTTAAAGATATGAAATAAGAAATTTTTCTAACTGTCATTCTGAAGCGTAGTGAAGAATCTCACAAGTCTTTTTCAGTCATACTATCAACAAGTTGATAGCATGACATAGAAATAATTGGTAACCCAATGATAAAAGAGGTGTTTTATTTAAATCAAGATGACTTAACGAAAAGTGTCATTCTGACGAATGTCAGAATCCATCTTAAAAATGTTTTAAAGTTTTTAGTCATTTGTTATTAGTCATTAGAATTTTACTAATAACGAATGACATGTTTTATTTAAAAGCATGAAATATAGAACAGCATTAAGAAATCCCCCCTACCCCCCTTTTTCAAAGGGGGAGAAGAGTTTTCTTTTTAATTCCCCCCTTTGAAAAAGGGGGGTAGGGGGGATTTCTGTTTCTCTATTAAACATAATGCTTTATTGAGTTATGTCATTTCTCTTTAAATGAAGCACTTACTTTGTTAGAGTATAAAGAATAAAAATTCCAAAATGAAATATTAGAATTCCTATAAAAATCAAAAGAAATATGAAAAAAATACTTCAAAATGATTATTTGAACCTACTTATAAGATTGATTTTAAGTGGGGTTTTCATTTTCTTTGCAATTGGTAAAATTGCAGACCCTTGGCTGTTTGCAAAAGAAATCAATAACTACCAGATATTACCAGAATTTTCAATTTCTTTATTTGCACTTTTACTTCCATGGCTTGAACTCTTCTGTGGTTTTCTGATACTTGCAGGAATAAAGGTGAAATCAAGTGCTTTTATTTGTGGTGGTTTGCTTGTAGTTTTTATTGTAGCTATTTTTTTAGCAATGAGTAAAGGGCTTAATATTAATTGCGGATGTTCCACTCAAACCTATCAGGAAGTTGGCTGGGCTAAAATTTTTGAAGACTTTGCTTTGCTAATCGGATTTGTTTATCTATTTTTCTTTCCAAATTCTAAATTAAATTTAATAAGAGTACCCGAACTGAAAATGTAGTTATTATGTGGTTAATAAATCTTTTTAAAGGATTGATTGCACCAAAACACTGTTTAATATGCAATAAATTTATTGAAGATGAAGTATCACTCCGTTTTGAATATATATGTAATGAATGTTTTGATAAACTCCCACTTGCACCTTCACCAGACTTAATTTTCAATCAATTACTAATAAATATCAATCCTCTATATTTATCAAAAATTACTTGTCTGATTGCTCTCCAGGAAAATAAGGAATATATTGAATTAATTCACTACGTAAAATATCAGAGTTTTAAACGACTTGGCTTTTCGTTTGGAGTAATGCTCGGAAAGCTGCTCCAGAATAGCAATATGACCGATTACGATTTTATCGTGCCTGTCCCAATTCATTCTGCGAAAGAGCGTGAGCGTGGCTTTAATCAATCTGATATTATTTCTAATGGAATTAGCTCTGTGCTTTCTATTCCAGTGAATAAAAAATTAATCAAAAGAAAATCCTACACTCAAACTCAAACCTTACTTTCCAAAGAAGAGCGAAAAACAAACGTAGCTGATGTTTTTGTCCCTTTTAATGAAAACATTGAATTAATTAACAAAAAATGCCTTTTGATTGATGATGTTTTGACAACTGGTTCTACAATTAACTTTGCTGCTAAAGAGCTTTTAAAATGTGGCGCAGAAAGAGTTGATGGGGCAACGGTTGCAAGAGCATAGTAGTTTCAGAACTCCTGATGCCTCGTAGTTTGTTGTTTCGCATTTTTTATTATAAGAAATTAAATTTGAATGTAAATATTTCCAATAGGTAATTAGTTATTCGTCATTCGTTATTAGTAATTACAAACTAATGACCAATGACTAATGACCAATAACTAATAGAATGATATTTACTAACTGCGAAAATTTTCTTTACGAGGCAAATCTCCTAACTCCTTTATTTTCGTTATGGGGTCAAGAGTTCTGTATTTGCTAACTGCTAAATTGTTATTTACGAGATAAATCTCCTAACTCCTTTATTTTCGTTATGGATACAGGAGTTCTGATTTTACTAACAACTAATGTCCAATGACTACTGACAAAAATCCTCTTTGTCTATTCTGACTAGGAAAAACCAAGATGGATTCTGGCATACGCCAGAATGACAAGAAAAGGTGTCATTTGTAAAGAAAGCGAGGAATCTCACAAATCCTTGTTATCCCTTGATTTGTATATAATATAAAGATGTCCTACATCTCGAAGATGTAGGACATCTGGCAAATAATCTTTTGGAAGGTTTGACAAGAATTTTAAAAATTCTTAATCAATTAAATTACCGATTCTTGACCAACGAATAGATGCGATTTTTTTAAAAATATCAGATAATGGAGAGTTGGTATCCCATGACCAGTAAACAACAATCGGAGAACCTACCACATTTTCAACTGGAATAAATCCCCAAGCACGGCTATCTAAGCTGTTGTCGCGATTGTCTCCAAGACCGAAGCAGTAATCACGTTCAATTGTATATGAATTTGCGGTTTTACCATCAATTGTAATCATATCACCATTTTTTTCAATCTGATGTCCTTCGCGTTGGATAAGAATATTCCATTCATAGAAGTTGGCATTGCTTAAAGGTATTACATCACCTTTTTTTGGAATTCGGATTGGTCCGTAATTATCAAAAGTAAATCCTTTACCAAACGGGAAAGTAGCTGGCTGATTATTGTGGTCAATCAAGTATTTACCATCTTCAGCAAGCGGAACTAACTGATTATTCACATATAATTTTTTATCTTTTAAATACATACTATCGCCTGCAACGGCAACACAGCGTTTCAAATAATACTGAAATTCCTTTGCTTTCACTTCATCTCTATCGCCGGGATAAACAAAAACGATTACATCACCACGCTCGGGTTCTTGAACTCCGGGAAATTTGTAATAGGGGAGAGGTATATTGAAAAATGGAATTACCTGCGGAGTTGTAGGACCATAAACGAATTTATTCACAAAAAGGAAATCGCCTGTCATAACAGTATTCTCCATTGAACCCGTTGGAACAACAAATGACGCAATAGCAATACCGTTAATAATCATTACGATAATAAAAGCACCGACAATTGTTTTCACCCAGGAAATCACGCTTTCCTGAAAAGTCATTTGCTTTTGCTTTTCTTTTTTTGCAGCTTTTCTTTCTTTATACCATTTAAAAGCTTTTTGAAAAAAATTCATTTCACTCTCATTTTGAGGATTCGTTTTTACTTGTTCTTTTTGATTTTTAATATTTTTCATAACTACAAATTAATTATTATCAATGCTTAAAACAGCAAGAAATGCTTCCTGTGGTATTTCTATCTTGCCTATTTGTTTCATACGTTTTTTACCTTCTTTTTGTTTCTCAAGAAGTTTTCTTTTTCTGGAAATATCACCACCATAGCACTTTGCAAGAACATTTTTTCTCATTGCCTGCACATTAGTTCTGGAAATTACTTTAGCTCCGATTGCAGCTTGTATTGCTACTTCAAACATTTGACGTGGAATTAACTCTTTTAGTTTAGAACAAAGTTTTCTACCCCAATCGGCTGATTTTGAATTATGGACAATCGTTGAAAGAGCATCTACCGGTTCGCCATTTAGCAAAATGTCTAATTTTACTAAATCTTCAGTCCTGTATTCAAGAAATTCATAATCAAGCGAAGCATAGCCGCGTGAAATAGATTTTAATTTATCATAAAAATCGAAAACTACTTCTGCAAGCGGAAGCTCAAATTCCACATCAACTCTTTCTGCAGAAAGATAAGTTGTATTCTTTAGTAATCCGCGTCTGTCCATACACAACTTCATTATGCTACCAATATATTCGTCAGGTGTAATTATTTGTGCTTTTATAAATGGCTCTTGTATTTCTAAAATATTTCCACGTGGTGGAAGTTGAGCCGGATTATCAATGAATAATTCTTCTGAATTTGTCTTTATAACTTTGTATCTTACGTTAGGAACAGTAGTAACAATGTTTTGGTCGAACTCACGCTCAAGTCGTTCCTGAACTATTTCAAGATGAAGAAGACCAAGGAAGCCACATCGGAAACCAAAACCAAGAGCATTAGAACTTTCCGGCTCGTAAGTGATTGCAGAATCATTTAGCACTAATTTAGCAAGTGATTCGCGTAAATCTTCAAAATCGGAAGCATCAGATGGATAAATTCCACTAAATACCATCGGTTTTACGATTTTAAAACCCTCAATTGCCTTTTCGCAAGGACGATTGTAATTTGTGATTGTATCACCGACTTTTGTGTCTTGCAGATTGCGAATACTGGCAGTCAGATATCCAACATTGCCAGCAGAAAGTTCACCGGTCCGAAAACGTTTCATGTGCATTATGCCAACTTCTTCAACGTCATACGTTTGCTGGGTTGCATGGAAATAAATCTTATCCTTTTCTTTTAAAATTCCTTCAAAAATACGAACGTTGACAATTACACCACGATAGGAATCAAAAATGGAATCGTAAATCAATGCACGCAAAGGAGCTTCTGGGTCGCCTTTTGGTGGAGGGACTTTATGAACTATTTCTTCTAAAATTTCCTCAATGCCAATGCCCTGCTTTGCAGAACACATCAAGATATCGCTTTCCGGACAGCCGATTAAATCAATAATCTGATGTTTGACAGCTTCAATAGTGGTTGCTGCACTGGGCAAATCAATTTTATTGATTATAGGAATAATTTCTAAACTTGAATCAATTGCCATATAAAGATTGCTAATCGTTTGTGCTTCAACGCCTTGTGTTGCATCTACAATAAGCAAGGCGCCTTCGCAGGCAGCAAGAGAGCGGGAAACTTCGTAGGAAAAGTCCACGTGTCCGGGAGTATCAATCAAATTTAAAATATATTCGTTGCCATCTTTTGCCATATAGTTCATTTGGATCGCATGGAGTTTGATAGTAATACCACGCTCCTGTTCTAATGGATTGTCGTCTAAAATTTGATTGGTTACCATTTCTCGCATTGTAACGCGACCGGTTTTTTCGAGTAATCTATCGGCAAGTGTTGATTTGCCGTGGTCTATATGAGCAATTATGCTAAAATTTCTTATATTATTCATCTGTATTTTCAAATTTATAAACTTCAAAAATACGAAAAATTCCTTAATTTTTATATACTTCATTTTGAATTTTTTTGATATTTGGAAAGTCATTTTATTAGAATGAAAGTATTTGAAATTTATGAGAAATTTTTGTATTTTGTATTTGAAATATGAAAAACTCTTAAAAGGAAAAATAAAAATGAAAAACCAATTTCATGCAATATACGAACAAGATGGCGATTGGTTTATTGCATTTTGCCCAGAGATTCCCGGAGCAAATGGAATGGGTAAAACAAAGGCGGAATGTAGAGAAAATCTGCTTGAAGCAATAGATTTGATTTTGAAAGACAGATATGAAGACTCTATACGCGGTTTAAATGATATGTATTCTAAAGAATTATTATATATATAATTGAAACGCAACGAATTAATAAGAATTTTAAGAACGGTTATGGTTTAATTAATATAATTACTCCAATGGAACTTAAATATGAAAACTATAAATAATGAGGAATCCTTTGATAGCTTGGAAAATAAATGGCAAGTATCAGAGATAATTTATGATGAAACTAAAGATATGTCTGATAATGAATTAATTAATTATTTTCAAAATTCAATTATTGATAGCAACTTAAATAATTGGTGGGAAAGAGTAAAATTAAAAGATGAATTTATTTTACAATAATTATATGAAAAGATATATTTTATACTTGAAATTATTCATCGGGCTTTTAACTCCTTATATTTCAACTATCTTATTAGTTCGTAAAAGTTCTATTTTTTTACTATTACTATTGAAAATATTTTCATTATTATTAATTATTTTCTCACTAAAAGAATTATTAAAAATATTAGATAATTCATTGAAAAAGAATATTCTTAAATATAGCTCAATATCAATAATTTTACTTTATTTCATTTTTTATGGTAAGCTTTTAGATACTGCTGATTATTTCTTTTTTAAAGAAAAAGAAAAGCAATTAAATGAATTAGTTTTTCAAATAAAAGAATATAAAGAAATTTATGAAATGACAGATTGCCTAAGAAGTTTTAAATCGTTAAATGAATATTCATTCGATTCTTATCATTTAGTTTGTGATTCATCAAAAAATTTTAATAAAATGTTTTTAAAGAATGAAAAATCCGGGGAAATGATTGATAAAGAAGTATTTGAGAAAATGAGAAAAATGCTAATTGATGTGGGTATTATCGAATTTAAAACACACAAAGATAGTAGTATATTCTTTTTAATTGAAGGGGTTATAAATATTTACTTTGGTTTTGCTTATAGTGAATCCGGAATAAATCCAGAATTATGTGATTTCGGATTTATCACACATTGGAAAAAGGTTGCAAAGAATTGGTATGTTTGGTATGCTTGAGAAGATGCATTTAATTTAACTTTACTGCAGATTTATATATAGTTCTTATATTTAAGTTAGTCCCTAAAAGTAATATTTTCTAAGAATAAGTTCTTTTTTAGAAAACTCTTTATAAACTGTTTTTACATTCTTTTATAAAAGTATTTAAATACTTTTTAAATTAGTTAAAAATCTAAAACACCAAAAAAATCGTTATAAGAATAATTCAAATCAATAAACTGAATTAATCATAAGTTCCTCTTACTTCTCTTAACCAATTATCTGGATTTATATTTTTGAGCCAAGATTCTTTCGCTTTCTTTCGTAAAGAGGATAAGTAGTTTTTATCATAAACCTTTTGATAATCCAATAAATTTAAAAATTTTAGAGATGTTTTATCAATTTCACCGGTCTCAGAATTTTGTTTACCTATAGCTCTAATTCCGAAAGTTTTGTAAAGTAAGTTTTCATTATATGTTTCTAGGAATTTAATAGGGGTTTGAATTCTTAATGTTCCGAGTTCTTCTGTATGAATGTGAATATTAGCTTTATCTTTACCTCCGGCATTTGTCAATTTCCCATAGAAATAAAATTCTGCATCGACCCATAAAGCTTCAGTTCTATAAAAGTTAGTATTGTTATCAATTTTTAATTCATTAGATTTATCTATTGATGTTTTAATATAAAAAACATAGTTATTTTTAGCAGCAACGGTTTGTATATTTTCAATTGCAATAGCAGTTTCATTCTCAAGGAAATCTATACTATTATTTTGATTAACCTGACCGATAACTGCATTAAAACCAATAATATATTGAATAAATGTTTTGAAAATATGCCTTACAGACCCATCTTCAATCCTGTAACTCAGTTGAGGTCTTTCCCGCTTATCGTGAGGAAATAACATATTTTCAGCATTTTCCAATATTTTTGAAATTTCTCTTATATCGTAGTTGTCTGGCGTTATTTCAAGATTTCCCTTAGAACCAGATATTCTTATTTCTATGTAACCTATTTTCTCCAATTTTCTAATTTAATAAAAAGAACATAACAAAATTTAAATATTAAAATACGAAAAATTCCTTAATTTTTATATACTTCATTTTGAAATTTTTAGATATTTGGAAAGTTATTTTATTAGAATGAAAGTATTTGAAATTTATGAGAAATTTTTGTATTTTGTATTTGAAATATGAAAAACTCTTAAAAGGAAAAATAAAAATGAAAAACCAATTTCATGCAATATACGAACAAGATGGCGATTGGTTTATTGCATTTTGCCCAGAGATTCCCGGAGCAAATGGAATGGGTAAAACAAAGGCGGAATGTAGAGAAAATCTGCTTGAAGCAATAGATTTGATTTTGAAAGACAGATATGAAGACTCTATACGCGGTTTAAATGATATGTATTCTAAAGAATTATTATATATATAATTGAAACGCAACGAATTAATAAGAATTTTAAGAAGAAATGGTTGCTATCTTAAAAGAGAAGGAGCTAACCATTCTATTTGGTCAAGTGCAATTACTGGTGCTGTTGAAGCTATTCCACGTCATAATGAAATACCTGATTTACTTGCAAAGAAAATAATAAAAAAATTATCAAGTAATATTTCATTATCATAATCTTATAATTCGTTAAAATATTTTATAAACTAATAAGTATTAATAATTTATATGAGTAAAGAAAAAAATAAAACAATCGCTGTCATTATTGATTACACGAATATAAAAGATTAATAGAAATAAAACAGGATAAAGAAGATTGTAATAATGCCCTGAAAATCAAGTTCACAAATAAAAAATGGTATTCTCATCAAGATGTAATACCAAGTTGCATTCAAAGATACAATTAAAGTGTCATTCTGAAGCGAAGTGAAGAATCTCACAAGTTATTGCTAACACAGAGTTTGAGATTCCTCACTTCGTTTGCCAATGACATCGCTACTTTTACACTTCAAAACTTTACGAAAGTTAAGAAACTTTCGCAAAGTAAGACGAATTTCACTTTTGTAAAGTTTCTTAACTTTGCAAAAGTTTAAATATGTCATCTCCATTTCAATAAAAGTCTTCCTTTATCAGGAGGTTACCAATGACATCTTTTTAGTCATTCTGGCGTATGTCAGCACCTGTCTTGCT
>CAZCLJ010000029.1:0-16294 GCA_964499465.1 uncultured Hyphomicrobiales bacterium
AGGTGGTCATTTTTCAGTGGGAAAAATGGTCAGTTTTTAGCGGGAAAGAATAATGATAGATTTAACGCTTATATTGATACAAATATACTTGTTAATACTTCTTATAATGATTCTTTGTGGATATGTGAAATAAGAGATTTAGTTTATAATTTTTGCTATCAAAATTTAAATTCACCTGATGAAAATTTTCCTTTAATAAATCATTTGGATTTCTTAAAGGATATTAATACATTAGAAGAAAGTATGTTACAATACGATTGGAATGTTAATGATAGCAAAGCATTAAAACATTTAGCATTATTGAAATATACAGCAAATTTTTGGTATAGTCGTTTAGATTTGGACGAACTTTTCTCTAATAATGTTAAAAAAGATCAAATTTTAGAAACTGAAAAACAAAAATTTAAAGAATCAGTAATAAAATATGCAAAATATAAATTCCTTGTTTGTTGTGATTTAGCTACTGGCTTCGGTGGTACATTATCAGGATATGGTGTCTGGAGTTTCTTAGTGGAAGAAGGTGTTATTGATGCATGGGCGGATAATATTGCTAATTCAATTTACCCTTAACCTAAGAATTTTTTTTAACTTGTAATTATTATGAGAATTATTCTCGAATAATTATTCTTTTATGAATTTTTTTTAAATAATATAACTACAAAATATTATGTTCCTTTTAACCTTAACATTGCTGATAATAATCATTGGTTACATTGTAATATTTCATTCATTAGTAAATGAAGATACTTATAATCAATACAAAGCTTTATATTTTTTCATATTTAATCTAATATATTTTATATCAATTCTAATTTCTAATAAGTTAGATGAAAAAATTAAAAAAAGATTTAAATTTATTGATAAAATATCAATTATTTACTCAAAAAGAAATATTATTCTGTTCTTACTAATATTATTGTTCAATATTATTGTGATTTTATTCAATAATGAGCAAGGAAGTTTATTGTTAAGATTATTCATCTTAATTAATACTATATTTTATATATATTTAGTTATATATTCCTATAAAAATAATAAATAGAAGAATTTTTAATCCACCTTACATATTCCACTTAAATGAGGATTATGTAAGGTGTTATTTATACTACCTCATCAAGCAATTCATCGCTGCTATATCTCTCTTCATCTTCTTCCATCATAACGCAAATCTGCTCTAATTCACCATCAGTAAAAGCCCTTCCCGGACGCACCCAGCTTGAAGAATTTAAAATGTTTTCTTCATCTGCTTTTGAAAAAGAACTTATATATTTCAGTTCCTTTAAAAGTTCAAGGAAAGATTTACTTTTCTGCGGATTTTCTATATTTACGATGTATGTGTCCATAATTTAATACTCAAATGAATTTAATTTTATAGATTAACAAAATATTTACTAAAACATTTTTAATATACAAAAAAATTGATACTTACAAACCACTTCTTACAATATCGTGCAATCTTATAACTCCAACGCATTTTCCAATTTCGTCAACCACCGGCAACACAGATATCTGGCTTGTTCTGTTTTCCATCAAAGCGAGTGCCTCACCAAGATATTTATACATTCCGACGGCAATTGGACTATGCGTCATTAAATCATCGACAATCAATATACTAATATCGACATTTTTTTGTAATGCCCTACGCAAATCGCCGTCAGTGATTATTCCTTTAAGATAGTTTTCAGAATCGACAACGCAGACACATCCAAGCCCTTTATTTGTCATTTCAATTATTGCATCGCGAAAAGCAGTTCCAACGTAAGTTATTGGTAAATTGCTGTTTGCATGCATTATATCTTTTACTCTCAATGTAATATTTCTACCTAACTGCCCTAAGGGATGTTGGCGAGAAAAATCAATAGTCGTAATTTCCTTAAATTTCATAATACTTGAAGCAATCGCATCGCCAATTGCTAGCGATACCGTGGTGCTTGAAGTAGGAACAAGGTTCAGTGGGCATGCTTCCTTTTGTATTGTCGCATCTAAAACTATATCGCTATGCTCTGCTAGAAAAGATTTCATATTGCAAACAATTGAAATTATTTTAGCATTACGGCTTTTTATAAATGGAACAAGCCGCACTAACTCGTCAGTTGAACCGCTTTTTGAAAGCATTAAAATTGTGTCCTCTTCGCTAACAATTCCAATATCACCGTGCAGTGCCTCGACTGGATGAAGGAAAAAAGCTGGTGTGCCTATGCTTGTCAGTGTAGCAGCTATTTTTTTTGCAACTATACCGGATTTCCCGACACCTGTAGTAATTAAATTTTTTGATGAAATTATCTGTTTAACAGCTTCGGCAAAGCGATTATCTAGCCGGCTGCAAATTTCCTGAAGAGCAGTAATTTCTTCGTTTATTACTCGTTTGCCTTCAAGGATTAAGTCGTTGTTATCTATCATATTTGGTTGATTTGTTTAATTGTTGATTTGTTTAATTGTTGATTTGATTGTAGGTTGATTTGTTGATTCGTTTAATTGTTTATTTGTTTTGTTTGTTTATAGAGAGTTTTAAAATTTCAAATTGTTTTGTCATTCTGAACGAAGTGAAGAATCTCAAGTTCTGTGGTAGCAATGACTTGTGAGATTCTTACCTTCGTTGCCAATTACATCTTTACTTTTGTCGGTCATTCTGAACGAAGTGAAGAATCCAGAGAGTAGTGGTTCAAAAAAATTTTCTGGATTCTTTACTTCGTTCAGAATGACACTCAATAGTATACAATTAATGTAATCAAGCCCTAGACCATCAGTTTTCAGCTATCGGTCATTTATCACTTATCATTAATCACTTATCGTTTATCATTTCATCATATAGCTTTTATTCAATACAAATTTAACGAAAATATGAATTTTAAAATAATTTTAAAAATAATATTTTTTTTTCTTGTTTATTATTCTTTTTTTTATTAATTTTAAATGCGAGTAAAAAAGACTTTTTCATTTGAAAAACCTTTAAATAAAATCTGCCGGTAAAACGGCAGATTTTTTTTTATTAAAAAATGAGCTCATTCTATCATTTCTATCATTAATGATAAGTCATTTCAGAAAAATTGTTTAATTTTAAAATATTTGAAATAATAAATTTTATTAATGAAAATAATTTGGAAAATATTAAAAATAGTAATAGCAACAATACCATTTTTATTATTATTATATGTGCTTTTAATAAAGTATAATCTGTTGTCTGGATTTTCAGAAAATGAGCCGTTTGAAATGTTTTCAGATATGGATTTGAATTACCGCGCTAAACCACAAAATTTAAATACAAAATTAAAAGACAGCACATCAATTTTAACTCCCGATAGTAGAAGCAGGGCTTTCAATAAACAAAAGTATATTTATTCGCAAATCGAATTTGATGAGGCAATTGCAAATTTAAATAATCCTTTAAAACGAAACGAATTCGTTTTGAAACGAGGTAAGCTCAAATTTGAGACCTATTGCGTTCATTGCCATGGGACAGAAGGCACAGCAAACGGTTTAATCATTACAAAACCAAAACTTGCTCAAGATGAAGAAGGTTTTCCAGCTCCTCCAAGCTATTTACGAAAAGAGACACTGGAATTTCCAGACGAAAGAATTTTTCATGTTATTTCTGTTGGGCAAAATGCAATGTTTGGAGTTGGAGATAAATTAGTGCCTGAAGACCGTTGGTGCATTGTTCATTATGTTAGATTTTTACAGGGAAAATAATGCTTTTTTCTATTTATTATATAATGCTTTCCTTCTTTTCTGTTTCATTTGTTGGAACTACATTTTTCCTGCTTTTTCAAAGATTTTTCCATTCTCACTGGAGTGAAAAAATTGAGGAAATTGCACATAAATCTTTAAATCTTCAACTTTTATTGCTTTTAATTTTTTTATTACCAATTATTTTCGATTTGATTTTTATTGGAAATATTGAAAATTATTTTAATAAATTGCATTTAAATAATAATTTTTTACTGATATATTATAATCATAACTTTATTCTAATAAGAACAATACTTTACTGCGTTTCATTTATTTTTATTTTATTCAAATTATCCGGATTCAATTTAAAAACGTTTTCAAATTCATCTACAAAAAAGCAGTTAAAATATCCTTCAATTTATCTTGTTCTTTTGTTTATAATCGGAAATTTTTATGGAATTGATTTGCTAATGTCAATTCAAAACGGTTGGAGCAGTGCCATTTGGGGAATCTACTTTATTTCAATAAGCTATATTACTTCGATTTGTTTAGCAATTATTATGAGAATAATTGACATAAAAAAATCGAAAAGAATTTGTAAAGATGAAAATGAATTGGAAAATATTGGTAAACTGATTTTTGGTATTAATTTCTTTTGGGCTTATCTTTTTTATATTCAAATACTTATTATTATGTATGGAAATTTGCCTAAGGAAATAATATTTCTTGATTTACGAATGGTTGGTGTTTATCAATACTTGTTTTATTTCATTTCTATATTTCATTTTTTATTACCTTCGATTTTATTACTTCCAACAAGTTTCAAACAAAATTCGCAAATTCTTTTAATTACTTCCTGCATAATAATTATATCTATAATAGCAGAGCTATGCTGGATTATAATACCTGTTATTTAAATAAAGTTCTTCTGTTGCTTTAGAGGGGTAATTAAGATTAGAAGGTTTAGAAAGATTAGAAGGTTTAGAAGGTTAACTTTCGCAAAGTTAAGAAACTTTACGAAAGTAAAAGGAAACAAGTTATACTATCAACAAGTTGATAGCATAACAAGAAAATAGATGCTATATTATCTCTTTTAAAAGTTGCATATGAAAACGAAGAAAAGAATAGATATTCCATATCTGGCAGATATGGAATATCTATCTAACAATGGATTGTAATCCCTTATAAAGAATAATCAAATCTCTGGTTAACTCAATATTTTATTATTTTTTGCATTGACCAAATGATACTTATAAATTTTGCTACTTTTTGAAAGAAAAAAAATATTTTTCGATTAAATCCGTGTTTTAAATAGTTTTTTTTATAATTAAAAAGAGTTATGAATTTAGGAAAATTTAAAATCAATGCTATTGAAACAGGGATTTTCGGTTTAGATGGTGGTTCAATGTTCGGTATTGTTCCGAAAGCACTTTGGCAGCGAAAATATGACAGGGGAGATGAGCAAAACCGCATTCCGCTTGCTGCTCGTCCCTTGCTTGTTCAGTTTGATGACAGAATACTTTTGATTGATACTGGAAATGGGAATAAATTCAGCGATAAATTTGCTAATTTATACAATTTAGACAGAGAAAAATCTTCAATATTAAACGCATTGAAGTTACAAAACATTGAAGCAGGGCAGGTTACAGATGTAATTTTAACTCATCTGCATTTTGACCACTCCGGCGGAGCAACCATTATTCAGGATGATAGAGCTGTCCCTACATTTCCAAATGCCAAATATTATATTCAAAAGGAACAGCTTGACTGGGCAAAAAATCCAACTGAAAAAGATAGTGCATCATTTATTCCAGATAACTACGAGCCACTAATTGAGCGTAATCAACTTGAAGTAATTGATGGGGAAGGGGTGCTATTTGACGGAATTTCTATTATTACTGCTTACGGACACACCCAGGCAATGCAAATGCTGAGAATTTCTAATCAAGATAAAACTTTGTATTATCTTGCAGATACTATTCCAACAGCTGTTCATCTGCCTTTTTCATTTTCAATGGGATTTGATAATTTCCCTTTGAAAGTAATTGAAGAAAAAAAGCATTTACTTCCTCAAATTTATGAAGAGAAAGCAATCCTTTTTTTCGAGCATGATGCTTTCATACAAGCTGCTACAATCAAAAGCACTGAAAAAGGTTTTGCAGTTGATGAAAAGGTTGAAATTGTTTAGTTCAAACTCTGGTTATTAAGTTACTGGGTTATTGGGTTATTAAGTTATTGGGTTATTAGGTTATTAGGTTATTAGGTTATTAGGTTATTAGGTTATTAGGTTATTGGGTTATTAAGTTATTGGGTTATTAGGTTATTGGGTTATTGGTTATTAGGTCATTAAGTTATTGGGTTATTGGGTTATTAAGTTATTGGGTTATTGGTAGTCGGAAGTTGGTTTTAGTTATTAGTTCAGAACTCCTGACCCCTCGTAGTTTGGTATTTCGCATATTTTATAATAAGAAATTAAATTTTAATATAAGTATTTCCAATAGGTCTTTCGTTATTCGTCATTAGTCATTAGATACTAATAACCAATAACCAATGACTAATGACTAATGACTAATGACCAATAACTAATAAAATATTAATTGCTAAATGCGAAATTGTTTTTTACGAGGCAAATCTCCTAACTCCTTTATTTTCGTTATGGGTTCAGGAGTTCTGTAGTTATTGGTCATTAGTCATTAGTATTTTTTACTTTACTAATAACTAATGACTAATGACTAATGACTAATGACTAATAACAAATTAAAAATGACAAATTCCCAATCTCCAATCCCTAATTCCCAATAACCTAATAACCTAATAACCTATAAGCTAACAGCCGACAGCTAAAAATCACTTCTGCAGCAAATAATATTTGCCCGGTAATTGTTTAACCAGATTACGAAATTCTAAATTAAGTAAGGAAACTAAAAGTTCAGAAATATCCAATTCGGTTTCCTGCAAAATAGTATCAATATGCTTCGGCTCGAAATTCAGGTTATCATAAACGATTTTTTCCTGTGGAGTATCAAAGATAATTTCTACTTTCTCAAAATTTAGCTTGTCTGAACTAATTAGATTTAAATCAAGCAATACTTGTTCTGGCGACAATGCAGGTGCTGCAACATCATTCTTTATTAATAGATTAGTTCCCTTGCTTTTTTCGGAGTTGATATTTCCCGGAACGGCGAAAACCTCTCGACCTTGATTGAAAGCAAATTTTGCAGTAATCAAGGCACCACTTTTTTCAGCACATTCAATTACTATTACTGCTTTAGCCAAACCGGAAATTATTCTGTTGCGTTGAGGGAAATAGCCCGGACGAGCAACAACACCGCATTTGTATTCAGAAAAAACAGCCCCGCCGGCTTCAAGAATTTTATTTGCATTTTTTGCAGTCATTCCAGTATAATACTTGTCTAAACCAGATGCAATTACTGCATAAGTAATTCCGTGGTTTTCAATTGTAGAAAGATGTGCAATAGTATCAATGCCAAACGCTAATCCACTGCAAACTATTATATTATGATTTGCAAAATATGTAGCGAAATCTTCTGTAACGAGTTTGCCATAGACAGTATTTTTTCTGGTGCCGACTATCGAAATTACGTTTTGTTCAGTACTTTGCAATATCCCTTTGTAGAAAAGTATTGGAGGGGGGTAGTCAATATTAAGCAAAGAAACAGGATAGTTCTCGTCCCAAATAGTCAAAATATTAATTTGATTATTGGAACAGATTTCTAATTGCTGATGAGCTAAATCCTTTGCTTCGTCAATTGGATTATGATAAAGTTCTTCAATATTATTAAAATATTTCAAAAGCCCACCATCGTCAACAAAATCCTGTAAAGAATTATAGCTGTCAATTATTTTAATTATAACCTTGGAATTAGAAGATTTGATATAAGAAAGAGTAATCAAATCCACTAATTCCCAAGCTTTTGTAATTTTCACTTTAACCTCAAAAAAGTGATACTATTTCCATTTTACATCATAGTAACCGGGTCTTTCTTTAACAACGCGTTTGAAGAAATCTTTTCCATAGCCGACGCCCTTTGGATGTCTGCCTCTTTCAACGTTCACATCATTAATATAGCCGTCATTATATCTAACAACAAGATACTTCCAAAGTTCCTGCCAGCGTGCAACTGTAATTTCAGATTGATTTATAGAATATTCGGTCAAGTAATCCCTTGCAAGTTCAGCATCTTTTTTATTTAATTCCAAAGCAGCTTGTTCTATTGCGGGTTGATATGCAAAAAATTTATCTTCCAATTCCTTTTGAACTGGTTGGATTTCTTTAATTATATAGGAATATTTAGTATAAGCAAGATTTGCAACTAAATTGAATACCCAGAAACCCTTATTGAAATCAAATTTCTGAATGCTTCCACCTGTAAAAGAGGGTGGAATATCTTTCATACTGCAATACAAAGGAATATAAACATTTGAGTAATTATCATCAACGCCATACCACATAATTCCGCCGATATGGTTAGGAAGATTAGAGCGTGCCTGGGTAACGAAAGTAAAAGCGGATTGCTGTGAAGTAATTGGGCGTTCCCAGCCATAAGTCATAGAATCGCCTTCAATTTTGAACTCAAGTGGTTTCCAGCGGTAAGGATTTCCGAATGGCTCTGCTGCAAGCCCTTTTGTCATATCGTATTCTGTTCCTTCAAAATGGTCACGCATCAAAGAGATTACATCCTGCACATTTAGTTTTTTATCTGGTTTGATGAAAAGTGGATATGGTTCGGCTCCTTTAACAGCACGCCAGTAATCATCTTTTAAATTAAGTGATGGTGCTGCACGTCTAAACAAACTCCATATCCTTCCTTCGCAATACAATGCTCCACCGGGGTCAAGCGGACAATATGCATCAACAAAACTAAATCTTTTGCCTGATTTTGGGTCATAATAACCTTTTTTAATTGCAAAATCAATAACATCCGGAGAATAAATACAATTTTCTTTGTCGTTTAAAGGAAATTCACGGATGCGTGCCTGGTTTGCGTGTGCAGAAACATAACCATCGGGAATACGCACTGCTACCCAAACGGCTCCTTTGTTGTTAGGACCTTTGCTAATCATTTCTAAAATCCAAACTTCGTTTGCATCAGCAACAGAAAAAGATTCGCCAGTGCTATAGTAACCATATTCAGCTACTAAATCTGTCATAACTTTTAGTGCTTCACGGGCTGTTTTTGAACGCTGCAATGCAAGATAAATTAAGCTTCCATAATCAACTAAACCGTTGGTATCGCGGAGTTCTTCGCGTCCGGTAAAAGTAGTTTCGCCTATTGCAACCTGGTATTCATTTATATTGCCAACAACATTATAAGTATAAGGAACTTGTTTGATTTTACCCAAATGTTTATCGCTGTCCCATTCATAAACGTCAACAAATTCTTCAGTATGTTTTTGAGCGGGTGAAAAGTAGAGCGGCTCCATAAAACCGCCAGCATCTGCATTGTAAGTTACCATTACAGAACCGTCTGCAGAAGCACCTTTGGTTACTATAAAATTTGTGCAGGGATATACGTTAATTGATGTTATTATTAATGCGAATAATAGAATTGTGGATTTGATTATTTTTTGCATTTTTTACCTTTCTTTTATATAAAAAAAGCCAATATCAACAAATATTGACATATTATTAATTACTCAAACTCTTTCATACTAATCTTTTTAAATATGTAAGAATTTTTTTTCCAATATACTAAAATTTGCAAAAATATAATAACAGAAAAATAGGGGGGAGTGAATTAAGAATTCAAAAAGTTTTGAAATTAGCTGTCGGCTGTCGGCTGTCGGCTATCGGCTGTCGGCTGTCGGCTGTCGGCTGTCGGCTATCGGTTTATGGTTTATGGTTTTCAGCTATCGGATATCAGCTATCAGTTTTTGGCAATTAGTCATTGGTCATTGGTCATTGGTCATTGGTCATTAGTTTTCCAATAACCTAATAACCTAATAACCTAATAACCCAATAACCCAATAACTTAATAACTTAATAACCCAATAACTTAATAACCCAATAACCCAATAACTTAATAACCCAATAACTTAATAACCCAATAACCTAATAACCCAATAACCCAATAACTTAATAACCCAATAACCCAATTAACAATTAACAATTAACAATTAATAATTAATAATTAATAATTAATAATTATATTTTAAAGGGCTTTTCTGAATTTATATCCGGAATTGCTTTTTCGATTCCAACTTTAAAAGTATGTAGTAAGGAATCAACAGCTTTTTCGAGCATTTGATTTCTTGCATCAATTTCATTTGGGTAAAAATTTGATAGGACATATTTACCGAGCTCGCCTTCTTCAAATTCTCTTGCAACTCCACATCTTAATCTATAAAAATCAAAGGTGCCGATTTCCTGAATGATAGATAAAATCCCATTATGACCGCCATTTCCTTTATTAATTTTTAAATTAAGATAGCCGATAGGAAAATTGATTTCATCAACGACAACAATAATTCTTTCTGTTGAAACAGAATACTGCTCTATTATGTTTTTTACAGCAATACCGGAATTATTCATATAGGTAGTTGGAAGCACAACCAAAACAGATTGCTTTTCTACCTGAATTTGAGTATAGTAATAACAATCAGTATGTTTGAAAGAATATTTTTTGCAACGTGAAGCAAATTCGATAGCTACCATCCAACCGACATTATGCCTGCTTGCTAAATATTTTAGCTCTGGATTTCCAAGACCAACTATAACCCAATCAGTAAATTTATTCATAATTAATTTTAGATTTATTAAATAATTTGATTGATTTCAAAAAGTGTCAATTTTTAGAACTAAAATATAAAAATGTTCATTAGCTGAATATTTCTTACTTTTTGTTGAGTAATACCAAGTTGCATTCAAAGATACAATTAAAGATGTCATTTCGAAACGAAGTGAGAAATCTCTCAAGTCATTGCTACCACAGAATTTGAGATTCCTCACTTCGTTTCGGAATGACAGACAAACATATTTTATCTTTAAAAGCAACTTGGTATAAATCTTACCTTTCGTTGAAGGAATCTTACCTTTAGCTGAGTAAATCTTATCTTTCGTTGAACAAATCTTGCCTTTAGTTGAGTAAATCGTGCTTATAGCTGTATAATTCTTATATAAGATTTATATTGCTAATGATAAATTGTATATAATTGATTAAAAAAATTATATTCCTGTTTATTATTTTTAAACAATCGAACAATTATTTCGTTTTATTAAAAATAATAAATAAACAAATAGCAACATCAATTATTTCAAAAGTAAAAAGAAAATAATTACGAATCAAGAGGAATTATATTTTTTTGAAATTGATTAGTCTCTGAACTGTGATTTTTGTGATTTAAATGATTTCCTGATTATTCTTTTCTTTATTAATCAAGAAATCCAATAATCCAACAAATCAAGGTTCTGACATCATAACTAAAGAAAATCATCTTAATCAAAAGAATCAAATAAATCATAGTTCAAAAAGCATTTCAATCTCTTTTCCAAGTTGAATTTAAGAAGAAAAAACATCGTAGATGTGTTATCGTAATAGCAAAGGAAAACAAAGAACGAATGAACTCCGTAGGAGTGATATTATCTCTACGAGATTTTCTGTGTGTGTGATTTTTCATATCTATTACGATAACGCAACTACGTTGCTATTTTTTATTAGATGTACTCCACTTTCCCAAGTGGAGTACATCTTTTTCATTTCATATTATGTGTTTGTATAATTCAATCCCATGCGGGACAGTTTTTTTCTTTCAAAATTATTCTATTTCTACTTCTTTTTGAAATTTTTAATAGAAAAAATCTCATAAGTCATACACCATGGTTTGTCATCATCATATCCATCAAGCACCCACCAGTTGTTTTGTCCGGGCGTAAAGTCAAGCCAATGAAACAAACCAATGTAGTTTTCAATTTCTCCTTCTTTGTCTCCGCCGGGGCAATGCAACGTTAAGTCTAATTCATTACCCATTTTAGTTGTTGTTGTAATTTCAGTTGAAAATTTAAATTCGTTGTTATCAGATAATTTAAAAAATTCAAATGCTTCTGTTTCTTCAGGAGTATCATCTTGTGAAAGAGTATATGAATATGTTTGAGAATGGGTATATGTATTTTCTTTTTCAATCGAAAGCTGATTCGATGTTTTTGTTCCGACAATACATTGAAATGCTGTTTCGTATATGTGGTTATACAAATCAAAATCAATATTTCTGTTCAAATAAGTAGTAATATCATTATATTTTAAGTATGGGTCTGATTTAGAAAGTAAATCGGAGCGGTAAGAAAATGTTGTTTTAGTGCAACTAATTGAGGCAATAGTATCAATAGGAGTGCCATTAAAATCAGTAACTTTAAATATTTTCTTATTAAAATGAGGTATTAATAACACTTTCTTGAGTAATTCTCCGGAATAAGGGTCTAAAGAAACAGAAGTTGAATGTTCAAAATCACTGGTATATGAGTTTTCCTGTGAGGATATTTTACCAAATTCAGAAGAAAAACCGAATATATCAGCTTTTAAATTTACAGTTGATTGGAAACCATTTTTTGAAATTGAAGAATGCTCGTAAGTTTTACCTAAATTAATACTGGAGCAGTCTCCAAAACCTAAAGTAGTAATATCGTCCATATTATACCCATTTAGAGTAAAAGGTGGCACTCCTTCTATTATCCCTATTAACCTTTCAAAACTATTTATTACAGTATCTTTTATTTCTGATATTAATTGAAGTTTGTCTGAATTCCACACATTTACCATATATTGCATATCATAACTAATTATATTTTCACTAAAAATCATAGTAGTTAGCATAATTTTTCTGTTTATAGTATCGCTTAAACTCGAATTATCAACGAAATAGGAAGCAGTTGGAATAAAAGTTTTATAATCAATATCCACAATAGAATTCGATAAATTAGACAAATCTAATTCTTCAAGATTATTAAATTTTTTTTCTTTCGGATTAAATTCAATTTTGAATATTTTTTTATTATTACTAAAGCCATTATAAGAGGAAAAGAAACATTGGACTAACTTACCTCCAGCTCCACCTTCTAAAGTACCGGAAATTAAAGATGCATTTAATATTAAAATATCTGATTGATAGTTTGTGCTATCAATTAAACTACCTTTAGAATCAATAAAATAAAAATGCAATTTTTGATGGTAACCATCAGTTATTGCTAAAATATAATAGTTTTGATTATCTATTTTTGTAGAAATACAAGAAATATTGCCATAAGTATTGTAATCAAAATATTCATCAGGTGGGGTTAGAATATTTCCAGAAGAAATATAAACATCTTCAGCCCAATTCTTATCAGTTGTCATATATTTGTAATAGAGTTTACCATAAAAATCAACATAGAAAAGACCTAATGTATCGTTAATTGTAGCGGCAGCAACACGCTGGACGTCACTTGCAGTATTAACTGGAAAATATTGATAATTATTGTTTTCATCAAAGTTCCATTGACCAGTGCGATAAATATAACCAAAATTACCCATTTTGTTAAAGTTGGAAAAAAGATAAAGCACACCATCAAATACACAAAAAGAGGAAGACAGTGCTGTAGGTCTCAATGAAATATTTTCTGTATTAGAAAAATCTGTAACAGTATTATCATTATTAATTTGAAATTTTAAAACATTATTTGGGTTTCTTTCTGTAGGACCTAAATAATAAACATAGCCATCAAAAAAACAACTAATCTGCGTACTATAATTTAATGGATTATTGTAATAATTTTCGTTTGATAAAGAAGTTTTAAATACACTTGAAAAGGCAACACTTGATAAAACAAAAATGCCGAGCAAATAAATTATTGATTTCATCTTGCACCTCCTTATTTGATTAAACTAATTTTTTTTGTGTAGTTAATATTGTTAGCTCTTAGATTAATAAAGTATATTCCGGAATTTATATAATTATCAGCAATTTCATTAGTATTCCAAATAATTCTTTTTTTGCCTTCAATAAGTGAAATATCTTTAATTTCTTTAACAACATTTCCTAAAATATCTGAAATGAAAATATCTGCTTTTGTAGCATTTGGCAAATTTACTAATATTTCAAAATTAGTGTTGGAAGGATTTGGAAAAACTTGAAATATTTCTTCACTTGTATTATAATTTACTGAATTTCCGCCAACATCATTTGAAATATCTGATAAATCGTAAGTTATTAACCATGCAGAATCCTTTACGAAATCGTTAGGAAGCCACCAACTATCCATATTTTTAGTTGGCAACAACCAAAACATTTTACCAGCAAAATATTTAATATGAGTTGAATCATTTACATCTCCGGGACAATAAAATTTTAAAGCGAAATCAGTTGTGAATGAACTAATAGAATTAATCTGATAATTAATTTCATATCCGTAATCAATATTTACTTTGAAGATTTCACCAAACTCTGCGTCAAATCCGACATTTATGGAAGTAGCTGAGGAAGATGAATGTTCTATTGTATTTTCGAAACTAAAAACATCTGTTTGGCTTGAACCGATACTCCACTCGAAGTCTAAATCTATTTTTGAAGAATAAGCATTAAAATTTCTTTTTCTGTTCAAATATGTATAAATATCTTGTGGTACAATCCCTTCTGGATTTTCACTTAATTTATAAGGTTCATAAACAACAAAAGGTCCAAAGAATTTAAATAAATAATAAGAAAGATTTAAATACTTATTATCCCAATCGAATAAAAAATATTTTTTTCTTTGTATTATTGGTTTTAGAAAAATTCTATATCCATAACCAACTTCTTTAGTTGGCTCAATCGAAATGTTTTGTGAGATTACTTTAGAAATGCTTTCAGTTGTTATATCTTCAGCAGAATATTGGAAACCGCCACAAATATTCCAAATATTTGCATTAACATTTAAGTCGGTTTTTATTGAGGTAGTGCTTTCAGTTGATGAAGTAGCGGTAGTGCCATATTCTAATGCAGAAGGCGGAAAGTAACCGATTTTGCCCCATTCATTAAAATCATAGCCATTCGCAGTGTAAGGTGGCGGTCCTTCAATCACACCAACTAATTTGCAAAGTGCTGGAACAGGTTCATAATCAGTCATTTCATCACCTTCTTGAAGATAGTTTTTGTCTCGCTTGAAAAAATCAGATTTCCAGGTATAAAACCTAATGTCTCTTAAATATTCATTTTGGCTATTATTGTAAAACCTTGCAATATAATTTATTATATACTTCTGGTTTGTATCCTGATTAATTTGTTGAAAAGCATACAAAGTTCCAGAAATATAATCACTTGTGTTACCGAAAAATTTTGCACCTGAAATTCCAAAATCAAGTTCTTCCGGTGCAGAAAAGTTATCTTCACTAATTGAATACTCAATTTTTTTTATATTATGATTGTTATCCTGATTGGAATAAAATATTTGTATAATATTCCCATTTCTACCATTTTGAGAAGAACCTTGAACGCAAGAAACATTATTAACAGCAACATCAATTTGATTTCCACGAACTCTGTCTCCATTTTCATTTAATATCTCACAAAATATTATTGAATTATCTTTATTTGTAAAAGTATAAAATATTTTGGGTTTATTATCATTATCTGAAAAAATACAAGCTGAAATAGAGCCATGGTTTGCATCAAGCCAAGCTGATTTTATTTCCTTATATTCTGACCAATTTGTGCCATCTGCACTGATTGTCATCCTAATTGAGCCGTCAGTATATTTATAAAGGAGGTAGAGTTTAGCATTTAACTCAAAAAGAGCTAAATCAACGTAAGTTGAAATATTATTAGGAAGTTTTTGAGCAACTGACCAATTACTCCCATCAAAAGTCTTATAAACAAGTGTTCCTTTAATATCCTGGTTTGCTTGTCCTATAAGGAAAATTTTGTTCTGGAAGTAAGCACAGGTAGCAGGAAAGCAAATATCGTTTAAATCTGTCTGTTCATTTCCTTTTATTGAACCGTCAGTTTGGAGCGTCATTTTATGAGCTTTTATCCTCTGAATATTTTGCCCAAATGCTGGACTATAAAAAGCAGGGTAAAAGACATAGAATACGTTACCCGAATAATTTATTCCTATATTCGCCCGTGAATACACTCCTCCAGCATCAATCGCATCAATATTGAATGAAGTTAATACTTTTTCTGTGCTAAACGATGAAAAATTAAGGAACAGAATAAAGACTGCAACAAAATAAAAAATTCTCATCAAACACCTCATTTTTTATAAATAAAATGGATTTCTAAAAATTATCATTAGCAGCGTAGCGAAAAATCTGGCTATCGGCTATCGGCTATCAGCAATCAGCAATCAGCAATCAGCTATCGGCTATCGGCTATCAGCAATCAGCAATCAGCAATCAGCAATCAGCAATCAGTTGTCAGCAATCAGCTATCGGCTATTAATCATTAATCATTAATCATTAATCATTAATCATAATATTTCACAAAAATAATCTTTTTCTTTTATTCCGCAAGGGATTATATTATATTCCATAAGTTTTTGAACCTTGATTAAAAGGATTTAAAGATTACTTGATTATTACAATTAACAATTAACAATTAACAATTAATCAAGAAATCCAATAATCCAACAAATCAAGGTTCTGACATCATAACTAAA
>CAZCLJ010000029.1:16394-26754 GCA_964499465.1 uncultured Hyphomicrobiales bacterium
GATTTTCTGTGTGTGTGATTTTTCATATCTATTACGATAACGCAACTACGTTGCTTTAGCTTTTTTCAAAATACAAATTGGGAAAGAGATGAAAATGGCAAGACAAATACTTCAACTTTTCAGGTAGAACTTGTGAAGAAGATATAAAAAAAGCCATATGAACAACTTGTTGAACGTATGGCTTGTTCTTGTTTTTTAAATGTGAGTTAAAATTTTATAGCAGCTCAGCTATCTGAATGGCGTTTGTTGCTGCTCCTTTTCTAACATTATTTGCAACTATCCAAAGATGTAAACCATTTTTAACTGATAAGTCCCTGCGTAATCTTCCCACAAAGACTAAATCAGAATTTTCCGAATCCTGAAGTGTAGGATATTCTTCAAGTTCCGGATTATCTTTAATAATTAGGTTTTGTTGTTTTGATAAAACTTCTTTTATTTGCTCAAGTGTAAAGTCCTTTTCAAGTTCTAAATTTACAGATTCACAATGTCCGCCAATAACCGGGATTCTAGCGCAGGTAACGGAAACAGGCAGTTCTTTTAAATCAAGTATTTTTCGTGTTTCATTTATCATTTTAATTTCTTCAACAGTATAATCACTAGAAGGTTCAAAATTGTGGAAAATACAATTGTTTGAAATTCTGTATTTTGAGATTGGGTTATTAACTTTAGTTCCATTGATTTCGGCATTTAACTGGTTTAATCCTTTTTGACCGGCGCCGGAAATTGACTGGTAGGTTGATACTATTACGCGTTTTAAAATAAAAATATCAGAAATGGGTTTAAGTGCAACAACAAGTTGAATGGTAGAACAATTTGGATTTGCTATTATTCCGTTATGTTCTTTTACTGCTTCAGGATTCACTTCCGGTACAACAAGAGGGACATCTGGAAACATACGCCAATAGCTGCTATTATCAATCGCGATGCAATTGGAAGAAGCTGCAACCTTCGCCCATTCTTTAGCAACTGCACCACCAGCGGAAAACAGAGCAATGTCAGTTTCTTTAAAGCAGTTTTGCTCTAATTTTTCTACAATTATTTTTTCGTTTTTAAAATCAATAAAGCTACCAGCAGAGCGTTCTGAAGCAAATAATCTGATATTTTTCACTGGAAAATTCCGTTCTTCCAAAACACTAATAAATGTTCTTCCTACTAAACCGGTTGCTCCTACTATTGCAATATTTCGTAACATATTTAATCATTTTTAATTAAAAAAGCATTTGACGTTTTAAAATTAAGAATAGTTTCATTTTTGTTAAATTTTTATTAGAAGCAAGTTCAGAACTCCTGACCCATCGTAGTTCGATATTTCTAATGCTTCTCATTTCGAACCGCCAGATAAAGCAAGACCTTTATTTAAATGGAGATGACATCTTTCTGGGTAATTTGCTAAATTTTTATTTACTAGTGTAATAATTTATTGAAAACCTAATAAACATTTCTTGTCATTCCGAAACGAAGTGAGGAATCTCAAGTTCCGTAGTAGCAATGACTTGTGAGATTTCTCACTTCGTTTCGAAATGACACAATATAATAAGTCTTTTAACGAATTACAACACTAGACAAATTTCCTAATTCCTTTATTTTCGTTATAGGGGCTGGAGTTTTAAAATTATGAAAGAATAAAGATGTCCTACACCTCGAAGATGTAGGACATCTAGCTTTTACGAAATTATTGAATCTTCTTACTTTCCGAAAGTTTCACTACCTTTCGGAAAGGTTTGTAATGTATAAGTAAATATGTCATTATTACGGATGTCAGAATCCATCTTCAAAAATTTTTTTGGTCATTGGTTTATTTAATCCCTTTTCCAAGTTCAACGCTGGAAAGAAGAAAAGATTAGATATTCCATATCTGGAAGATATGGAATATCTATCTACTTAACAAAAGAGCATCATTCGAATAATGAATTAAATTTTATCAGCAATAGCTTTTGCAATGTCGAGAGTTTTGTCAGAACCACCCATATCGTAAGTCCGGACTTTTCCTTCTTTGATGACTTCAGCAGTAGCTTTTTCAATTTTAGCAGCTTTTTCATCTTCGCCGAGCCATTCCAGCATCATTTTTGCAGCTAAAATAGTAGCAATAGGATTCACTTTATATTGACCGAAATATTTAGGAGCAGAGCCGTGAGTTGGTTCGAAGACTGCAAGTTCATCACCAATGTTTCCGGAACAGCCGAAACCAAGTCCGCCGACCATTTGGGCGCATAAATCAGATATAATATCGCCATAAAGATTTGGAGCAACAAGGACGTCATAGTTATATGGATTTTTGAGCAACCACATAGTCATAGCGTCAATGTTTGCTTCATCAAAAATGATAGTAGGATAATCCTTAGCAACTTCTTTTGCAATATCAAGGAATAAACCATCGGTTGCGCGCACGACATTTGCCTTATGAACTATAGTCACTTTTTTTCTGCCATTTTCTTTCGCAAAATCGAAAGCTGCACGGATAATTTTTTCCGAACCTTTTTTTGTATTAATTTTACAGGAAATGGCATATTCATTGCTATTTAAATCTTTAAATTTGTCGAATGGCTTTGAAAGTTTTGATAAGGTACTGGCAAGTTCTTCGGGAACAGTGTTAAATTCAACACCGGAATAGAGGTCTTCGGTGTTTTCACGAAACATAACTATGTCAATGTCATTTTTGAAATTAAGCGGGTTTCCGGGATATGCTTTAGTAGGGCGTAAGCAAGTATATAAATCGAAAAGTTGTCTCATTCTTACAATAGGAGAACGATAAATAAGTCCTTTCCCTTTTAATTCAGGGACTAATTCGGCTTCAGCTGCTTTCACGGGTTTAGAAGTAATTGCTCCGAACATAGCAGCATCAACGTTCTTTAATAAATTAATAGTTCTTTCCGGGAAAGCATCTCCTTCTTTGCACCAGAATTCCCAGCCGATATCGCCGTGGATATATTCTGCTGAAAGGTTTACTTTATCCAATACAATTTTAGCGGCTTCAAGCACTTCAATTCCGATACCGTCACCGGGAAGCCAAGCTATTTTGTAATGTTCTTTTTTTGTTCTTTTCATACTTTTCCTTTTACACAAATTAAAAAAGCAAAATTAAGAGTTTGTTTTTTATTAAAAAAGTATTAATTTAGAAAAATATATTGTTTTTAGTTGTTTTTTCAAAATATTTGTTTTATTTTCCATAAATGAAAATTGTTATTTTAAATAATAATAAAAAAACAAAAAACAGAATAATATGTTAAATTAAATTGTTAAATTTTATGCAAAAACCATTTATACTCGTTGTTGATGATAACAGAATTACTACTAAGCTATTACGTAGATATCTTGAAGCAAACGGATATGATGCTGCTGAAGCTTATGATGGAATAGACTGCTTGGAAAAAGTTGAACAAAGAAATCCAGATGCGATTGTCCTTGATGTAATGATGCCTCGCCTTGATGGATATGAAACTGTTAAGCGATTAAAAGAACAAGCTCACACCAGCCACATTCCTGTGGTAATTGTTACTGCCTTAAATGATGTTGCTAATCAGATTAAATCTATTGAAGCAGGTGCAGACGACTTCCTGAGTAAACCAATTGAGGAAAAACTACTTATTGCTAAAGTAAGATTACTCTCTTCACTTAATATTGCTAAACTTAACAATATCAAATACGAAAATTTACTAACAAAAGTAGCAAATAATCAAGTTAAAATTGATGGTTTAAATTTAGATGATATTAAAGAATTGATTTAATTCCACATCTTCAAAATTGCTGAAATTTTATTGCCATACTGTCAAAATGTTGATGGTATGGCTTGTTATTATTTATGTCTTCTCTTCTTACCAATGACAAGAAAAGATGTCATTGGCAACCACTATTCTCTGGATTCTTCACTTCGTTACCAATGACATCGCTACTTTTATCCCACAAAACTTTACGAGTTAAGAAACTTTCGTAAAGTGCAAGAAAAAGCAACGTAGTTGTTTCTTGTTTGTATAAAAAATTATTTTGAGTTTGCAAAACTTCGTAGGAGTGTTCTGTTTGTAGTAAAGATTGTCCGCAACTACGTTGTTTTTCTTTTTTTTCATCATTATTTCTACAAAACGGACACTCCTGCGGAGTTGAAAGTAAACAAAACTCTTTCCACGCTAAGTTCAAATGCTTTTAACTGATTTTAAACTTTCGCAAAGTTAGAAGAACTTAATACTTTCGCAAAGTTTCCCAACTTTGCGAAAGTTTAAAATCTAAACTATCTAAACCTTTTGTCATCTCCATTTAAATAAAGTTCTTGCTTTATATGGGGTTTCAGAATGACATAATATGATAAGTTTTACAATTTACAACGCTATAGCTTGCAGGGGTAGAACTGCCA
Organism: uncultured Hyphomicrobiales bacterium; assembly: GCA_964499465.1. Classification (GTDB taxonomy): domain Bacteria; phylum Bacteroidota; class Ignavibacteria; order Kapaibacteriales; family UBA2268; genus JAAYJM01. The sequence continues at coordinate 20,740 of CAZCLJ010000029.1, forward strand.
CAAAAATATCAGGTAATACCGATAAATGTAGTCAGTTACAAGATAAAATAATATTCAGAACTCCAGACCCCATAACGAAAATAAAGGAGTTAGTAGAGTTACCTCGTAAAGAATGATTGAGCAGTTAATCTCCCAAATAAATTTGGGAGTTACTCTAATTATTAGAATAACTCCTAAATTTATTTAGGAGTTATATGTTTGCTATTTTTTGAAATTACATTATTTTTAATATCAGAACTATATTAAATGCGCAATAACAAACTACGAGGCATCAGGAGTTCTGATATTGCAATAAACGTATTTTATTGTAACAGGTTAGTGTTGTTTTTTTTATTTCTACCGAACTTCTGCTAAAAAGTATTTGAATAAATTCAGTTTTAAAATTATTATATTTACTTTTTTAAAAAAAGAAATTTAAAATAAAATGAAATCATTTAGAAAAGAATTATGGTACAATACTCCCACACGCCGGGCTTTTGTTAATATTACAGGAGAAATAGAGAATTGGGTAAAAGAAAGCGGAGTGAAAGAAGGTATGGTGCTTGTTAATGCAATGCACATCACAGCAAGCGTTTTTATTAATGATGATGAATCAGGATTGCATCAGGATTATGAAGTGTGGCTTGAAAAACTTGCCCCGGAAAAACCATATTCGCAATATCGTCATAATGGCTACGAAGACAATGCTGATGCCCATTTGAAAAGGCAGGTAATGGGAAGAGAAGTAGTGGTTGCTATAACAAATGGTAAACTTGATTTCGGACCTTGGGAGCAAATATTTTACGGCGAATTTGACGGCAAAAGAAAGAAAAGAGTTTTAGTGAAAATTATTGGAGAATAAATATAGAACTCATTACCTCTCGTTTTTATTCTTTCGCAGTTTTGTCATTCGAAACCCACGGATAAAGAAACCACTTCATTTAAATGGAAATGACATAAGGTTTAGAAAGATTAGAAGGTTTAGATAGTTTAGATTTTTAACTTTCGCAAAGTTGGGAAACTTTACGAAAGTAGTAAGTTCTTCTAACTTTGCGAAAGTTTCTTAACTTTCGTAAAGTTTTGGTGGATAAAAGTAAAGATGTCATCGCCCTTTATACCAAGTTGCTTTCATAAATATAATTAAAGTGTCATTTTGAACCCCCTGATAAAGCAAGTGCTTCAATTTAATGGAGATGACATATATTAATAAGTTCTTATGAAAATAGAATTGAAGAAATCTCCCCTACCCCCCTTTTTCAAAGCTAACGATTATACACAAATATTTGTTCTAATAATAAAGGGGAAAAAATGGATTAGTATCTTTGAAAATTATTCCGTAGGAATTATATATTTGTAACAAGAATAATCCTTGACTATGCTTATCCCGTAGGGATTATATATTAAAAAAGCTATTATATATTTAATTCCTGCGGAATAACAAAAACACAAAAAAGTATTGTTACAAATATTTTATCCCTAACGGGATAAGTAGAATAGCAGCACATTTTAAAGATGTGTATAATCGTTAGTTTGAAAAAGGGGGGTAGGGGGGATTTCTTAGTGCTGTTCTGTATTTCATTGGTTTTATAAAAAAGATGTCATTGGCAACGAAGTGAGAAATCTCACAAGTCATTGCTACCACGAAACTTGAGATTCCTCACTTCGTTTCGGAATGACAAGAAATGTTTATCAGGTTTTCAATAAATAATTACACTAGCACAGACATTGAGATTCCTCACTTCGCTTCCTAATGAACCACTTTGGCTTTTTTGTATATAAATATATGTAATATATATATATTTATAATGAATTTATTTTCAAGCGGAAGTCATCGTATGACTGGCAGTCATCGTATGACTTAAAAGTTTATATTCGCCTCGGAATGACAATTTCTAAACTCCCCTGAACTATTAAGCATAAACGCCAGTCAGTTCAGAAAGCATTTCCTGATTTAATAATTCATTTTTTCTGATATTATTGAATTTTTCTAATAAATCATCAACAGTAAGCCATTTTTTTTCAGAAAGAGGAATGTTCTCAATAATCTGTCCTTTATGCATCATAATGGTACGGTTTCCAAAGTCAAGTGCTTGCTGCATTGAGTGAGTAACCATTACCGAAGTAAGATTATTCTTTTCAACGAAATGCTGAGTTAATTTCATAACCTGAGCAGCGGATTTTGGGTCAAGAGCTGCGGTATGTTCATCAAGCAACAGCACTTTTGGTTTATTAATAACAGCCATAAGTAAAGTGAGGGCTTGTCTTTGCCCACCGGAAAGAGTGCCAATTGTATCATTTAAGCGGTCTTCAAGCTGCATTTCCAAATACCTGACTTCTTCTTTAAAATAAGATAGTTGGTGTTTGCTTAAACCAAGTTTAGGCATTTTGTGGTGATTTCGTAAATAGGCAATATGCAGATTTTCTGCAATCGACATATTTGCAGATGTTCCCGTAAACGGATTTTGGAAAACACGGGCAATGTGTTTTGCTCGTTTAAAATCCTGATTGAAAGTAACATCTTCGCCATTAATTATTATTTTTCCAGTATCGGGAAAGAAAGAACCGGCAATAGCATTAAGCAATGTAGTTTTTCCGCTTCCATTGGTTCCAATGATAGTAACAAAATCGCCTTCTTCAATATTAATACTTACTCCACGCAAAGCATATACTTCATTTATTGTGCCGGGATTGAACTTCTTATGAACATTTTCTATTTTTATCATTTTCAAATTATTTTGATATAAAATTACAAATATTGACGTATAAGATTCTTATAAGATTATTTAATCCACAATAAAAAGTGCCATACCCGTAAAAAAAAGGTATCAATAAACCACGCTGGGAGTGGATTTCCGATTACTCGGAAATGACATATCATCGTTTTTAAAGTGGACTCATTATTATTAAATTTTTTTTGAAATTTATATTAACCTGAATAATTCATCCGATTACTTCCCAGTCATCGGATAAATAGCCTCAGTAACGATTTTAGAATTTACAAAAAAAATTAGAGAAAAAACTTAGTTTTTAACAGAATATTAAGCAAACCATTTATAATCAATAACTACTGAATATATTTTTAAATTTATGAATAATATAGGTTAAATAACAAATAGTTATATATACTTAAAAAGAAATAATAATAATTTTTTCTATGAGTAAAATTAAGAAAATAAATCTGAATTTCAAAGAAATTATAATATAATTTTCTCTTTGATATGATACATATTGAGATATTTCATAATTCATTCTTATTGGTACTTCCGAGGCGAATATAAACTAAGACGTTTACTTTTGGGAAAATGAACTAAATGAGAAGCAAGCCATACGATCAACAAGTTGATAGTATGGCTTAGAAATTTTTTTTAAGTTATGAGCTCCTGATGCCTCGTAGTTTGCTATTACGCAGTCTTGTCATTCTGAATCGTTGCGAAGAATCTCACAAGTCATTGCTACCACAGAGTTTGAGATTCTTCACAACGCTTCAGAATTACATACTTTTTGTTATAATTTGCGCAATCATTCTTTACGAGGCAAATCTCCTAACTCTTTTTTTTCGTTATGGGGTCTGGAGTCCTGAAGTTACAAATCTTCCTTCCCAAGTGCAACTTGGGAATGAGTAAAAAAGAATTTACTTTTTAATTATGAATAATGTAGGATAATACAAAAGTAATTTTTAAACTCTTTTTTTGTATTTTTGTTTTTTTTTGGTGAAGAATATTTAGGAATTATGGAACCAACGACTCATAGCTTAAAAACTGATAAATTAGAAAAAAGCCACGCTCAGTTCGGATTGCTGGGAATTATCATATCGATGGGAATTGTTTACGGGGACATTGGAACTTCTCCGCTTTATGTTATGAACGCATTGATTGACGGAACGCGGCTGAGCCATAATTTCATTGTCGGTGCTATTTCCTGTGTGATTTGGACTTTAACTCTGCAAACTACGATTAAATATGTATTGATAACGTTAAAAGCTGACAACAACGGCGAAGGCGGAATTTTTTCTCTTTATGCCCTCCTTAGAAAAAAGAAGAAAAACGTTTATGTTTTTGCGATTATTGGCGGTGCTACCTTTCTTGCAAACGGAGTGCTAACTCCTTCAATAACTGTTACTTCTGCTATTGAAGGTTTAAAATCTGTTAATCCGGAACTTTCAGTTATTCCAATCGTCATTGGTATTTTTGTAATACTATTTTTTTCTCAGCAATTTGGAACAAAGAATCTCGGTAAATCTTTTGGTCCGATTATGCTGATTTGGTTTTCTGTGCTTGGAATTCTTGGTGTTTTCCAAATTATTAATTATCCAGCTATTTTAGAAGCATTTAATCCATACTATGTGTATCTGTTTCTAAGTGAATTTCCTGAAGGAATTTTACTTCTCGGAGCTGTTTTCCTTTGCACTACTGGCGCCGAAGCACTTTATTCCGATTTAGGGCATTGCGGTTATAAAAACATAAAAATATCGTGGATTTTCGTTAAAACTACTCTAATTTTGAATTACTTAGGTCAGGGCGCCTGGGTTTTAACTCATAAAGAAATAACGACAGATTTAACAAATCCATTTTATACAATTATGCCAGAGTGGTTTTTGCTGCCCGGAATTATTTTAGCTACTTTAGCATCAATAATTGCAAGTCAGGCACTTTTAAGCGGAACTTTCACCTTGATTTCCGAAGCTATTCAACTAAATTTCTGGCCTAAACTAAAAATTGAGCATCCTACCGAAGTAAAAGGACAAATGTATATTCCTTTTATCAACTGGCTGCTTTTTATCTCTTGCTGCTTCGTTGAATTTTATTTCGTTGAGTCGGCAAAAATGGAAGCTGCTTATGGACTTGCGATTACAATAACTATGATTATCACAACAATTTTAGTTACTTACCATCTTCGGCTCAACAAAAAAAGAAATATGCTGTTGGTTTTGCTATTCCTAATGTTCTTTTTAACAATTGAAATTACTTTTTTATATGCTAATATGAATAAGTTTGTTCACGGAGGATGGTTTACTATAGCACTTTCTTTGATTTTTGCGTTAGTTATGTATGTTTGGTTCGATGCAAGAGAAATCAAGAAGCGATATATGCAGTTTACTGATTTAAGAAAATACCTTCCCGCCATTAGCGATTTACAAAAAGATGAGTGTATTCCTTACTTTACGCAGAATTTAGTTTATTTGACAAAAGCAGATAATATGTATGAAATAGAAAATAAAATTACATATTCCATTTTAAATAAATTTCCTAAACGCGCTCATAAATACTGGTTCATTCACATTAATTATACTGATGAGCCAAGCACTATGGAGTATTTCGTCAATCAACTTGTTCCGGATATTGTTTTTCGTATTGATTTTGTTTTGGGTTTCAGAATAAATCCAAAGGTCAATATTTTATACAGAAAAGTAATTGAGGATATGATTAGGGCTAAAGAAATTGACATCATTAGTAATTTTCCCTCGCTTAGAAAACATCAAATTCAGGGCGATTTTAAATTCGTTTTAATTGATAGAATTCATACTCATGATTTCGATTTAAAATTTATAGATAAGCTAATAATGAAGGCACACGAATTAATTAATAACATCGGCATACCTGAAAGCAAAGCATTTGGACTGGATACAAGCGTAGTTATTGACGAAAAAGTTCCATTGCATCATAAACCGAGTGCGCCGGTGAAACTTACAAGAGTGAAAAATAATTGATAATTGATAATTGATAATTGACAATTGATAATTGACAATTGACAATTGATAATTGACAATTGATAATTGATAATTGATAATTGATAATTTTTCTTTGTCATTGGTAACCCCCTGATTAAGCAAGTGCTTCATTTAAATGGGAATGACATTAATTTTCCCTGTCATTCTGAAGCGCAGCGAAGAATCTCACAAGTCATTGCTACCACAGAGTTTGAGATTCTTCACTTCGTTCAGAATGACAGACAAACGTAAAGATGTCATTATGAACCCCCCAGATAAAGCAAGTGCTTCATTTAAATGGGAATGACATTAATTTACCCTGTCATTCT
>CAZCLJ010000030.1:0-26663 GCA_964499465.1 uncultured Hyphomicrobiales bacterium
CAGAATGACAAGACTGCGAAATAGCAAACTACGAGGCATCTGGAGCTCTGAAACTACGAGACATTGAGAGCGCTGTTATTACCATTTTTCATAAAAAAACACTTTATAAAAAAAGGCGAGCAGCATTTATACTGCTCGCCTTGAAACTAACATCTAAAGTTATTCCACAAAAATTATGGCATAACAATAAATGATTGAATTGCGAATTCACTGCTGCCAGTTGAGACTTTAAGAATATAGAAGCCAGCTGCAATATTTCCTGTTGGAATTGAGAAGCTGTGTTCTCCAATACTCATTGTTTTACCATCTTGAACTGAAAGAACTCTTAGACCATCGGAGTTATAAACTTCAATAGACATTGGTTGAGCATCATAAACGTTCATAGTAAAGTTAATAACGTCTTTTACTGGGTTTGGAGCAATGTTGCTTAAGTTGAATAATGAATTACCTTCGTAACCATCATTTTCATCGCCAGCAACTGCTTCTCTTGAACCAGCAGTTTTTTCTCTTGGATTGAATACTGCACCGTTTAAGTTGTAGTTTTCAGTTCCGGGTTCAATTACATTATAAGCAAATACTCTAAAATGATATGTTGTTCCAGTGGTTAAGCCAGTAACTGTTAATGGATTTGCAATTGTAGGAACTGCAGCACCATTATAAATTACATAAGCATTTCCTACTTGGTCACCTAACCCGAATGTAGCATTTGCTGTATAAGTCATTCCATCAACTGGGAAGTCATTTATTTCTAAAGATGAACCTTCTTTTACTAAGGCAACGCGGTATGCACCTGCACCGCTTGTTGGTAATAACCATGTTAAGTTAACCTGAGTTGCCTGAGAATTTCTAAATGAAATAACTCTGTCTTGTCCGAGTGGTTCTGGAGCTGGAGCTTTTGTTGTTTCGTTTCCAAGTGCTGGAGTTGCAAGATAAACTGTTCCGCCACCAAAACCATTGAATGTATAAACTGCAAAGTAGTATTCTGTTCCTTCTGCTAATCCAGTAACAGTAACATTTGCTTCTGTTCCGACATAAACAACATAAGCATCACCAATCATATCACCAAATCCAAATTGTGCATTTGCATTATAGCTTACACTATTGGTTGGAGCGATAAATGGAGCTGAATTGTTTTTAGCAAGAACGATTGAATATGTTCCATCGCCAAGAGTCCAAGCAACATCCATTTGTGTAGTTCCAATTACTGGGAAGTTCACGTTTGTTGGAGGAACTGTTGGAGCTGCTACTGATGTTTGAAGATCGCCTAATAATGGTTCGACAATATTATAATTAAATGAATTTAAAATATCATCGCCTTCAATACCTACGCCATTATAAGCATATAATTCAAAGTAATAATTACCACTTGCAACTAAGCCAGTTAGTTCAAAATTATTACCAGTGCCGTTATAAACTATAAATGCACCGTCAATCATTTGAGTTTCATCGCCATAAGCAGAATTACCAGCGGGATAACCAAAATTATCTTCTGGAATACCAGTTAAACCATATTGATGAGCTAAAACTAATGTCTTTTCTGCGTCAGTTGACTTAGTCCATGTTAATGTAGCTGATACATCAGTTATATTTGTGAATACTAAGTCTGTAGGTTGAGCTGGTTCTAATGCTAATGTTCTGATTTGTTCAATATTTGACCATTCGGAAGCAATACCTGAATAGTTTGCTCTAATTTTTACGTTATAAAGAGTATTTGGTAATAAACCATCAATATCAAAATCACGCATATCACCTGGTAAGTCAAATAAATCGCCGTTTGCATCTAATTCGAAGTAATCCGGGTCAATTCCATAAGTCCAATATGTTGAGAAACCTTCTTCCCATTTATCGTCTGGTGTTAACATTACTGGAGCTGGTAATACCACGTTCCAAATGCTTGTTGCACCGTATTCTTCAATATTGTAATTGTGTGTATTTAATGGATATGTGTTAGCAAATTCAATGCCACCATTAAATGCATATACTCTAAAGAAGTATTCTGCAAATGGTTCGAGACCAGTTACTGTTGTAAAGTTATCCATACCTACATAAACAACTTTGCCATCACCAAGAACTGGTGCAAATGAATAGTCAGAATCGAATTCGTATTCTGTTGCATCCATTGGCATTCCTGTTGGGTCGCTTGTATAAGCAACTACTAAATAACTCTCAGCATCAATTGCTACGTCCCAAGTTAAATTAACTGTATTCTCAATTAATCCAAGTTCTGCTGCCATATTTGTAGGAGCTGTTATTGGCTCTACGTCTAAAGTAGCAACTGCTGGTCCATCTTCTGAGAATGAATAGGAACCGCCGTAATTAGCAATAATTTGATAATAATATAATGTAGCAGGTGTTAATTCATCAATAAACAATGAGGTTTCATCGCCTACATCAATAATATCAATTAAATTGCCTTCGTCATTATATAAGTAAATTTCGAACCAATCTACTTCGCCGTTATATGTCCATTCTGCCATAAAGCCAGTATCTGTCTTTAATGAAAGTGGTAAAATAACCGGGTTTGGTGGTAAGGTTGATTTACTTCTTGGGTTGTTTGTTCCATCATCAAGTAAGTAAGCAATACATTCAGTATAGTTAAATTCATATACTTTAAAAGTATATAAATGACCACCGAGTAAACCAGTAACATTTACTCTGTCACCTGTGCCTGCATAAACAACGTAACCGGTTCCAATCATTGAACCATATCCGTATTCGCTGTTTGCAATATAACCTGTTAATTGTTCCGGTGTTCCATCAACGCCGTTTGGATAGGCAACAACTAAAGCCATATCACCATCGCCGCGTGTCCATCTTACTTTAATGTTGTTATCTGTTACATTCGAGAAGATTAGACTTCTTGCCTGAACGGTTGGTGCTTGGCAAGGAAGTGCTGTTGTAAAGCTCCAAGCTGGAAATGTCCATTCACCTGTATAATTATCATTATAGCCATTTACTCTCCAGTAATATACTGTATTGTCTAACAAACCGGGAATTTCAATTGAAGTTTCTGCGGTTTGCAATGCAATTGTATATGAGAAATTCGGGTCATCTGATACTTCAATGTTATACATATCTGCATTTACTGTAACTTCCCATGTAAATACTGTTGGGTTGATTCCTACGTTTACTGCACCGTTTTCAGGTGTAAGTAATGTAACTGGAGGAACATAATAATTATCAGTATATGACATTTCGCTAATGATATAGTAACCATTTACTGCATAAATACCATTACCTTGTGAATAGCTTACATTTTCTGCTGGAACTGGATAATATGTTTGTGTTTCTGCTTTATATAATTGATAAGCAATTGTTTGTCCAACAATCATACCATCTGTAATTGGAGTTTGGTCGTTATCGCCCCAAACTGTGATACCATTACCGGTTTGTGGTGGAGGTTGAATTGTCCATTCTACTGCGCCAACACAGAATCCGAGTGGTGAATAAGCACCAACCCAGTCGCCATCGGTAAGAGGAACTGTATTGATTGTAGGTGTTGCTAAATAAGGAATAATGACTGTTGCATTATTGCCAGTATTTGTTGTCCAAATGAATGGTTCTGCTTCAGATGTTGTGAACATCCAAACTTCTGACCAAACGCTTGTGCCACCTAAATCATTTGTTGCATTTACTCTCCAGTAGAAAGTATCTTCTGGTTCTAAATTGTATAATGTTATTTCATTTACAATGATGCTTCCAGAATAATGGATTTCTGTAAAATCTGCATCATGAGCTAATTCAAAGTAATATTCAACTGCTGTTTCAACTACTTCCCAGTTAAATTCTACTTCTGCTGGTGGAACGTCAATTGTGCCATTAACAGGAGATACTAATACTGGTGGTACTGGAACTGGCAAATCTACTGTTATGAATGACCATACTTCTGACCATTCACTTTCGTTCAATAATTCGCTCTTTGCTTTTACGCGCCAAAAATATTCTGTTGCATAATCAAATGTACCAACAAATACTGTTGTTAAATCTGTCCAGTCAGCGAATAAAATATTTGTAAAGTTAATATCAGTTGCGACTTCATAGTAAGATTCAATTGCTGGTAATTCTAAATTCCAGGTTAAATCTGTACCAGCTACTAAAATACCAGTTGAACCATTTAATGGAGTAACTAATACTGGTGCTGGAACGTATTCTGGTTCTGTTGTCAATGTCCATACTGTTGACCATTCACTTGAGAACATACCTGCATTTGCTTTTACTCTCCAGTAATAGGTATAATTGTAATACCAGAAATCTGCTGCATAAGTTAATTCGGTTGTTGTTGTGCCGAATGTTTCAGAGAAATCTTCTAACCAGGACACTTCGATTGTATAGCTATCTGCTCCATCGGAAGCATACCATGTTAAATCAGATTGTAATGGAATGTTAATTGCGCCATTTTCTGGTGAGCAAAGTACTGGTGCTTGGGGAATAAATGGAGCTGTTGTAAACATCCATACTTCAGACCATTCGCCTGTTCCATTTTGGTTTGTTGCATTAACACGCCAGTAGTATGTTTGTAAGTATGCTAAATCATAAATATCAATTGAAGTTTCTGCTGTTTCTAATTGGATAGCATTTTCAAATGCTACATTAGTTGCATATTCAATATCATAGATATCTGCACCGATTGATGCATTCCAATCTAATGTTAAAGCTACAACTGGAATATCAATGGTTTCATTTAAAGGAGAAACTAATACTGGTGGTGCTGGTGGAACTGGGGTTTCGCCGGTAGTGAAGTCCCATACTTCTGACCATACACTTGTATATTCAGTATTAAAGCCATTTACTCTCCAATAATATGTTGTTTCCCAATCTAATTCAGGTAAATTGATTGTTAAATCTGATGTTTGATAAGGTATTGAAATAGCAAATGTTGGGTCTGTTGATACTTCAACATTATAAGTAGTAGCATTTTCTGCTGCTAACCATACTAAATCAACAAAATTGTCGTCAATTATTGAACCATCAACTGGTAACTGAAGAACTGGTGCAAGAATAGGATAGTTTTCTGTTGTAAACATCCAAACTGTTGACCATTCGCCTGTTTGATATTCATCATAAGCATTTACTCTCCAGTAATATGTGGTTAAATATTCCAGAGGGTCAATTTGAATTGAAGTTGCTTGTGATTGATAAGGCATTGCAGAAGCAAATGTTGGGTCTGTAGATACTTCAATATTATAGCCATCTGCTTCAAGAACTGTTTCCCAAGATAATGTTGGAATAAGTTCAATTCCTATTGTTTCGTTAACTGGAGAAGCAAGGGTAGGAACGCCAAATTCATTAATTGTAACATCCCATACTTCAGACCAATCGCTTTCGAGACCGTTTGAAGCTTTCACTCTCCAATAATATGTTTCACCATAGTACCAGAAATCTTCTATATAAGAAGTTTCAGTTGTCCATTCGCCCCAAGCATTTGAAAAATCTTCTACATCAGAAAATTCAATGTAGTAGCTTGTTGCACCTTCAGATGCCATCCATGTAAATTCAAGTGGATTTGGCATATTGACTGAACCGTCAAAAGGTGAAACGAGTACTGGTGGAAGAGGTGGAGTACCACCTGGTGTAACTGCACCGTTAATATAAGTAACAACGATTTCATCTAAATTATCATTAGTAAACAAGCATTGTGGAGTATTCCATGTTAAATCTGCTTGAGTTGCACCAATATAAGTAAATTGCAAATTAAAAATAAGTGTACCAGGAGGAACATCAACTGCTGCACCACCGGTTGACCAAATATAAGCCATAACACCGGGATTACCTACTTCAGATATTCCACCGGGGAACAATGTTCCATTAACATCTATAAATGATGGATTGCTTAGTTTAGTAACATCATAATTAATAAACATAGTAATACCATTTACAGCATAATCAACACCAGTAAAATTATACATTCTTACTGGAACTACAACTACATCGCCAGTATTTGCAGAAACTTCACCAATTGTAACAGTTGGACCTGTAAACTGTTGTCCGGTTGTAAACATCCAAACAGTTGACCAATCACTGTTTTCATTAGCATTATATGCATTTACTCTCCAATAATAAGTTGTTTGACTGTTTAATCCGAGAACATCAATTGAAGTTCCAGTTGCTTCTAATGCAATAGTAGTAGCAAAAGTTGGATCTGTAGAAACATTAATATTATAGCCAGTTGCATTTGCACTTGCTTCCCAAGTTAATGTTGGATTTATTGAAACATTTAAAGCTTCATTTAGTGGTGAAACAAGAACTGGTGGAAGTAATGGTGTGGGAGTTGGAATAACACTACCATTAACATAATTAACAACTATTTCATCTAAATTGTCATTAGTAAACAAGCATTGAGGAATATTCCATGTTAAATCTGCTTGAGTTGTGCCAATATAGGTAAACTGTAAATTAAATATAAGTGTTCCATTTGGAACATTAACTGCAGCACCTCCGGTTGACCAAATATAAGCCATAACACCGGGATTTCCTACTTCAGATATTCCACCTGGAAATAATGTTCCATTAACATTTGTAAATGATGGATTGCTTAATTTAGTAACATCGTAATTAATAAACATTGTAATACCATTTACGGCATAATCAGTCCCTGTAAATCCATCCATTGTAACTGGAATTACAACAACATCACCAGGGTTTGCTTCTACTGAACCAACTGTAACAGTAGGTTCTAAAGTTGGTCCCTGCATTGTAGTGAATTGCCATACTTCTGACCATACACTTGTATTAGTTCCGTCAGTAGCGTTAGCGCGCCAATAATAACCTGTTAAATAATTTAATCCAGTTAAATCAAAATTTGTATTTGTTATTCCACTTTGGTCAACAACAAAAGTTGAAAAATCGCTTGATGTAGATACTTGTAAAGTATAAGAAGTAGCACCTACAGAAGCATTCCAGCTAAGATTTGGATTTAAAGTTACATTAGTTTGATTATTTACTGGTAAAGCTAAAACTGGTGGTAAAATGTTTACTATGGGAGTAACACTACCATTGTTATAAGTAACAACAATTTCATCTAAATTGTCGTTTGTAAACAAGCATTGTGGTATATTCCATGTTAAGTCTGCTTGAGTTGTTCCAATATAGGTAAACTGCAAATCAAAAATTAATGTACCATCTGGAACATTAACAGCAGCACCACCAGTTGACCAAATATAAGCCATAACACCTGGGTTACCTACTTCAGATATACCACCTGGAAACAATGTTGCATTAACATTTGTAAATGCTGGAGTACTTAATTTAGTAACATCGTAATTAATAAACATAGTAATTCCATTTACTGCATAATCAATGCCCGTAAAACCATCCATTGTAACAGGTACAGAGATAACATCTCCAGTATTTGCTTCTACATTTCCAACAGTTACTGTTGGAAGTGAATAAGATAAATAGCTGCAAAATAACATTGCTAAAGCTAATATAAATATTTTTTTCATATTGTATTTCCTTGTTAGTTAATAAAATTCCACTAATAGTAATTATTACTATCTTTATAATGTTAATAAATATTACTATTGAGGAGGAGTATAACTACCATTAACATCACCGCCACATAATGCTTTAATGTTAACATCTGTTACATTAGCATTATTGATATCAACATTTGGTTTTTCGAATACCCAATCAGGAAGTGTCCATGCAGTTATAACGCCACCTACGACTCTACGACCAATTAAAATTGCATCTGTATTGTTAATAACATTATTGTTTTGAACATCAGCTGCTTTTTGTTGAATTGCATTAAGTTGAAATCCCTGATATGCAATAATATGTCTTCTAACCATAATAGCATCAGTATTATTTGAACCTCCCCATGCTTTATCAGTTGAAGCAGCAATAGTATAAGAACCAGCAGCAACGCCTTCAAAAGTATAAGCACCAGTAGCGTCAGTTGTTGTTTCTGCAACGACTAATTCGCCAGAAATTAAGGCAACGTTTGTATTTGTCATTGGAGTACTTGCAGTATTAGCATAAGTAATAGTACCGCTAATAGAATAGCCACCGACGAATGTCATTGAGCCAATCACCCAAATGCCATTAGTTGTATATTCACCTGTAGTATTGCTGCTACCTTCTGCATAAGTAACTGCTCCTGCAGTATATTCGAGACCATCAGCTTGTCTCCAAAGTTTATACTGAATTATTTCACCTGCGGTTAAACCATCAACAACAGTTGTCTGGTCGTCATCGCCCCATACAGTTAATCCGTTAGCTAATTGTGGGGGTTGGTTAACTTCCCAAAGAACTGCACCAACGCAAAACTGATTATTCGTGCCAAAACCACCAATCCAATCGCCTACTGCAATTGCTTCGTCATTGAATGTTGGAGTATTAGCATAAGGTAATATTACACTACCGCTATTTGCGGTAATAGAAGTCCATGTCCATGGAGCTTGAGCATCTGCTTGTGCAAAGACAAACAATAATGCTACACATAATGCTGCGATTCGTAAGTAACGCATATTTAAACACCTCATAATAGTGAGAAAAAGTTAATTATAATTATTATTATCTATATTATCTACTTATTAATAATTTTTAACCTTACACTTTTTGTAAAAATATTCATTTTTTTTCAAAAATACAAATATATTTTATCTTTTTATTGATTTCCTTACTATTAATAAAAATCAAATATATAAAAAATTTGAAAATTAAATGAAAAAAAAATGAAAAATGAAAAAAAATTAATTTTTCTTCTAGTTCTCTGGGTAATAGAAATCAACCGGACTTGTATTATAAATATAATATCCACTGCCTATTGTTAGATTTCCAATTCCATCTAAATTATAAAAAGGATAATAAATATTTCCTTCATTATCTTTAATCATTAAAATAAAATTATTAATAGAAGAAAAGGCAAGAGCAATACTCATATCACTGCTCCTAACATAAGGTATATAGTTCCAACCTTCTTCTAAATGTAATAAATGTTCTTCGGGTAAAATCCTTTTACCAATAACTGGAAGCACTACTGGTTCGTCCAGAAAGACTTGATACGCTTCATCACTTTTCCAGATACCAATTTCATTTATACTATCACTTGGCTCATATATTAAGCCGTCGGAATTTTTTGCAACTAAAAAATTATCTCTGATTGGGAAAAATACCGCTCCAATAACTTCATTTCTTGGAATAACGTTGCTCGAAATTGTATTCCAGCCACTTTGTAAATATAATGATAACGTATCAAACTCTTGTGTATTGTTATAAAATTTTGCAACAAAGCCATCCATTGAAGCATTAGCAAGTTCTGGTTGATTGGAATAATTAAATGAAATCCCATCAGTACTTTGTGTATTTCCAACTATAGTAACGCAGTTATAAATATCATTAGTTGCTGAATAAACGTATTCATCTTGTTCTCCGCCATAATATGTTCCCCAAAGACGTTCGCCTGCGGAATCTAATTTAGCAATAAAACCATCAGTATTATAACCATATCCAGCTAAATTTTCCTGATGCACAGATGGAGTAGATATATTACTCTGACTTAATGTAAAACCACTAATCAACACCTCGTCAACTAAATTGTTACAAACAGAATAGATACCATCATAGTTGCTTCCACCGTAATATGTTCCCCAAAGACGTTCTCCATTATTATTAAATTTTGCAACAAAACCATCTTCATATCCGGCAAATTCATTTTGGAAAGCATCAGTAGAAGCAATACCAATTTCACTGTTAGTATTGCCGGCAATCAAAATATTATTTAAATTGTCAACCTTTACAGAGTAACAGACATCATCTAATTCACCACCGTAGTATGTTGACCAAATCTGATTTCCGTTAGAATTAAATTTAGCTAAATAGCCATCTGAAAAACCACCAAATTCCACCTGAAAAGAATATTCAGAAGCAATATTCATATAGCTGTTAGTTTGCCCCGCAAGAAAAATATTATTAGAAGAATCAACTGAAATCGAAAGTCCTGTATCGTAGTCTTCAAAACCAAAATAGGAAGACCAGTTTAACTGCCCCATTGAATTAAATTTTGCAAAGAAAGAGTCGCCATAACCTTGATAAGATGTTAAAAAAGAACTGGGAGTAGCAATTGAATCAGCACTGGCAGTATATCCAATAATTAAAACATTATTTAAATTATCGCAAGTAACGGCATTTGAGCAATCAAAATCAGAACCACCCAAATAAGTCCCCCATAAAAAATCACCATCTGAAGAAAACTTAGCAACAAAAGCATCACCATAGCCACCGTTATTGTTTTCCTGCCAAACACCACCAGTCGCAATCCCTGTTTCGCTCATCGTATAGCCGGAAATAATAATGTTGTTATCGGAATCACGAGCTATACCATAAGCGGAATCGTGGTCTTCACCACCGAAATATGTTGACCAAATTAATTGCCCATTTTTATCATATTTTCTAATAAAAGCATCAATAAAACCATTTATTTCGCCTTGATAGACGCCTTGTGTGGCAATATTATCAGTGCTTAATGTTTCTCCAGCTGTATAAATATTTCCATTCTCATCACTTGTAACGCCATAAGCATTATCCATATCACTGCCACCAAGATATGTTCCCCAATATATCTGAGGGTCGATTACCAAATAATTACTTTTATCGTAATTTCTTATAACAAATCCATAAGCATTATTGTCAATTCTTTTAAAACGCCCTTTAACCTGTTTTTTATTTTCAGATATAAGATTATCAGTTGTGTATGCTTCAGGAATTTCTTCTTTTATTGAGCCAAGATAAGTATTAAAACTAACTGTTTTTTCATCTTTATTTAAAGTAATATCATCTGTTCCATACACCTTAAAAATTATATCATTTGGATTTCCACCCGGATTTACTATAAAATCATATTTTGGCTTTCCTTCATTATTAAAATAAAACTTTATATCAATTTTGTTATAAATATTTTTATATATAATCTCAGTATATTTTGGCAATCTGTTATAGCTATTGTTTGAAACAGAATATACTATTTCATCTGAATAGTTATTTGTATTATTATTTAATACAGTAGGGATATTTGCACCAACTAATTCAATATCCACTCTTGCAAATTGAATTTTTTTGGTGGTAAAACTATTATTTTTAAGTGGCTTTTCTGAATAATACTTATTGCGTATTTTCTTAGAATCAAAATTTTTGTCTATTTCATTTATTACATTATAAAGTTCATAACTAAGACCATTTTCCTTTAATTGAAGTTTAAAATTATCTGAAGAAAAATAGTAAAGAACCTCATCATTATAAATATTATTCTGATTTTTTAACTGTCCGATATTTTGTGAATAAAAATTGGAATATACATTAAATTGTATAAATGTAAATATAAATATTATTGAAATAAGATATTTATGAAATTTGAGCATAATAAAAACACCATAGAAGTAAAAAAATAACAGCAAAGTTAAAAAAAAGCTAAAAAAAATCCAAAAAAACACTGATTAATTGTGCTTTTTTTTAAATAATACCAAATTGCTTTTAATGATAAAATATGTTTGTCTGTCATTCTGAACGAAGTTAAGAATCTCAAACTCCGTGTTAGCAATGATTTGTGAGATTCTTCACTTCGTTCAGAATGACACTTAAATTGTATCTTTGAATGCAATTTGGTATAAGATAAGAAAGGCAGCCCCAAAAGGGCTGCCTTTAATAAATTCATTCAAATTTACTTAACAATAAGCATAATTTGATTTACCTGTTGGGAGCCGGAACGAAGTATTAAATTGTAGGTTCCGGAAGTCAAATTGGAAGCATCGAAATTCAAAGTATGAATACCGGCTTTAAAGTTAGCATTGGTTATATGAGCAACTTTTTGACCGTTTAATGAATACAATCCTATTTCAACGAATCCTTCGTTAGGCAAGCTAAATTCAATAGTTGTATTGCTTGAGCAAGGATTTGGCTGGTTCTTAATTGTCATTTCACCAGCAACGGCATCACTTGTTGCAATTGCTTTTGCAAAATAAATTGCATTTTGTGAATAAGTTACAAAGTCAGAAGAATTACCTGTTACTACTTCATTAATCTGATAAAGATTTAAATCAGTATATTGGTTATTTTCTGTATTATAACTCTTAACTGTTAAGAATTCACCTTCATAAGCACCTTCATTTTGTTCGGTGGCTTCATTATTTCCCCAGATGTTAATTGCAGCGGAGCCGTTATTAACAACAGCGGAACCTACCAATTCACCTTTTGAATTCCAGACACCAATTTCCTGCCCATTGAAGTTATTGCTTAATTCAAGGATAAGAGTAGCGTCGTTTCCAGTATTGCTTATACTTGGAACTAAGTTTCTTGGAGATGGAGTAATGTCATTAATACCAGCTTTTGATTGAATAACATTACTTGGATAAATTAATTCATCATTTGCTGATAAGTAAAGGTTATATCCGCTTCCGGGAACTAAGTTACCAATAGTATTGATATTGAATTGTGGAACATAAATTCCGCCAGTTCCGTTCTTAGCAAGTACAAGTTTGTCAAGAATTGTGGCAAAGCCTGTTTGCGGTTCAATCGGATTATCTCGTAAGTATGAAGTTAGTCGCCAGCCCTGTTGCAGGAATATCGAAGTTGAAGTAGGTTGGACTTTGGAACCTTCAATTTGAAGAGTTTCCGGTGCTAACATAAATACAAGATAGCCATGTCTTATATTCCAGTTATTAATTGTATTAATATTCCACTGCGGTATATACTGTTGTCCTGCACCGTTTTTCACAATTTTTACACTAGAAACAACAGGAGCAAAGACATTAACCATATTTGGTGCAGTTGGATTAACATAGCTTGAAATCATATTCCAGCCATTATCCAATTCTATTGACTGAGAAACAGTATTAATAACGTTTAAGCTAGCGACAACCGAAACAGCATCAATTTGATAATTGTCTGGTCCGGAAGTAAAAGTTGCTTCAGCAAAGTAAAAGTCTTTTGCTGTATTATCCCATACTTTAAATAAGTATGTTTCACCGACAGAATATCCGTCTTTAATTGGAGTAGCTAAATCATCGCCATAAACTGTGATTGGTAGTTCAAATCCATCCCAAACCCCATATCCAGCGCAATTGAGTGTCCCATTATCATTATAGAATAAACCAATAGCATCACCAGTAGCAATAGCACGGCCTGCAATTAATGATACTACATTATTTGGAATAATAACAGTTGAGCTATTATCAGTTTCAGTAACGACCCAAGGTGTTTCGTCAATAGGTAGAGTTTTGAATTTAAATACTTCAGACCAAGCTCCGACAAATTCACCTTGCATTCCTCTTACTTTCCAGAAATAATTCTGATTATTCGAAAGAGGATTGGAAATAATGTAATTATTATCAGTTAGTCCACTTTCATTTATTACTGTAATACCAAAGTGAGAATAAGGTGAAACCTGTAATTGATAAGTAACTCCTTCAATAGCTTCCCAAGACAATTCAGGATTCAATATTTGCCTTATGGCATTATTTTCAGGTGATAATAAAGTAACAGGACCAAAAATTGTTGTGAAGCTAAATGTTTCAGACCATTCTCCGAAATTATTATTATCATCGTCAAATGCTCTGACTTTCCAGAAATATTCAGTATATGGTTCTAATATATCTACTTCTGCTGAATTAATATAATAATCCATATCAACCAATATATTTTCAAAACTGGCATCTGAAGCTAAAACTAAATTATAACGAGTACCATTTGGAACTAAATCCCATGATAACGAAGCAATAGGATAATTAACCCCAATAGCACCGTTTGCTGGTGAAACAAGAACAGGTACATCAATTTGTGTCAAGAATGACCAAGCTTCAGTCCATTCGCTAACATTTCCATTTGCTGTATTTCTTGACCTTACTCTCCACATATACCATGTGTTGTTTTCTAATAAAACATTTACACTAAGATTTGCTGTGTTTAAATCAAATACAGTTGTTAAGAAGTCATCATTAGAAACCTGAACCTGATATTGATTTGCTCCTAATGAAGTGTTCCAGGTTAATGTAGTATTAATTGGCTCACTCGTGGTTCCATCAATTGGAGTAGCAAGAGTAGGTGTTACTAATATTGTTGTAAAGTTCCAAATGTCAGACCAGTTAGTCGGATTCCCCAACAAATCAGTTGCTCTGACTCTCCAGAAATATTTAGTATTTAAAGTAAGTTCTACTGGTAATAAATACTCTAAGCCAATAATTCCGACTTCATTAACAATTGTTGTAGCAAATGTATTTGTTAATGAAACCTGTAACTGATAAGATGCTGCTCCATTTGTTTCAAGCCATGATAAAGTTGGATAGAGCGAAATACCAGCTGCATTATTGACTGGAAGTGCTAAAACTGGACTTGCAATTTGTGTTGTAAATGACCAAATTTCAGACCAATCAGAAATAAATTCCTCGCCTAATGATTCTGCAATTACTTTCCAATAATAGGTAGTATTATAGTTTAAAGCAAAAGGCATTTGATAAGAAGTTTGTTGGATGTCATCAACAAATAAAACCGGGTCAGTAAAGTCTGGATTATCTGCAATTAAAATATCATATTGAATTTGGTCAGCTTGACCAACTGGGTTCCAGCTAAATGTTGGTATTACAGGAACATTTGTAGCCAAATCAGCTGGTGCAATTAGTGTAGGAGCTGGTAATTGTTCAAATCCAATAAATGCAATATTCGGACGATACATCGAAACTGTATTTGGCGATGTAGCTTCACAAATATTAGGATTACCATTTTGATATTTGATTGCAACGCTGTTGTAAGTTGTTTGTGTAAATCGTGTAGATGCATTAAACGATACTGCTGGTGTGTAGAAACAAGTTTGAACTAAAACGTTTGAAACACCATCCCAAATAAATGGGGTATCGAAACGGTGCATATTCCAACCATCAACTGGAGTGTAATCAGTTGGTGCAATCACGTCAACCCAGCCAGTTCCGGTATTGTCGAAAGTAGTAAGAGCATTTTGAGTTACTGCTTTCATCTTGATGTAGAAGTTATTTAAAACTGCACAGCTATTAGTTGCGGCAACATCAAAAGCAAGTCCTCTGATTTCACCCGGCATAAAGCCAGCAGCAATAAAATCAGCAGCACGATAAAGAATTTGATGCTTTGCACCCATATATCTGTTACCATAAGGTGCAGGATATTCGTTCTGTGCGTTAGAATTTATACCATCACCAACGAAGAACACTTTTTCTGTTTCAAATTCCCAAATGGCTGACCATTCAGTATAACCTAATCCGGTAAGAGCTCTTGCTCGCCAGTAATATGTAGTGCTATAGTCTAAGTTAAGTTCTAAAGTATTTTCAATTGTAGTTTCTTCATACACAATATTAGCTTCAAAATTTTCTTCAGTTGAAGAGAATTGGTATTCATAGAATAATTCAAAGCCAATATTAGTTACTCCAATATTTACTGGAACCTGAACAGCAATTGCGCCGTCTTCAGGAGTAATCAATGAAACTCCGGGGTCAATAATAAATCTTGTATTTGGACGATATGTAGAAGTGTATGTATTTGAACTATTTGGGACAGTGCATACATTTGCATTATTATCATCTCTATTATAAATAACACTGGTAAAAGTAGTAGAAGTGTAATATGTACTTGCATTTCGTGAATAATCATTAGGATAATTATTAAAGCATACATCAATTATTATATTTGACACTCCGTCCCAGATAAATGGAGCATCAAAATTATGCATATTCCAACCGTTAAATGGTTGATATGCTGCTGCAGTGAATACAGTAGTCCAACCTTCAAAATCAAATGCAGTTAATTCATTTGCAGTTGTATGCTTAATTTTTATTGTATAATTTACCAATGGACCGCAATTATTAACATTAGCAACATTGAAACCAAGTCCATAAACAGGTCCTGCTGACAAGCCAGCTGAAGTCAATTCATCTGCAGTATAAAGAATTTGATGGTATGCACCTTTCCAGTAATTGCCATAAGGAGCAGGGTAAGTGGTGGTCGAATTATAAGAAGTTCCAGTACCCAATGCGGTAAATGTTCCAGTCGATAAAGACCATACATTTGACCATTCGCTTACATCAACACCATTAGTTGCATTAACTCGCCAGAAATATGGCATAGCCATCATCATATCGTTTATAACCTGGTTGGTTACAGTCAAGCCAGTAAATTCATACTGAATCTCTGAAAAATCAGCAAAAGGAGATACCTGTAAAGTATATTGGTTTGCTCCAAAAACGGATTCCCAAACGAAATCAATATCATTAGGTAAATTAGTAGATAAATCAAGTGGAGAAACAAGAGCTGGAGCAGTAAGTGTTCCTTGAGTAATGAAACTCCATACTTGAGACCAATTACCATCTAATGTAGAAGATTCGCCTGTTGCTCTCCAGAAAAGAAGTGTTGTTTCCGGTAATGGCAAATCAGGTATAAAACTTGTTCCTATTATTCCCCATTGTTCGAGAACAATATTTATAAAATCAACGTCTGTTGCAACTTGAATTCCATAGCTTTCAGCCAAATTAACAGGTTGCCATAAAAATTCCGGTTGATTTGGAACTGCGATTGAATTATTCAACGGAGCAACAAGAATTGGAGGTAATAAACCAGTAACTTCTACTTCATAAGCACCAATTGTTGGCATTTCTCCTCTTTCATTTCCCAAAATATCTACAGTTACTTCTGGAAGAGGAACTCCGGAAAGAACAAGTGGTGAAGCAATTGAAGTTGGAAGTAAATCATCATTTGCTGTGTATAGTGGGTCTTCTGCTTTCGATGCAAAATCTTTTGTCGTTGCAGTTTGCCATGCAGCTAATGTAGTTTTGTTGTTCCCAACAACAAAAGATGTTCCACCTATATTACCAAGAACTCCATAAGGACCGCTTGCAAAGTAATCATTATTATCAATATTTGCAAATGAAGCGGATGTGCCAATAATACAAATTGCAAGCGAATTGGAGCCAGCTAAGCCAACTAAAGAATTTGAGAATACGTTATTTCGTATATCTAAACCAGTTACAGCCGAAGAAGAAACCAATAACGCTGCTGAAAATGTACCATTGCTACCGCTTGCGGGTTGAGTTCCATAAAGATTTACGCTGTTATTGTAAATCTTATGCCCAGTTCCACCAGAAATTCTAATACCAAATGGATTCCAGGTAAGATGACTTGCGCTATAATTCAAAGTAGTAATATCATATATTGAATTATTAGCAATTAGAATGTTTGTATTACCAGTTGCAGAATTAATATTAATACCATAAGCACCATAACCACTTGTACTTGATTGCATAATACCATGAATTAAATTACTTTCAATTTTAGCATTAGCACAATTTGTTCCTATATCAATAGCAGAAACGTTAGAACCAGATGTTAACCTTAAATTGAAAATATGATTTTGAGAAAGAATTGGAGCTTCAGAATATGTTATATCAATACCTCTGTAATATACATATTCGGAATTTATATCAGAACCTATGATATTTTGAGTAATAAGCAAATTATCATTCAATACAGTAGCAGAAGAACCTCTTACAAAAATTCCGTAATATGCTCTTTTAACACTATTATTCTGAATAGTTAAATTATCATTATCAGCGCCGGTACCAGAAGTCGATACAGTAGTACCACCAGCATAAATACCCATAGTAGTTGTAACTGATTGAGGAGCATTTGCACCAAATATGTTAGTATTTTTTATAGTAACATTATTACAGCCAAGAGCAGTTCCTAAACTCTTAAGCCAAATCGCAGCATTAGTTCCGCTTAATGCATTATTTCTGATAGTGAGGTTTCTTTCTCCTACATTAAATTCACCGTCAATAATAACGCGGTCTGCACCGTTAAGAACTATGACTGCATCTGTTGTTGCTGTTCCTTCAAGAACAACGTCTGGAGCACCTGCTTTAATAGTTAAATAATAACCACCGTCACCAGCTTCAGTCCAGGGACTAATAACAAATGGGACTGTTAATGCCTGATTTTCAATAATATTTAGTTGAGTATTGCCAGCTAAACCAAGAATATTGATATCTGTAAATGCAGCAGCTAAAGTTGGATAATCGCCACCTGTTCCGATAGTATATTCACCAACAATCGGGCTTTGGATTTGTCTTGCTTCGCCGGGTTCTGTAACAGTTGGCACGTAATCCTCGCCATTCACAGTAACTTGCAAACAACCTGCATCCACCCAGTTGCCATTTGTAGCACTTGCCGGTATATCAAATGTTAGCCAGAAATAGTTTGTTCCTGTTGCTAATACTTGATTACCAGAAATATCAAATGTTGCTGTTGGAACTGCAAAAACATCACCGAACTGATTTGTAGTTGCAAATTCATTGCTTATTCCAGTATACCAAACAGTTGCATTCTGAATATCATTTAAATTGTTAGTGCCATTGGTTGTAAAGTTGAAATTAGTTATATTCAATGGTTCAAGAACACCATTAGTAACAACTTCAATACCAATAATACCTTGATTTACAACACCACGACTAAGAGGACCTGTCATTTGAGTTGTAGTGCTGGAAACGTATTCCATTGGTGACGGGAAAGTAGCGATGCTAATATCATCAAGATGAATAGCATAGCCATAATTACTTACTGCATTAAACATTACAACTGCTGAAGCATTAAATTCAGCTGGTATATTGAAAGTATATTGGTACCAGCCAGCTATTGATTCTGATGGTGGCTGTGAAATAGAAAGATTAACTGTACCAAGCAAAGTAGCACCGATTAAACTTGCAGTAGTATTTGCATAAATTTCAACTTTATCTGTATATGAATTGCTATTTCTATACATCCAAAATGATACTGGACAATCTTCATTTCCACGATTAGATAAATCTAATACAGGAGAAAATAACGTTGCATAATGACCTGATGAAGCATTATAAGAATTATAACGAGCCATTGCAGGTTCAGAATGATTTGTGCAAGAAGGATTAGTTCCACTTGTTACTCTTGTCCAGTTATATGTTCCATTCCCAACAACTGCAGTCCAGCCGACTGGCGGGAATGTTTCAGATGTAAAGTCTTCAGTTACTATTGTTGGCTCTGGACCAGCGCCTTCAATAATTCGACCAGGTCCGGGAGCAGTAATATCTGGAACATAATCTACTGCACCAACTTGAACAAATAAACATTGTGCATTTACAGTATTGCCAACAGTAGCATCAGGAGCTATATCATAAGTTAGCCAGAAATAGTTGGTTCCTGATGCGAGTGCAAGGTTCCCTGCAATATTAAAGGCACCGGAAGGATTGTTAAATGTTTCACCGAACTGAACATCAGTAGCAAAGACATTATTTGTTCCGGTATAAAAAACTTTTGCATTTGAAATATCAGTTGGATTAGTAGTTCCGGCAGTTGATAATGCTAAATTTGTAAGTGCAAGTGGATTAACCGGACCATTGGTTACAATTTCAATGCCGATAATCTGCTGATTCACTGCACCATGCTCAGTAACTTCTATAAAAGCAGTTGTGGTGCTGGAAACATATTCCATTTCAATAGGTTCATAAGCAGTAACAGCAATGTCATCAAGCTGAACTCCATAGCCATAATTTCCTTCACCTTCAAAAGCTAAATAAAAGGTGTTGCTAACTTCAGGTAGAATAATTGTTTCTTCAGTCCAGACTGGAATATCATCTGTATATTCTACTAAAAGTTGCCATTCAGAAACATCTGAAAGGCGATAGTATATCCTTAACTCATCCTGGTCACCGTACCAATCAGCTTGAGTATGCCAAAAATTCAGTGTTGGATTATATGTATAAGCCCCAAAACTTATGGCAGATGTTATTAATTTTGTTGTGTATCCATCGTTTTCTGAATAAAATCTTGCCTTATTGGTTCCACTATGAACTGTAGATGGAGTTCCATCACCAGCAGCAGGAAACGTCCAATCTAATGTCCCGGTTACATATTCCTGGGACCAACCAGCTGGAAGAACTCCGTCATCGAAACCTTCCATAAGCAGTACCTCCTCTTGCGCTTTCAAGGAGTTGAATGAAAAAAATAAAGCAAATAATATTGCTATGGGTAAATATTTTAGCAACTTATTGCTTTTAAAATAGCAATAATACATAATCCCTCCATTTTGAGAAAAACATTAGTTATTTATTTATGTAAACTATTCAATTTTTCATATTTCTTTTTTTAAAATAGTAAAATAATCTAAAAAAATTAAAATATCAAAAAAATATTAATTTTTATGCAAATTTTTTTACATAAAATTGAGCTATTTTAAAAATATATTAAATAATTTTAGCTTTATCAATTCTTAAAACCAATACGATTGTCTGATATATTGCTATATTCTGTTTATTTTTAATATGTTACGCTTTCATTATGATTTTGATTCTTTTTTATTTATTTCATAATATTTTCATATTATTATTTTATAACAAACTTAAAAAATATTATCAATTTTTATACTATTTTTTTAAAAAAGTATTAATCATCTAATAATCAATACTCCTGATTCCATTGCTAAATTAAAGAAGTTAGTAGATTTGCTCTGTAAAGAATAATTACGCATATAGCATATATTCTTTTGTAGTTATTGGTTATTGGTCATTGGTCATTGGTCATTGGTCATTGGTCATTGGTTATTGGTCATTGGTCATTGGTCATTGGTTATTGGTCATTAGTCATTGGTTATTGGTCATTGGTCATTGGTCATTGGTCATTGGTCATTAGTTTGCAACTACTAACAACTAATAACAAATAACTAATGACGAATTGGTAACTCACTTTTAAAATAAAAGTTTTCATTTATAAACTGCGAAATAACAATCTACGAGGAAGCAGTAATTCTGAACCAATAACCCAATAACCCAAAATTAATCATTTAAAAGCATAATCGGACTGCTTTGCTAAATTTCCATTTTCGTCATAAAGGCAGTATGAAAAATCTTTATTAATTGCATACGCTCCCGTTTCACCATTTTTATTTAATGCAATGAAACCGACTTGAATTTCTCGGAAATCCTTGTTCGTCTTAATCAGTCTTTCAATAGCAAGTTGGCAGGCATCTTGAGGCGAGTTGCCCTGTCTCATAAATTCAACAACCAGAAAAGAGCCGGCAATTTTAATAACGGCTTCACCTTTGCCGGTTGCGGCGGCTGCACCAACTTCATTATCAACATAAAGCCCGGCGCCGATAATTGGAGAATCTCCTACACGCCCAGCTAATTTAAATCTTAGTCCGCTTGTAGTGCAGGCACCAGATAGATTCCCCAAATTATCTAAAGCCAACATTCCAATAGTATCGTGATTGTCTTTGTCTTGAATATAAGGTTTATACTTGTTTTCCTTTAGCCATTTTTTCCATTTTATTTTACTGTCATTGGTTAGCAAATTCTCTTTTTTAAAACCATTTTCTAAAGCAAATCGCAAAGCACCATCGCCAACAAGAAGAATATATGGGGTCTTTTCCATAACAAGTCGTGCAACAGAAATAGGATGCTTAATATTTTGCAGATAAGCAACAGCACCGCAATTAGCATTTTCGTCCATAATGCAGGCATCAATCGTAACATTTCCGTCTCTATCTGGCAAGCCGCCATAACCAACAGTTTGATTCTTTGGGTCAGCTTCTGCAACTTTAACTCCTTTTTCAACCGCATCTAATGCCCGACCATCTTTAGTTAATACATTCCAGGCAGCTTCATTTGCAAGTAAATTTATATCCCATGTTGAAATTACTATCGGCTTCTTAACCTTTTTATTTTCAATAAAATTATTCTTTGCTTCCAAAAATTTTGATGAGCCAGTGAAAAGGAAAGGTGCTATTCCTAATTTAGCGAGAAAACTTCGGCGTGTATTCATAATTATCTCCTTCTATATTTTTTTTCTTTGGAATTTTAATTGTGAAAGAAGTGCCATAAAGCAACTGGCTTTTTACATCAATTTTTCCTTTATGGACGTCAATAATCCATTTAACAATCGAAAGCCCTAAACCAGCACCACGTGTTTCGTGTGAGCGTGCTTTATCTACGCGGTAGAATCTATCGAAAATATATGGTAGCTGGTTCTTTGGAATACCAATACCTGTATCGCTAACCTTCAAAATAGCATATTTCTCGTCTTCAGTCAGTTCAATCGAAATTTTGCCGTGTTCGTTTGTATATTTAATTGCATTGTCAACAATATTTAAAATTGCCTGGTGCATACGTGCAGAATCGAAATTTGCTATAACTGTTGCAGGTATTTTCTTTTCAACCCAAATACTTTTTTGTTCGGCAAGTATATCAGCATCTTCAGAAATGTCGGAAATAAGCTTTGCGATGTTTTGCTCCTGGAAAGCCATTTTCACCTGGCCGGCATCGGCTCGCGAGAGTTCCAATAGTGTTTCAACAACGTTAGAAAGACGTTCAGCTTCTTCAAGAGCGCTTGCTAAAATGATTTGGTATTGTTCGGGTTTCTTCTGGGACTGCAATGCAATTTCAATTTCACCACGAAGAATAGTAAGTGGTGTTTTAAGTTCGTGAGAAGCATCAGAGGTGAACTGCCTAATTTGATTAAATGAACCTTCAAGACGTTCAATCATTTTGTTTAGCGTATTTGTCAAATGTCCTACTTCATCGTTTGTAAGCGGTTCGGGAAGTCGCCGGCTTAAATTGCTTGCTGTAATTTCTTCCGCATTCACTGCTATTTCGTCAATCGCTCTTAAAGATAATTTTGAAAGAATTAAACCACCAATCGTAGATATAATTAATATTATTGGAAAAGCGTAAATCAAAATGGAAAATAAACCGTTTAGCGTATTTTCAATGTCTTCAATTGAATAGCCAACGGAAATTACTGCCTGATTTGTGTTTTTTACGAATAATCGCACTTTTTGGTTATCAATATAAATATTGTCAAAATTTCCTTCAATATGCTCCTGAAAAATCGTTTTTACAAATTGCACTACGGAATCAGGAATTTCTTTATTTTCTTCAGGATGAATATCGGATTTGGGTAAAAAAGGAAGTGAATTGCTTTTTAAATTTTTCGTTTTCCATACAATTTGAAGATTAGTATCTGCAATTTGAATATAATAATTTTTTGTATTTAAAAGAATATGTTCGTAAACAGCAGTAAGAACTGGATTGTTTTCATCGAACAAACCGATTTCAATATCAAATTCCGGGGATTGAGGACGCAAAGGACCGACGAATTCGCGCTTTCCACTTTCACGAAAAACAGCGAACTTGTCTTTTTTACTTGATTTTTTCGTTTTCTGTGGCTTTTCCTTTTGTTTATCTACGTCATCTTGACTTTGTCTTAAAATAAAATTTAAAGATTCAGCTACTTTTTTTAAAGAACTATCCAAACTCTGATTCAATTCGTTTGAAACAGAAAAGTAGGTAAACAAGCCAAATGCCGAAAGAGATATTCCTACAATCAAGCTATACCAAAATGCTAATCTAACTTTTAAAGATATTTTCAAATTTTTAACAAAAAAAATTGTAAATTTACTTTTTTCAAATATATTATTTTTGTAGTTAATTTTATTATATTTATATGAAAATATTAAGAGAAAAAAATCAAACGGCATTAATAGTTATTTTTGTTCTTTTTTCGCTTATCAGAATTTTTGGTGATGTCTTCTTCATTGGTATATTAACTTTACCCGAAACGATAGAATATCTTTGGAAAACATTTACCGCTTCAGCAATCATAACCTCCTTTGCTTATTATATCTTTCATCATATTTTAAATGAACAAACCCAGGAATGCGAAGAATCAGTTAAAGAATTTTTTAAAGATTTAACACGCTGGATGATTTTATCTTTAATTTTTTTAGTCATTCTTGCTATTATACCAGTTTTTACCGGGAATAATTCAGTAACAACACACGGCTACATTACCTACATACCAATTTTTTTATTAGCTCCGGGAACTTTTACTATTTATTTTATTATAAAATGGCTTTTAATCAGAAGATATAAAAAGACTAATAGTTACATAAAAATATTACTTACAATTTTTTTCCTATCACTCTTGTTAACGCATTTATCCGGATTGTTCGGAACTTATGCTTTGAAAAGTATTGCGCAGTCATTTTTATTTGTCGGAGTAATTATTTCATTTTTGGCAACAAAACGAAACTCCTGGCTTGTAATCCTTCCAAAAAAAGATAAAATGCAATTGCTCTGGCAGTCATTATTTGGTATAGTGTGTTCGCTAATTTTCATAACTTTTTTCTTAAACAATGAAAATGCTTACAATTTTGCAATGGATGAATTTGCTTATGGAGCAAATGCCGTTGTAGTTGCACCCTATTTCTTTGCTGTCGGCTATTTTTTCAGATTGTTTTTTGCTACTTTGATGTCACTCCCAACCTCTCAGGTGCTTGAGCTACAAAATTACGAAATACGTTCTTTGTCTTATATAAACAGCATAGTAGCCAATTCAGTTGATATTGATAAACTGCTTTCCACAGTTTTGGAATCAGCCCAGTATTCCAGCGAAGCCACCTGCTCCTGGATTGAACTATACCCAAGCAAATATAATAATGAAATAATATTTACGAAAAATGTTTCCAAAGATGCAATAAATCAAATATATAAGCAAGGCACTTTAAAAGAATATTTCAAAGAATTAAACAAATCTTTGTTAATACCTTCAATACCAGAAGGAGCAAACATTTTCAATAACGATTTGCTATATATCTTTTTTGGTAAATCGTTGATTGCTGTTCCATTAAAAGCAAACGACGAAAAAATTGGTATGTTATTTGTATTGCATATTGACGAGTATAGATTCGAACTGAACAAAGTTTATATACTCGAAGCATTTTGCAATCAGGTAAGTATTGCATTGGTAAATGCCGGGCTTTTGCAGGAATCATTAGAAAAAGAGCGATACAGAAAAGAATTGCTTCTTGCGAAAGAGATGGAAGAAAAGTTGCTTCCACAGAAATTGCCGAAATTTAAAAATTATACTATTTCTGCTTTTTCTTTACCTGCAATCGTTGTTGGCGGCGATTACTACGACATAGTAATTTTAAAGAACAATAAGCCGTGTATTTTAATAGGAGATGTATCGGGCAAAGGAATGAGTGCTGCATTTTATATGGCACTTTTAAAAGGGGTTGTGCTTGCAGTGGCTTCAGAATCTACCGGAGCAGCCGATATATTAAGAAGAATTAATGCAACGCTTTTTGGAGCAATGGAAAAGCATACTTACATTACTCTCGCTGCATTAGTTTTAGAAAATGCCCAGGGTGATGTTACATATTCGAGAGCCGGGCATATTCCGGCTTTACTTAAAATAAATAATGAAATCGTTACCGCAACTCCAAAAGGGCTTGGAGTTGGTTTGGCTCAAAAAAATACTTTCGATTTAATTTTGGAAGAGCAACGCTTTAAGTTAAACAATAATGATGCCTGCGTGCTTTTTACTGATGGTTTAACTGAATTAACTAATGTTCAAAATGAAGATTTCGGTTACGAACATTTGAAACAAATTCTAAATTCAGGTGTATTAACAAGTAGTGAAGTTTTAATTGAGGAAATCAAAGAAGAAATTCATAAATTTAGCAGAAATGAAATTGAGCATGACGATTTAACTATGATAACAATAGTTTTTAATGATTAAAGAAATTGGAATTTTTATTATATTTGAATAAAAATTTATAGAAAAAATTTAGGTTAATAAAATGATAGAGCAAAATAAGTTTTCTGTAAGCAGCATAGAAAAGCAAGGTGTAAATTGTCTGTATCTAAGTGGTTATCTTGATGCACATACCGCTCCAGAGCTTGAATCTGCTATAGAACACGTTATCAAACAGGGTAAAAGTAAAATTCTGGTTAATTTCCGCGATTTGGATTATATAAGTAGTGCCGGACTCGGCGTTTTTATGGCTTTTATCGAAGAAGTTCGCGAAAAAGGTGGCGATATTAAATTAGCCGATATGAAGCCAAAAGTCTTTTCTGTTTTTGATTTACTCGGATTCCCATTGCTTTTTGATGTTGAAAAAGAAGAATTTAGCGCCCTAATGAAATTTATGAATTAAGTAGAAATGAACTTTAACAACGATACATATCAAACCGAAGCACGTTTCAAATGCGACTCAAACGAATTAGCAAATATCCGGGAATTTGTGATTTCGCAGGCGATTTACCTCGGGCTAAATGAAGATGAAGCTTTTAAAATCTCTCTTGCCGTTGATGAAGCTTGCTCTAATTTAGTTAAACACGGAAGGAAACGCACTGCTATTGAAAATAACTGTTACATTTACCTTGATGTTTATTCCAACCAAAACCAATTCATTGTAGAAATTCACGACAAATCAGAATCATTTAATCCAAACTCTGTTCCTTCACCCGATATGCAGGAGTATTTCAAACAGTTCAAACGCGGCGGGCTTGGTATCCACATTATGCGTTCCCTCATTGACGACATTGCTTATATTCCCGCAACGAACGAAAATGCCTACAATACCCTTCAATTAAAAAAAGCAATCATAAAATAATATAATGATTAATGATTAATGATTAATTGTTAATTGTTAATTGTTAATTGTTAATTGTTAATTGTTAATTGTTAATTATTCAGCTGTTGGCAATTAGTCATTCGTCATTTGTTATTGGTCATTCGTAAAGGAAAAAATACCAATGACTAATGATTAATGATTAATGATTAATGACTAATGATTAATGATTAATGATTAATGATTAATGATTAATGATTAATGATTAATG
>CAZCLJ010000031.1:0-26189 GCA_964499465.1 uncultured Hyphomicrobiales bacterium
TTAACTCCTTATTTAACTATATATTAGATGATTTTATAAAATGGAACTTCCGATAAATATGATTAAAATGTCATTTCGATACGAAGTGAGAAATCTCAAAGTCTGTGTTAGCAAGGAGTTGTGAGATTCTTCGCTACGCTCCAGAATGACAGATTATATTGCCATTATTGTTAGCGGTTTGGTATTAGGAGTTCTGAATTTTTAATCAACTTCACTTTCTTCAAAACAAATAAAACCAAGTATGCAATTAAACTGCCGATGATTGCTCCAGAAATTATATCTATTGGATAATGTACTCCAACATACACTCTCGAAAAAGCCATTAATGCGGCAACAGAAAAGAATATCCACCTCATCTTAATGAAAAAGAATGAAAGAATTATAGCTGCAGCAAAGTTATTTGCAGCATGCGAAGATGCAAAGGATTTCCCAGCGCCGCAATTAACCAAAGTTCTGGAATACATACCAGCTTCCTGGCAGGGACGGTTCCGATTAACTGCCGGCTTAATTAATCTGCTGTTGATTCCATCGCTTAATGTAATGGTTATTGCTAATGCAAGCACGCAGATTCTCCCGTTTTTTCCACATTTCCAAAGCAACCAAATTATTAATGCAGCATAAAGTAAAACCCAATGCTCGCCATTTGTAATAAATGGGAAAAACTTATCGAAAACCGGATTGGTTAAAGTTTGATTGAAAAAGGCAAAGACTGTTTTGTCTAACTGAATGAGTGTTTCCATTTTAATATATGCAAAATTCAAAAAAGCAATTTAATAAAAATTACTTAAAAAAAGGGAAACTATAATGTTTTCAATTTCTCGAAATATCTAACTTCAGAACTCTTGACGCCTTGTAGTTTGATATTTCTCAATCTTGTCATTTCGAATCGCAGTAAGAAATCTCACAACTTATTGCTACCACAGAACTTGAGATTCTTCACTTCGCTTCGGAATGACAAGAAATGTTTATTAGGTTTTCAATAAATTATTACACTAGTAGTCAAGCAATGGGTATATATATTAATAATCAAAGTAATAATGTAATAATAAGAAATAATCGAATTCATTCGATTTGGAATATTTACCCAACAAACTTTAGTGGTGCTTTTGGTATTAATATTAACTCAAGTTCTGATGTACTCATTGCTAATAATGAAATATTCGATATTGTTACAACTAATTACAGCAATAGTAATACAAATTATAATCCTTTTGGAATTAGAATTACTAATAATTCCAATAATGTTAAAATTTGGAATAATAGCATAAATCTGTATGGTACTCAACAGCCCAATTCAAACTATAACAACGGCACTGTTTCTTCTTGCGTTTTAGTTTCTGGTTCACTGGAAGTTGATATCCAAGATAATGTATTTTCTAATACTTTAAATGGCTTAGTTGGTACTTTTCAAGCATGTATATGTTTTGTTAATAATAGCTATGTTTCAAATATGGATTATAACGATTATTATTTTGGAGCTACTTATGGACGAATTGGATATTATTATAATCAATGGTTTAGTAATTTGATTGATTGGCAAGATGAAACAGGACGTGATTTTAATTCTATTTCGGAACTACCCAATTTTACTTCAAATGACAACTTATTCCCATTAGAAAATTCGCCATTGATAGCTGCCGGAACATATATTAATAATAATCCTTATGATTTATTAGGTAACCAAAGACCTTTAAATCCTACTATCGGCGCTTATGAATATAATTACGTAGTTCAACTTATAAGTCCAGAAAATAATTCAAATAATATTTATCTTATTCCTTTTTTTCAATGGAAACAACATGGAAATGCCGATTATTATAACATCCAAATAGCAACTAATTCTAATTTTTCAAATATTGTTTTTGAGGAAAGTAATATTTTAGATAATTATTATCAAATTAGTTCAAGTAATCAACTTGAATCGAACACAGATTATTTTTGGCGAGTTCAGGCAGTTGTTCCTAATGGAAGTAATTATTGGTCAAATGCCTGGAAATTTACTACTCAATATTTGCCTTGGTTAGTAAACTCAAATACTGGAAATTCCTCTACTATTATCGTCCCTACCTCAATCAATCCAATGCTCGGCGACCGCCCGTTTGCAGAAGGAGATGCTATTGGTCTTTTCTATCAAAATGATGAGAACGAATGGCAATGTGCCGGCTATGGAATTTGGAACGGACAAAATCTCGGTATTACAGTTTGGGGTGATAATCCAGATACACCAATTAAAGATGGTTTTGCTGTTGGTGAAACTTATACTTTCAAAGTTTGGGATGCTGTGCTTGGACAAGAATGGAATGCTACTGCTACTTATCAGGAAGGACCAGATAATTATCAAATTAGTGGATTCTCTGTGCTTACTTCTTTAAATGTAAATATTCCAATAGAACAAAACATTTCCCTTAACTTCGGCTGGAACATTATTTCTTCTTACATTGAACCAGTAAATGATACTATTCCAAATGTATTTTCTGACCTTTTTTCAAATCTAAAAATAGTTAAAAATGGTGCAGGAGAAATGTATGACCCAGCTTTCGGAATTAACGATATTGTGAATTGGAACTATACTGATGGATATTTGGTTAATATGTTAAATAATAATGAACTAACTATTTCTGGGCAAAAATTAGTCCCAGAAACTACTCCAATAAATTTAAATAATGGCTGGAATTTATCTGCTTACTTACGCGATAATGACATTGCACCAACTACTGCTCTTGAATCAATCTCATCATCATTAGTTCTGGCAAAAGATAATGTTGGTGGCATTTACAGCCCAGCTTATGGCATTAACACAATTGGCAATATGCAGGCAGGTCAAGGATACTATTTCTATATGAATGCTACTGCAGAACTTACTTATCCAGCTAATTCTGCCCAAAAAGCCGTTGCCGGAAACGAAATAACTCCACTTGCAAAATACAACATTCCTACGATGAAGAACACTGGCAAAAACGCAACTTTACTTATTTCAATTGAAAATAATGATGGAAATGAAATAGGAGTATATAATATGAATAATGAATTAATTGGTTCAGGTGCAGTTTATAACGGAGTAGCAGCTATTACAATATGGGGAGATGACGATGCCACTCAAACCGCTGATGGCGCAAAAGATAACGAATATTTGAACGTAAAACTTTATAACACAACAAATAATACAAGTAAAGAAATTTCTTTAACTCAAATTAAAGAAATAACAGGCAATACAGAACAAAACCAACTTTACTATAAAACAAATTCAATATATTTAGCAAAAGCAAGTGCGCATAACGAATCTGGTTTTGCAATGTCAATCAAAAACATACCAAACCCAGTAGAAAGCAATGTAGTTTTTGAATTTAGTTTAACTGACGAAGCAAATGCTGAAATACAAATCTACTCATCTACTGGCGAATTAGTTGCAAAAATTGGAAACAACGTTTATTCTGCCGGTTTGCACAGAATTAGCTTTGATGCAAGTAACTTAGCAAATGGAATGTATAATATTGTGTTGAGTTCTGGTGCAAGAAGAGTAACTTCGTTTATGGTTGTTAATAAATAGTTGTCGGTTGTCGGTTATCGGTTTATGGTTTATGGTTTATGGTTTATGGTTTATGGATTGCGGTCATTAGTCATTAGTCATTGGTAGAAGAAAAATACGAATGACGAATGACGAATGACGAATGACGAATGACGAATGACGAATAACTAATGACCATAAACCGACAGCCATAAACCGAAAACTTATGAAGTAGATAAAAAAATCTGATTGTGGGTAAATAGCTATCGGCAAGACCTCCGTAGCTGTTGAAAGAATGTCCAGCATTGAAAAGTGCTGGGCATTTTTTTATTTCATTTTTGAAAAAAGCTCTTCCATATCTTCCAGATATGGAATATCTACTTCATCTCCTCCAGTTCCCTTTCGAACCAGGAGGCGAAATCGAAGATTTTGTTAATATAATAAATTTGTTCGCTTTTTTCCAATTCTTTTAACCTAACAATTATTTTCGTGATTAATGCCTTTTTTTCCTGCAAACTTACTGCATTGCAAATTGCTCTGAAAAACCTGATTAATATTTTTTCAACATAATACTGATTTCTTGAACTACGTATTGTGATTGACCAGGATTTTATTGAATATAAAAGCAATTCGATATTTCCTAATTTATAATAAATAAGAAATTCAAATAATTTAGCTACAGAGCGATGATGTTCTAAAGCTCTTGCTTTGTATTTTTTTTGCACATAACCATTTGCAGTAACATAATTATTGTTTTCAATATAAGCTCTTATTATTAATAATTGAAGGTAACTTGTGTCGAAACTTTCTAAAAGATATATATTTTGTTCGATAAAAAGTTCTGCTTTCAATGCTAATCTTTCTGCTTCGGGGTATTTTCCCAACTGGTGATATAGTTCTAACGTCCTGTAAAAAATCATCTTGTTAATATAGTTCTCTTCTTCCTGATTTTCTTTCTTTTGGTTTTTAAAATCATTAACCAACATTTCAAAAGTATTTTCATTTTTAATAAGAGAACTATAATATAAGTAATTATTCATTAGTTGCAAGAATTCATCTCGTTTAAAAAATTCTGGGTGCTCTTTATAAAGTTCGTATTGCTGTGCCATTATATCAAAAGCGGAATGATAATCGTGTTGTAAATAAAAGAAGCCAGCTTTGATATACAGCCAAAGAGATTTTGCCCGTAAGCTTTTTATTTCATTTGAAGATAATAATGGATTATTTTCATACTGATTAATATAGTTTTTTATATCTGTAGTGGATAATTTTTCATTATACTGAAATTCCTGTAAATCTGCTTTTAAAAGTAATAAAGATTTTAAATTATCTAAAATTTTATATATATTTTTTCTTTCTTCCTGTAGTTCAATCAATCTTTTATGATTTTCGATAAAGCATCTTTTAAAACACAGCGATTCTTCTAACTCAATTATATTTAAAATCAAGGCAAATTCTTCAAATTTATAGGCATAATTCTTAATTCGGTTTAAATACTTCTTTGCCTTATCATATTGTTCTTTTTCAATTAAAACTGTAACAAACAATAAATCCTTTAAAATTCTCCAAAAATAAGATTTTTCAAGATTATAATTAATTAAACTGATTAGTATTTTTTCGAATAACTTTTCTTTTTCTGAAGATAGATATTTAATCAATGAGTTATTTTTATATTCATTTTTTAATTTTTCAATATCAATATTTCCATTATTTAATATATGCTTATAAAGTATAAGATATTTAAAACTTGTAGATTTATTTAATTTTATAAAATTGGAAAAAAAATCTTTTTCTTTTTTTGATAATTTGAAAATAATATTTTTTAATGAATTATCCATAAAATTTGATTTTTAACTTATTGATAATTAAAGGAAACCTTAATTTAATAATACCTAATATACGAAAAATATTTAATTTTTTCAAATTTTATTTTATAACAAATTGTAATAGTTTAAAATTGCATTTAATAATTTTTTTTTTAAATAAAGGAGGACAAAATGAAATACTTATCAAAACTCAGTTTAATTGTTTTAGCTTTTTTGTGTATTCCTATATTTTTACAGGCACAGATTAGCGGAGAGGTGCTTGTCGGAGCAGGTGGTAACTACGAAACCTTGTCTGCTTTTGCAGAGAGTTTAAACTCTAATGGTATGAGTGGGAACACAACAGTTTCGATTATTAGCGATATTATTGAAACAAGTTCTGTTACAATTAATCAATGGGAAGAAATTGGCGGAACTGATTTTACGCTTTCCATTAAACCTTATGGCGGAAACAGAACTATTGAAGGAACTTTTACTTCAGATGCCTTAATTATTCTTAACGGTGCCGACCGCGTTACTATTGATGGTGAATTTTTTGAAAGTGAAAGAAATCTTACACTAATCAATAGTGCAACAAGCGGAACTAATGCTACTATTTGGGTAAAAAGCTTGGGAACAGGTGAAGGATGCAATAATGTAACAATTAAAAACACAAATATTTTTGGCGCTGCGGCAGCACAATCAGTTACGACAACATTTGCTATTTATGCAGGTGGAACTACAATTTACGAAACAGGTACTGGGTCCGGACCTGATAATGATAATTTAACTATTCAAAATAATAATATTAAAAGAGCAAGTTATGGAATATATGCAAGAGGAAGCTTATCAGGTGGTAAACTTGATAATTTATTAATTTCAAATAATAATATTGGCTCCAATATAGAAAATGAATACATTACATATAGAGGAATTCATCTGGGTTCTGCATCTATGCCAATTATAGAAAACAATAAGATTTTTAATATAAAAAGAGATAGTACAGGAAATGTAAGTATTTGTGGAATTTTTTTTCTTAATGATTTTGCTGGTGCTCAGATATGTTGCAATGAAATTCATGGAATTAGTAATTCAACCATAGATGGCAACGGAGGTGGCAACGGAGCTTGGGGAATAAATATTTACAATGGTGGTACTGATTCTATAACAATATGTAATAATACAATTTATGATATAAAAACTATAAATTATAGCCTTTCAAATAGAGAAAAAAATCCATTTGGAATAAGAATTCAAACAGGATGTTCAAATATTAAAATATGGTATAACAGCGTCAATCTTTATGGCGAGCAAACTGATATAGGTTCAAATGGTACTTTGTCGGCAGCTTTACTTGTTATGAATACATCTATTAATAATTTAGATATAAGAAATAATGTTTTTGTTAACTCTCTTGAAGGATTAGCCGGCTCAAGGTCTTATGCAATATGTAAAATTGGCTCAAATGCATCTTTTACCCAAATTGATAATAATGATTATTACGCAAGTGGACCTTATGGTATTCTCGGACACCTTGGTACTTCATTTAACGTAGCAAATAATAAACTTACTTTATTAGAATGGCAGGAAGCGACACTACAGGATGCAAATTCAATAAGTGAAGACCCATTATTCATATTGAATTCATACCTTAATCCAAATGATGAATCACCTTTAATTGAAGCTGGTGAATATATAAACGAAGTACCTTATGACATATTAGGAAATTCTCGTTCAATAACTCCTACAATAGGCGCTTATGAATTTGAAAATGAAGTTAATATGACATATATTTCAAGCACTGTATTTCATCCAACTTCTAAACCAGTTCTAGTTGGCTCGCAGAACCAACCGATTATATGTATTAGAGTAACTACATTTGGAATATTAAATCCAATAAACATAACGAGTTTTTATCTTACTTCAATTGGAACAACTAATCCAAATGACATAATTGAAGCAAAACTATTTTATACGGGAGCATCTAATATTCTTACATTAGACAATCAATTCGGCGAAACCATAACAGATATATCTTCTCCTTATGAAATTAACGGAAATCAAAGTTTATTGTCTGGAAATAATTATTTCTGGTTGGTTTATTCAATTTCAGAAACAGCTACCGAATTTAATGAAGTAGATGCAGAATGTCCATACTTCAATTCTGGCAGTCTGATGTATACCCCTGAAATATATGCTCCAACAGGTTCAAGAGTTATTAGCAATAGAGCAGAAGGAACTTTTACTATAGGAGATGGTGGCTATTATCCAAATCTTTACGAAGCATTTAGCTATTTAAACTATCTCGGATTGCGGGGTGATGTTACTCTAAATATTATCAGCAATATTGTTGAACCAGAGCCAGCTGTTTTAAATCAATTAGTTGAAAGTGGAACAGGTGGATATTTTATAACAATAAAAACTGATGATTTCTATACAATCCAAGGTAATTTCACTGATAATGGTGTCGTTG
Organism: uncultured Hyphomicrobiales bacterium; assembly: GCA_964499465.1. Taxonomy (GTDB): domain Bacteria; phylum Bacteroidota; class Ignavibacteria; order Kapaibacteriales; family UBA2268; genus JAAYJM01. The sequence goes on from CAZCLJ010000031.1 coordinate 7,781, forward strand.
TGCTGAATGGTGCCGATAGAGTTATAATTGATGGTGGTTTAGGCACAACAGGGAGTGACAGAAACCTGACTTTTAAAAATAATTCAAATGGCATTAATTGCGTTATTCGTTTGGTAGGAAACTCTGACGAGACTGGATGCAACGATATTACTATAAAAAATTGTATCATCGAAGGTATTAATCAACAAGACTATACTTCTTATGGTATCATTCTTGCTGGTTCAGCAATTAATTCAAATCCTGAAGGTTACGGTCATAATAATGTTAAAATTGAAAATAATTGGATAAAAAATGTAAATTGTGGTATCCATGCTAATTCTTCTTCCTCATATAATAATTTGAGAATTTTAAATAATGAAATTGGCTCGGGAAATACGAATGAAATAGTTGGACAAATAGGAATAAGTTTAAATAATTGCCCAAATTCAGTTATTTCAAATAATCATATTTATAATATTCAACTATACACGCAGTCGAAAGCAACAGGAATTAACATTGAAAATGGATGTGAAAATTCATCTATTACAAACAATAATATTCATAAAATCTGGAATAACAATAGTATTAATGGCGGAGCGGTTGGTATTAATATAAATAATAATCAAAATAACAACAATCTGCTTATTCTAAATAATACTATTTCTGATATAATTACTCCAAATTTTAATTCATATTTAACAACTCTTATGAATCCATTTGGAATAAGAATAAATGGTGGGACGAACCACAAAATACTCTTTAATAGTATTAATCTTTTTGGAGTTCAAAATCCAAGTGAACTAACGAGTGGTATGATGTCTGCCTGTATTCTTATTGAATCAACATCTTCTGGGCTTAATATTCGTAACAATGTTTTGTCCAATACTCTTTTAGCCGAAGGCGAAGTCGTAATTCAAGCTTGTATTTATTCAAATGGGACAATAGGCACCTTTAATTACAACGATTACTATGTAACAGGTGAATTTGGAAAAATTGGATATATTGGAGGTGCCTGGCGAACTACTCTTGAAGAGTGGATTAGTGCTACATCTCAAGACTTAAATTCTTTTTCAGAAAATCCTCAGTTTACTGCTAATGATAATCTAATACCACTTGACGATTCTCCTCTTATTGTAGCCGGACTTTATTTAGAAAATTATCCTTTCGATATGCTGGGTAATCCACGATACAATCCACCCACTATTGGTGCTTATGAATATAACGTAGTGCCAGTTGTTACTCTTATTTCTCCTGAAAATAATTCTGATGATATGTCTCTTACACCTCTGTTTGATTGGGAAGACCACCCTATGTATTTTTATTATACTTTGCAGATAGCAACTGATGCTAACTTTTCAAATATAGTAAATCAACAGGTTGGATTATATAACTCTTCATATCAAATTGAGCAATATGAAGCTTTCGAACCGACAATGCAGTATTACTGGCGGGTCCGTGCAACAGATTTGGAAGGGAACGCAAGTTATTGGTCTGAAACCTGGAATTTCAACACAAGATTTTTTTGGCAAGTTATTACAGAAACAGGCAATTACTCTACTATTATTGTTCCCGCTTCAATTAATCCAATGCTCGGCGACCGTCCTATCGCTAATGACGACGCAATCGGTTTGTTTTATCAAAGGGAAGAAGGTGATTGGTATTGCGGCGGCTATGCAATTTGGAACGAAATCAATCTTGCGATAACTGTTTGGGGAGACAATTCTGATACACCAATTAAAGATGGCTTTGCTATTGGCGAACCATACACATTTAAAATTTGGGATAATGTTACAAGAAATGAATTAGACGCAATAGCAACCTACCAAATAGGCAATGACTACTATACAGTAAACGGAGTTTCTATACTTTCCTCTCTTAATGCTTATATTATTACAAATCAAGATATTTCTCTAAACTCCGGCTGGCATATGATTTCTTCTTACATTGTACCGGAAAACGACACTATAATAAATATTTTTGAAAATATTGCAACAGACGTAAAAATCGTGAAAAATGGTGCCGGTCAAGTCTATAATCCTGCTTTCAGTATTAATGATATTGGAAATTGGAACTTTACAGATGGATATCTGGTTAATATGTTAAATGAAGATATATTAACTATTACGGGGCAAAAATTAATTCCTGAAGTAACTCCAATCAATTTAAATAACGGCTGGAATTTATCTGCATACTTACGCGATAATGAAATGTCACCGGCAACAGCTTTTGAATCAATCTCATCATCATTAGTTCTTGCAAAAGATAATGTTGGTGGCATTTTTATGCCAGCTTATGGAATAAATACACTCGGCAATATGCAAACTGGACAAGGATATTATTTCTATATGAACGCTGCTGCAATGCTTACTTATCCTGCAAATTCCGCTCAAAAAGCCGTTGCCGAAAACGAAATAACTCCTCTTGCAAAATACAACATTCCTACTATGAAGAACACTGGTAAAAATGCAACTTTTCTAATTTCAATCGAAAGTAATGACGGAAATGAAATCGGAGTTTACAATATGAATAATGAGTTGATTGGTTCCGGTGCAGTGCATAACGGAGTTGCTGCAATAACAATTTGGGGAGATGACGAAACTACTCATACCATTGATGGTGCAAAAGATAATGAATACTTGAACGTAAAACTTTATAACACAAACAACAACACAAGTAAAGAAATTTCTTTAACTCAGATTAAAGAAATAACAGGCAATACAGAACAAAGCGAACTTTACTACAAAACAAATGCAATCTATTTAGCAAAAGCAAGTGCAAACGATGAAACTGGTTTTGCAATGTCAATTAAAAACATTCCAAATCCAGTAGAAAGCAATGTAGTTTTTGAATTTACTTTAACAGACGAAGCAAATGCAGAAATACAGATTTACACTTCAACTGGTGAATTAGTTGCAAGCGTAGGAAACGGAAATTATTCTGCTGGTTTGCACAGAATTAGCTTTGATGCAAGCAATTTAGCAAGTGGAATGTATAATATTGTGTTGAGTTCAGGAAGCAAGAAAGCATCATCTTTTATGATTGTGGACAAGTAGAAAACTGAAAGATGTCCAACACTTTCAAAGTGTTGGACATCTGAATAAAAAAGCACTTCTTACCAAGTTTAACTTGGGAAGTAGATGAAGGAAAAATCTCCTATATGATTGTGGGTAAATAGCTATCGGTAAGACCTCCGTAGCTGTTGAAAGAATGTCCAGCATTGAAAAGTGCTGGACATTTATTAAGAAATTGGAAGAAAAAGCAAGAAAACCCCCTGCCCCCTTTGAAAAAGGGGGTAAGAAAAAAGTTCCTATCTCCTTTGAAAAAGGGGGTAAGAAAAGAAATAATAGCTTTGAGATAGGGAATATGAAGAATCCCCCTTTTTTAAAGGGGGCAGGGGGTTTTCTTCTTATCTTCTTTTATACGTGGATTTTCTTAAAATAAATTCCATATTTCTTTTTCTAAAATATGAAAAAAATATAAATGTAAATAAAAATGAAAGATATTTTAATATCAAGAGCTGGTTGTCTTCCTTATAACCCAAAATTAAAGGAAAGAGCCAGAGAGTTAAGAAAAAATATGACATATGCTGAAAAGAAAATATGGTATCAATATTTAAGAAAATATGAACTTGTATTTCACAGACAAAAAAGTATAAATAATTTTGTAGTTGACTTTTATTGTTCAGAGCCAAGAATAGTAATAGAAATAGATGGAGAATCGCATTATACAAGAGATGGTATTGAATATGATAAACAAAGAACAGCAATACTTGAAGGTTATGGCTTGAAAATATTAAGATTTACAAATAAAGAAGTAATAGAGCAATTTGAAGAAGTATGTAGAAAAATTGACAATGAAGTGCAATTGAGAATCAAGAAAACCCCCTGTCCCCTTTGAAAAAGGGGGTAAGAAAAAGAATAGAAGAATAGAAAACCCCCTTTTTCAAAGCTAACGATTATACACAATTATTACATCCTATTAATAAAAGGTAAAAAAGTGGTAGTATTTTAGAATTTATTCCGTAGGAATTATATATTTGTAACACGAATAACCCTTGACTGTGCTTATCCCGTAGGGATTATATAAAAAAAAGCATATTAATATTTAATTCCTACGGAATAAAAAGACTCTAAAAAAAGCATTGTTACAAATATCAAATCCCTTGCGGGATAATTAGAATAGTAGCACGTTTTAAAGATGTGTATAATCGTTAGTTTTGAAAAAGGGGGTATAAAGAAGAATCCCCCTTTTTCAAAGGGGGCAGGGGGTTTAATCCTATATGATTGTGGGTGAATAGCTATCGAATCTCTCATCTTCGGTAGCAATAGAATGTCTAACAGTGCAAACTGTTAGGCATTTTTTATAACAAACAAACTTGTTAATCAAATTTAAAAAACTATTGGAGTAAAATATGAAATTTTTATTATTCAAAATTATATGCTTATTGTTATCTTATTCAGTTCTATTTTCTTTTACAGAACAGACAAAGATTTTAGAACCAAACGGAAAAGAAAGATTAGACCCGGTTCTATCAAATATTGTATTCATAAGAATAAAGCCATTTAATAAAGAAGATAGAGTTTTACAAAATCTTTCATATCTTTATGGAACTAAAATAATTTCTCGTTTAATTGAGCCGCAGTATTCTGTTACTTTCAATGAAAAAATAAGAAAAGATGTTCTTTTAAGCAAAAATCAAGATTTAGCTCAAGTAATAAAAGCAGAAGAACCACTTTTAAGAACATTTATTGCAGAATTTAGTGGCGATGTTTCACCGGAAGAGTATTGCTCAAAATTATCAAGAAGCTGTTCAGATATAGAACTTGCGGAACCATATATAATTTTTGATTATCAGGGCAAATTTATTCCTAACGATACTTATATTGACAAACAAGCAATGTTTGAAATTATGCAGGTGTTTGATGCTTTCGATATTTTTAAAGGTGATTCAAGTGTTGTCATTGGGATTTCAGATACAGGCGTGAAGCAAGACCACGTTGATTTAATTAATTCCTTATGGCATAATCCAAACGAGATACCGGACAATGGTATTGATGATGATAACAACGGTTATATTGATGATTGGAACGGTTATAATTTTGGTTGGCAATACGATGACACAGCGCCGGGAAATACTTTAAGTGAAAGTGAACATGGAACAGGTGTTGCCGGAATTGCAGGAGCCACAACAAATAATGGCATTGGTATTGCAGGGCTTGCTTTTAACTGTAAAATATTTCCAATGAAAACTGCAATTAATGGCTATTCCGGCTCTTATTTTTCTTACGAATCTTTGATTTATTCGGCAATGATGGGCTTTGACGTTGTAAATTGCAGTTGGGGCAGTTTTACTTATTCCTGCGTTTTCCAAACAATAATAGATTACGCTGTTAGTCGAGATGTTGCTTTGGTAGTCAGTGCAGGAAACCATGGCAACACTACTTTATTTTATCCGGCGGCTTGCGAGGGAGTTTTAAGTGTTGGAGTTACAACTCCAGGCGATACATTGAAAAGTTCTTCTGCTTACGGAACATTTGTAAGAATTGTAGCACCAGGGGACGGAACTTTAACTACATCTAACAAAGGAAATTACGGATATTTTGGAAATACTTCTGCTGCTGCTCCGATTGTAGCCGCTGCTGTTGGTTTAATTAGAGCAAAGCACCAGGAACTATCCGCATTGCAAGCATTAGAATTAGCTCGCATTTCCACTGATGATATTTCTGAATTTAATCCTTCAAAAAAATTGTATATTCCCGGTAGAATTAATTTCTTGAAAGCTGTTACTACTGAACCATTTTCAACTCCTTCTGTTGTCCCTAAAAAAGCAATTTATTTTAATACTGAAAATATTGAAAAAGAAAGATTTAATGCTAAAGATACTGTTAAAATGAAAATTGATTGCTTTAATTATCTTGGAGCTGCATCTGACCTTACCTGCAAATTATCAGTAGTTAACGATAACAGCGGAGTTCTTAAAATTTTGGATTCTATTGTAAATATTTCTGAAGTTAGGCAAAACAGCAAAACAACTATTTCTGAATTTAAGTTCATCATTGAAAAACAAAGCACAAAAACATTCTTTTTTAGAATAGATTTGAGCGATGGAAAAAATTACAAAGATTTCTTTCTGATTTCTTTTATTCCAACTTTAAGATATAATAATTTTTCTTCAGATTCTCTCAAATTCAGTGCTTGCGATAATGGCCGCATTGGGTTTTATGATACTCCGAATAATAAAGAAGGCATTGGTTTTACTTTTAAAGATGATTGCAATATTCTTAACGAAGGTAGTTTAATGGTTTCTGAAAATCAGAATAGATTAGTAAATCAGGCGAAAGGGGTTGATAAGCAGGTCGACAACGATTTTGCAACGGTTAAGCAATTTATATTACCAAATGAAAATATTGGAATTTTTGCCGATGATTCTGCTTCTTCAGAGCAAAAAATTGGTATTGAGATTAGCAATGAAATTACTACTTATAAAGGAAAATGTCCTTGTGTTAAATTTGATATTAGCATAAAAAACAAATCTGAAATTCCTTTGAAACAACTTGCCGCTGGATATTTTTTCGACTGGGATATTGGTGAAGATAAAACTAATAATTATATAAGTTTTGAAAAATCTAAAAATATTCTGGTGGTCTCAAGGACTGGTAACTATCCTTTTATTGCCCATTATGTAGAAAGCAAAGAGAAAATAGAGCCACAGCTTGCTTCTTTTGATTTAAATAATTATGTTGAAAATGGATTTTCGAAAAAAGACAAAATTAGTTTATTAAATTCCGGAACCCAAAAAATATACGAATTTGGGCAAGATATTGGAACTGTAATTGGTGCAAGATTTGTTGAAAATATTGAACCTAACGATGAAAAATCATTTTCATTATTAATCTGTTGCTCCGATGATTATGACAAAGCAATAGAATACATTGAAAGTATAAAGGACTCAACAAGTTCATCTGTTGAAGAAATATCAAATAATGAAGGTTTAGCAATATATCCGAATCCTGTTGAGAACTTCGTAGAATTTGAAATTAGTATGGTTAAAGAAACTAAAGCAGAAATTAAGATTTACTCACTTATTGGCGAATTAGTTGCAAGCATAGGAAACGGAAATTATTCTGTTGGATTGCACAGAATTAGCTTTGATGCAAGCAATTTAGCAAGTGGAATGTATAATATTGTGTTGAGTTCTCAAAACAAGAAAGTCTCATCTTTTATGATTGTGGGTAAATAGAAAAAATCAAGAAAACCCCCTGCCCCCTTTGAAAAAGGGGGTAAGAAAAAAAACCTTGCCCCCTTTGAAAAAGCTAACGATTATACACAAATATTAGTTCTTGTAAAAAGGGGGATGTAGTAATTTAGTTCTTTTGAAATTTATTCCGTAGGAATTATATATTTGTAACAGGAATAACCCTTGACTGTGCTTATCCCGTAGGGATTATATATAAAAAAGCTATTATATATTTAATTCCTACGGAATAAAAAAAACACAAAAAAATCATTGTTACAAATATTTTATCCCTAACGGGATAAGTAGAATAGCAGGACGTTTCAAAGATGTGTATAATCGTTAGTTTGAAAAAAGGGGGTAAGAAAAAAGTTCCTATCTCCTTTGAAAAAGGGGATAAGAAAAAGAAATAATAGCTTTGAGATAGATAATATGAAGAATCCCCCTTTTTCAAAGGGGGCAGGGGGTTTTCTTAAAAGAGTTTTGGGTAAGTGAATTTTCTTAAAAAAAAATTCCATATTTCTTTTTCTAAAGTATGAAAAAAAATAAAAATGTAAATAAAAATGAAAGATAGTTTAATATCAAGAGCTGGTTGTCTTCCTTATAACCCAAAATTAAAGGAAAGAGCAAGAGAGTTAAGAAAAAATATGACATATGCTGAAAAGAAAATATGGTATCAATATTTAAGAAAATATGAACTTGTATTTCACAGACAAAAAAGTATAAATAATTTTGTAGTTGACCACAGATTATCACGGTAATAATTAAAATTTTTTTTTAAATATTTTTGTTTTTTAATATTTCATAATTCTATATTATTCATATTCTTATATTTTATATCTTCTTCTGTCATTTTAAAAATATACGTATATATAATATTTATAAACTATTTATTGCATTTGTTATTTCTTGTTATTTTTCTAGTGTAATAATTTATTGAAAACCTAATAAACATTTCTTGTCATTCCGAAACGAAGTGAGGAATCTCAAGTTCTGTATTAGCAATGACTTGTGAGATTTCTCACTTCGTTTCGAAATGACACAATATAATAAGTCTTTTAACGAATTACAACACTAGCAGTAATATTTCCTATATCCTTGAAAACCGCTACAATTCCATTTAATTCCATTATTTTATTTATTTTATTTTTTTTCTTGCATATTTAATAATTTTTATGTAATTTAGCAACGGTAATAATTATACGTATTTTGAAAGTGTTTTATGAATCCAGTTGATTTCTTCAATATACCAAGTAATGTTAAACAAAAACAATACGAGGCACTCAGAATGTATTTTCATGATGGTGCTACTGCTAAAGAAGTTGCTAAAAAATACGGCTATAAGCACCGTGGCTTCACTACTATTGTTACTGATTTCAAGAAAAAATTAGAAAATGGTGAAACAGCCGATATGTTCTTTGCTACTCCCCAAATTGGCAGAAAAAGACCAGAACATATTGAAAATTCACGCGATACTATTATTAATCTGCGAAAAAACAACCATTCCGTGGCTGAAATTAAAACAATTTTAGACAGCAAAGCTATTAAAATGTGCGAGAAAACTATTAATAACATTTTAAAAAAAGAGGGCTTCCCAAAATTGCCCCGAAGAACCAAAAAAGAAAAAACAGAATTAAAAACTCCACAAATAGCTGCTGAAAAAAGTAAAGCATTGGATTTTAAAAAGCCAGATGAATTCAAAAGCGAAGCTGCTGGGGTGTTGTGTTTGCTGCCTTATTTGGAAAAATATGGCATAAGAAAAATCATTGAAGAAAGCGATTATCCGGAAACAAGTCAAATCAGTAAACTGACTTCTATACTATCGTTTGTAGCATTAAAAGCAACAAATGCAAGAAGATACAGTGCGGATAACCAGTGGTGTATGGATATGGGAACAGGGCTGTTTGCAGGACTGAACGTTCTGCCGAAAGCGGCTTGGTTTACTTCGTATTCGAGCAGAGTAACGACAGAGATGAATATAAAATTTCTATCCAAGTTAAGCAAAAAATGGTCTGACGAAAAACTGCTCGGTGATACAAGAAATCTTGATTTTACGACGATTCCTTATTGGGGCAATGGTGAGCATTTGGAGAACAACTGGTCTGGCAAAAGAGGAAAAGCACTTTCGAGTATGCTTGCAGTTTTAGCCCAAGACCCAGATAGCGGAATTCTTGATTATGGAGATGTAAATGTTTTACATAAAGACGAAAGTGCTGTAGTTCTGGAGTTTCTTGATTTTTATAAGGCATCTGGAACTAAAAAAAGCGATTTAAAATATTTGGTATTTGACAGCAAATTTACAAATTATGAAAATTTGAGTAAATTGGATAAGCAAGGAATAAAGTTTTTAACAATTCGGAGGCGTGGGAAAAATATTGTAGAAAAGTTAGATAATCTGCCGAAGTCTTCGTGGAAAACGATGAGAGTAGAAGCTTCTGGCAACAAGAAACGAACTCTTCAGGTTCACGAAGAAGAAATAGAATTGAAGGGTTATGACGGAAAGATACGACAGGTATGCATCACAGGAAATGGAAAAATCAAACCGGCTATAATTATCACAAATGATTTTGATTTGCCAGCAGATTCAATTGTCAGGAAATACGCAAAACGTTGGTTAATTGAAAAAGAAATATCAGAACAAATAAGCTTTTTCCATCTCAATAACGCATCCTCTTCGATGGTCATAAAAGTAGATTTTGATTTAACCATTTCAATATTGACACACAATCTATATCGTTTAATATCAAAGGAATTGGTAAGACATGAGAAAATATGTGACCGGTCAATTTATGAAAAATTTCTACAAAATAGTGCAGATATATATGTTGAGAAGAACAAAATAATAGTCAAATATAAGAAGAAACGAAATTTACCTTTATTATTAGAAACAATAAAAAAATATGAAGACTACAAATATAATTGGTTAGGCAACAAAAAAGTTATTTTTGAAGGAGCATCATATTCTTAATAAACGTATAGCATTTTACCGTGATAATGTATGTTAATACCAAACCGCTAACTAATTGTGCAAAATTTAATTGTCATTTCGAAACGAAGTGAGAAATCTCAAATTCCATATTAGCAATGACTTGTGAGATTTCACACTGTGCTTACCAATGACATCTTTTATTTTACCCACCAAAACTTTACGAAAGTTAAGAAACTTTCGCAAAGTAAGAAGAACTATTTACTTTCGTAAAGTTTCCTAACTTTGCGAAAGTTAAAAATCTAAACTATCTAAACCTTCTAATCTTTCTAAATCTTATGTCATCACCATTTAAATAAAGCACTTGCTTTATCAGGGGGCGAAATGACAGCATTTTACAGTTATACGAGCAGCAAGTTGTTCGTATGACTTGTGTTATTACTAACTGTGCATATCTTCAAGCATTGATAAAATTGGATAAACTGCGTTGTAATGCTTTTGGATAAACATTGCAGCACCATTTTTATATAATCTTTCGCCTAATTTATCAATAACAGGGAAAAGCACTCTTTCAGTTTCACATAAGACTGGAGAAATTCTGTTGATTTCGCCTGTAAGCTGCCAGTTCAGGCAACTGCACTTGTTATTGCAGCGCGGATTATAATCACATTCCTTGCATAAATCAAATTGCAACTTAGATTCTTTATAAATATCGTTTTGAAATTCCGCATTTATTCCGCTTTCTATATCACCAATTTTGTAAGCAGTATTCGAAACACCGTCCTTAACAAATTGCACGCAAGGATAAATATCGCCGTTATATGCAATGGAAATCTGACGCTTTGCCAAATGACAGTAGTAACATTCTATATTGTCCTGTCTGATATGAGTTGCTAATTTCATTTCAAATGGTGAAAAATAGAATTTCTGCTCTTTTAAAATCAGTTTTTCATATAGCTTTGCAATTTTTTTGTATTGCTCGCTAAGTTCCTTTATATGCCCGTCAGTCCAATTCCCAGCATAATTTAAAGAAACTATCAGATATTTAAAACCTCGATTCAAAAGGTATTCCACTGATTCAGCATAATATTCCAGTGTTTCCGGGCTTATGGTCATCAGCACTTTGGAATATGGCTGGTATTTTAAGAGCAAATCAATTTTTTCCTGTAAAATGGAAAAAGTTGGAATACCTTCTCTCGTTTTGCGGAAGGTATTGTGTGCCTTTTCAACTCCGTCAATGCTAATAGAAACTTGCATATTAACGGTTTCGGCAAAATCAAGAAACTCTTTGTTTAAAAGCAATCCGTTTGTTGTAGTTTTGTAGTGAAAATAGCAGGAATTGTTTTTCTCTTTTTCTTTTGCATATCTAATTGTTTCTTGGATTAAATCTTTTTTTAAAAGCGGTTCGCCACCAAAAAAGATAATTCCGGTATTAATCGGGTATTTTTGTGCAATGAAATCTATAGTACGGTTTGCAGTTTCCTGCTCCATATCCAGGCGATTATTTGGAGGAGAGTAGCAGTAGGCACAGTTCATATTGCAGCCGGTCGTTATATGTAGTGTTATGTGCATTATTTCTTTAAAATTCCTTCATCTTTAAGCCACTGAATAAAATCCTGGACTTGTTTAACTAATTTTAATTTTGATTCTTTTTTTGATAATTCATCTAAATCATCCCAGCCATCAATATCTTCAAAAGATTGTGTTCCTTTATCATAAAAGATGCCGATATTATTAAAACCATTTTTTTGGAATTCTTCTTTTAAAAATTTGATTTCAGACCTATAAATACTAATATCTTTTTTGTCGCTGCTAGATATGAATTCAAAAGCAATATTATATTCCTTATTATAACCATCTAATTTATTAGTTACTTCTCTATTTTCTGTATCTAAAATATATTTAATCTCAGGAGTATTTTCAGTTTCAAATATTAAATCTTCTTCTTTAAATGCTTCTAAAATAATTTCAAGAGCATCACTTTCTGAAAGATAAACTGGTGGAGTTATAGCAATACAAGGTGAAACCGAATAACTCTGTGCAGACGCAAAAAGAGGGGCTATTTTTTTTATATTATTATCTGGAACTTCTTTTTGATTGCTTTCATATACTTCTATACTTTCAATGCTTTTACAAATGTCTATTAAACTTTTATTTTTAATATTATCAGCATTCCCAGCATTCCCACACAGCACAAACATAGCAAGCGATGCAGCAACATACTTGTTTTTGAGCCAGCTGGAAGGAATGTTTTTATATAAAAGGTATGGATTCCGAGCAAATTCATTGATTGTTGGAAATCCAAGTTCTTTCTTTATTTTTACTGGTTTTAATTGCATATGTTTTTTAATTTTAATAATTCAATAATTCAATGCTATTTTTCATTAATAGAGATGACATAAATTGACCCTGTCATTCTGAAGCGCAGCGAAGAATCTCACAACTCTTTACTACCACAGACTTTGAGATTCTTCACTTCGTTCAACTTGACAAGAAATTATTATCAGATTTTCAATAAACTATTACACTATCAATATCTTTATTTTTTCTCATTTGATTTCCAATCTTTTTCTGTAAATCAAGATAGTGCCTAACAAGGAGATTCGGATTATTATTAAATTTCTTTGATATTTGTTTCCGGATACTTCTAATTTCTTCTATTGTTTGCTCTTCTTTCATTATTTACTCCAGATTAATTGTAAAGGTGTTGTTACAACTGGAACATATAGACCAAGTTTATTGTTTATAAACTTTATATGTTCAAACTTATTTGCATTTGCAAGATGTTTGCAGTTCCAGGTTAATAGGAAATCACATTTATAATATGATGCTATAGCCAAATGAATGGCATCGCCAACAACATTTTCTGGCATTATTTTATTTTTAATATAGATTGTAACAATATCTTCTATTTCTTCAACAATATCCAAGTAATTAATATTTTCAAGTATTTTTTACGCATTTTCGCGTTTTTCAATATTTGGAATAAAAGATAATTCTTCATAAACGGCAACACTTGTTTGTAAATTATACTGGTTACTGTGATTATCCCACCACTCTCTTGTCCATTGCTGCATAGCTAAAGATTCAGCGTTGTTCCTATCGTTAAAATAGAAGCTTGGTATTGTTGTTTCAATATAAATATTTTTTTTCATATATCATTAACGTATTTTAAATCAGTTTATTACTTATGTGGAGTTCTAATTATTTAATTTTTTCATTTCAATGCGAAATCAGGAATCTCACTTGTTATTGCAACCACAAAGTTTGAGATTCTTCGCTGCGATAAGAATGACAATTTTTAGGATGCCCCTATAATTTTTCTTTTAAAAGTTTAATATAATCACTTATTACTATTTTGAATTCTTTAAAGAATGAATCTATATTTACTAATGCAATAAGTAATTTTTCCCAATCAAGATTAAAATTATAACCTTGGCGAACTACATGCCTTATTTTCTTATATCTGTTTAGCAGTATTATATGTTCTTCATCGAAAAGAGGAATTTTTTTCTTTTCGGAGTTTTTATCAAAGAAATACAAAAGTTCGGTATGCCAATTTTCAGCATTTGGTATATTGATTTTATTAAACTTTAAAATTCTTTTTAAAATATTTTCAATTCCGTTATAAAATTGGGACAGGAATTGAGAGCCAGCAGCAATTTCTATGCGATTTGCATTTTTTTCAGAAACAATTTGAAGTAAATCATCAATATCCTTAATTGTTTCTTCAAGAAATAAAATCTCAGTTTCTATTTCTTTAATTAGTATTTGAAGATTTGTCATAAATTATTTTTCCAATTTCTTGAATATGGCGAGTAAAAGGGCTTTCGATTGATAAATCAACGACATCAACGGGAATATTTAAAATATACTCAAGCATTCCGGCATAGTCGTAAAAAACAGATTTATCAAATAAATCAACAGCTAAATCCAAATCATTTGCATTGCTTGGGTCTGTAACAGCACTTCCAAAGAGTAACAATTTATTTACATCGTAATCTTTTGCCAATTCTATTGCTTTTTCTATATGTAGCTGAGTTATAGCCATTTATATTTTAATTTGTTTTGATATTGAACTAATTGTTTTTATAATAATGCTAATTTAATAAAATTCTTTTATCAATTTTTTATTTCTCTAAAATCCCTTCATCTTTAAGCCACTGAATAAAATCCTGGACTTGTGCTAAAAGGAGTTCTTTGGAGGTTTCCTTTGCTTCGTTATAGATTAATTCCCTTGATTTTTGTTTATTTTCTTTTGAATAAATCATTTCTGTTAAAGGGTCGTAAAACACAACAACATTATTTTTACAAATAGTATTTAATTCTTTTACTAATAGTTCAGCAGAGCTTTTGGTTTTAAAACCTTGTATAGAGAAACCACCGCCACCTCCTTCTCTAAATAAACCGCAATCAGTTTTTGAAATGAACTCAATTGCTAAATTATATTTACTACTAAATCCATCAAAACTCTTTCGAAATAAAATATTCTTTGTTCTCATTTTGAAATATAAAGATGGATAGTTTAGAGAATCAATTTCAATACCTTCCTTAAGAAGTTCGTCAAATATTATTTTAAGTGCTTCCTGTTCTGTTAAAAAAGCAGGAGGAGAAACAACTATACATCCTATAGCTCCGCTTCCTTCACCATGAGCAAATACAGGGGCTACTTTTGCTACTTCTTTGCTAATCTTTTTTTCTTCGTTTTGCTCTTTATTTTGTTTTTCCTGCAAAACAAAATCTATATTTTCCTTTTTCTCTACTTGACTTTTGCTTGCATTCCCACACAGCACAAACATAGCAAGCGATGCAGCAACATACTTGTTTTTAAGCCAGCTTGAAGGTATGTTTTTATATAAAAGTTCTGGATTCTGGGCAAATTCATTGATTGTTGGAAATCCAAGCTCTTCCTTTATTTTTACTGGTTTTAATTGCATAGTTTCCTCCTAATTTATATGACTTATACCATTTTTCATAATCACTGTGATTTGAAAAGCAGTGTAAAATAAGGATTAAATCATTTTCTAAATCATATACAATTCTTGCTTGTTTTGTTACATTAATTACCTGTGAAGGGATTCCATATTTCAAATGACGTCTGATAGGATTTTCAAGAATTTTTTCAATCGCTTTTTTAAACTGAATTTGAATTGATTTATCCAAATCAAGAAATTCTTTCATCGCAATTTCTGTAAATTCAATTTTCATTATAAACCAGCTTTTTGAAATACTTCGTCAATAGAATATGTTTTCAAATCGTTGTTTTTCAAATTAGATTTTTCTGTTTCTACAGCTTGATTAACGAGATATTGTTCTTCAAAATCTATTTGATTTGATAAAACTAACAAAGCGTGATGAATAACATCTTCAGGATTGCTTGCGTATCCAAAATCAATAAACCTTTGAATTATATTTGTATATGGTTCTTTTATATCTAATTGCATTTTAAATCCTTATTTAAATAAGTTTAATATATAAAATTACAAAATATCGAAATCATTTTCAATATTTTATTTCTCTAAAATCCCTTCATTTTTTAGCCAAATAATAAACTCATGGACTTGTTTGATTAAATTAGATTTTATTTCCTGCTTTGCTTTCTCAATTGATTCATCCCAATTTTTTTCAGTATAATCGGCATAAACGGGTTCATCGTAAAACACACCAGAGTATTTATAACCTTGATTCTTCAATTCATCGTAAATAAATCTTGCGTCTGGTTCTCTAAAATAATTATATCCGGAAGAAAGATGAGTGTTCACAACGTTGGTTAATTTTTTATCTGCAGAAGTAACATATTCAACAGCAATATTATGTTCCTTGTTATATGCATCTATTTTTAGCTTTACTTCTCTATCGTTGGGCTGCAAAATAAATTTGATTTCCGGGCAGTTTATTGTATCTAATTCAATGTTTTCTTCTTTAAAAATATTTAGAATAATTTCATAAGCTTCCTTTTCTGTTATGTAAACGGGCGGAGCAACTGAGACACAACCCACAGAGCCACTATATTCAATGACATTAATAGTATCTGGAATTTCATTTCTCTCTTGTTTTTTAACTTCTTTTACCTTTTGGGTTATTTTCTTTTTGGAAGTTTTCTTTTTTTGGTCTTGCTGCAAAACGTATTGAATTTGATTTTTTGTTGGAACTTGAGCATTACCTACATTCCCACACAGCACAAACATAGCAAGTGATGCAGCAACATACTTGTTTTTGAGCCAGCTTGAAGGAATATTTTTGTATAAAAGTTCTGGATTCTGGGCAAATTCATTGATTGTTGGAAACCCAAGTTCTTTCTTTATTTTTACTGGTTTTAATTGCATAGCTTTTTCCTTGCTAATTGAATTAAAACAAATTACAAAAAAAGAAAATAAAAAGAAAATATTTTTTTGAAAAATTGTAGCGCATAGGGGAATCGAACCCCTGCCGCGGCCTTGAGAGGGCCGTGTCCTAACCGCTAGACGAATGCGCCGAGTTAGAATATTTACAAAATTACGAAAATTTTATACGATACTGAAATTATTTTTAAATTCATTTTTAATCTAAATAATTCATCAGATGACTTTTCAGTCATCTGATGAATAGATTCAGTAGTAAATCATTTATTATCTATTGTTACTGAATATTATACATAAATTTTGAATAATACAGGTAAAAAAATAAATAAAACTTGCATTCAATATAATTATTTGCTAATTTTATGTGAATATATTTGAAATCAAAAGGATTTTTTGATATTTTTTGCATAATAAATATTTGACACTCCTTCTCAAGTTGAACTCGGGAAGGCAACTTTCGCAAAAGCTACGGCTTTTCTAATATTTCATCAAGAAAATTACAAAAGCTCAACTTAAAAGAAATCCTCTTTCCCAAGTGCAACTTTGGAAAGAGTTCAACATTTGAAAAAGATTATTATTAAACTAAAATTATTTTTTCAACAAATTTGGAGTTCGTATGAAATCGAGACTACTCACAAGCTATTCTATTTGTTTTGTTTTATTATTGTCATTATTAATTAGCGGTTGCGATAGCGACAGTTCTACAAAACCAAATGATAATCAGGAATTAATCAATAAACTCAAAGCAGTTACTGATTCACTTATTACAAATACTGATTTGCCCGGAATTGTTGCACTCGTTGTTGACAAGACAAAAGGTATTGATTGGGTTTATGAAGTTGGTTACAGCGACCTTGAACAAAAGCTTCCGATGAATAAGGATTATACATTTAGAATTGGAAGCAATACCAAAACGATGACTAATACAGTTCTATTCCAATTAATTGGAGAAGGCAAACTGAGTTTAGAAGATACTTTAAGTAAGTTTTTCCCTACTTTTAAAGAAGCAGATAAAATCACAATTACAATGCTTTGTAATATGTCAAGCGGCTATTTTAATTATTCTGAAGATACGGAATATTTTGGTAAAACATTGGAGTCAAATCCTACAAAAGTCTGGACTCCACAGGAATTAGTAGATGTATCATTTCTTCACGATTTGTATTTTGAACCCGGACAAGATATCCATTACTCAAATACTAACACAATTATCCTTGGAATGTTAATAGAAAAATTAACTGGTAATTCACTTGAAACTGAAATTCAAAACAGAATCATTACTCCATTAGGTTTACAGAATACAAAATTTTTAACATCTGGTTTAGAATTTCCCGGTCCTCATGGAAAAGGATATTACACAGATAATGAAAAAATCAACACTGAAGTAACAAATCGTTATGATGTGTCTTGGGGATGGGCTGCTGGTTCTGCATATTCTACTCCAAGAGAATTACAAAAATATGTAGAAAAATTGGTTGCTGGTGGCTTACTTTCTGATTCACTACAAAATATACGATTAACCAAGCACTTCATTCCAGACAATGGAAAGAATGCTTATGGACTTGGAATAGTGCATAGAGGAACTTTTTTTGGACACAACGGCGGAATGCCCGGATTTACTTCTTCAATGTATCATAGCAATTCTAAGAACTGTTCCATTATTATATATTTTAATTGCCAGAAAACAGGATTAATTCCAGACGATTTATTCCTAAGGTATGTAGATATTCTCTATGGAAATAATTTTTAAAAGAATAGCATAAAATTATCATTAGGATGCATATCTTTTTTAGTCATCGGATGGCTGCCAATCATCCGATGACTTTTCTTTGCGTATTTATAATTATAAATATTTATTTTTTCCCTTTCCCTACATTCAGAACTCCTGATGCCTCGTAGTTTGTTGTTTCGCATTTTTTATTATAAGAA
>CAZCLJ010000032.1:0-26013 GCA_964499465.1 uncultured Hyphomicrobiales bacterium
TCTTCGTTTATATTCGCCTCAGAATGACAGACAAACGTAAAGATGTCATTGGTAAACGAAGTGAGGAATCTCACAAGTCATTGCTAACACGAAACTTGAGATTCTTCGCTGCGCTTCAGAATGAACCACTTTGTTTTTTATAGCACGTAACTATATGTATAGATAATACTTATACAAGTCATACAATAAACAAGTTTATAGTATGACTTTATTAAATTCTTGGTTTCTCCTTCCCAAGTTGCACTTGGGAAGGATGCTTTATTTAAAGTTTTACTTTCAAATTATTCTAATATTGGAACACCAAACGAATTCATTTTATGCTTGTTAATTGATGATATAAAAGAAGTAAAGTAAAACTTTTGTAAAAATATCCTTCCCAAGTGCAACTCGGGAAGGAGGATTTGTAACTTTTTTTCCAATATTTTTGTCATGCTATCAACTTGTTGCTCGTATAACTTGCTTCTTATTGACATTTATATTTTAAAAATTCTACTTCTGTTCTATCAATTCCTTTGCTTTGTTTAAAATTGCATCTTCATTGAAAATGAAATTTTGTATGTTTGGTTCGACTAAAACATCTGGTTTAACTACTTCACCATATAGGATTTCATTATTAAGAAATGCGTAAATTGAGCTAAAAGAAACATAGTAAAAAGCCGGCAGTTTAATTGCTTGAATTTCACCGGCGCTGCCTGCACTATTTGAACCAACAATGGTTGCTAATTTATACTTGTTAACTAATCTAATAACTGCTTCTCCATATCCGATTGTTCTTTTATCAACTAAGAAAACAAGCTTTGCACTTATATGCGGACTTCGGGGAGTAATGGTTGCAGCAGTAATTTGATATGATTTCACTTCTTGGTTTGGTTTTGTATAAACTGGCACTCTCCACTCGAAAGATTGTATAGGATTATTAACAAAAAAACTTAAAAAATGCTCTGAAACCAGACAAAGCCCTCTTAAATCGAAAATTATTCCTTCGGCATTTGTAAGCTTTGTAGAAAGTTCTTTAAATTCCTTGTCATTAACTCTGGTTAAATCAATATAATAGTAGTTTGGTTTGTATTGATGTACCTGGTCTGGTCTTTCCTCATAAAGTTCGCTTAACTGAATATTTCTTTTCTTTTGCACGTTAATATCTTTTCCTGATAAGGTTTTCAATTTTAAATCAATAACGGAATTTTCCTCGCCAGCTCTTAATTCAGCTAAAGTTCTAATTATTTGCCATTGGTCAGTAGAGGAAGAAACAAATTGCTTGTTGCGATTTAAGACATCAATAGCTTTTTCACCATTTATTTCCATAATTTCATCGCCCGGTTTGATTTCTGTTTCTTCCGGACTTACTTTTGATATGAATAATTTATTATCAATCCACTCCCAAAGGAAAGGAAGAGCATAACGAATAGATTGCTTAGAATCCCAAGCTCTTGCCTGTCCATCTTTCAGAGCAGCGACCATAAGTTTAATAGTTTCTAAAAACTCTATTTCATTTTTATCAATAGCTGCTCTTTGAAGTGCATTTCTTAAAATATCATTCCACTGGTTAATATCCTGATTATATAAATTGAAGTGTTTAAAAATATTCCAGGCAAGAATGACAATAGCCAATCTGCTTTTGCGGTTGTTTCCGTTAAAATCTAAAGAATCGCTAAATAACTTTGGTAAGCTGTCAGTACCTTCAAACATTTTCATTACTTCAATAGAATCTGTTTTAATAATAGCCGGAGATGTAAAGAATAAATCTTCAGCAATTTTTACAGTAAAATTCTCATTTGATTTAGGTAAGATTAATCTTGATTTTTCATCTGCTTCAATAAGCAAAGCTTTAGCTCCTTTATAAAACTGATTGGTAACAGTTCCCTTGTATCCAACCATTTCAGAGTTAGGATAAAGGGTCCAGCCACGCACTATTTTTCCAAAATCTCCATCTTCAAAACTGAAATTTCTTGGTTCGCCTTCGCTTACAATACTCTTTCTGTCTATTATTTCTAATTTTGCTTCATCGAACCAGATTTTACCTTCACCAATTAGAACCAAAGCAAGTAAAATTTTATCAGCATTTTCTGGGATATCGGCTTCGACAACGTATTCAGCCCATTCATTTTTTAAAATTGGTTTTGGAAGAGCATTGATGGAATGGACTTCATCTTTGCTAATGTTTATTTGCAGCCACATTTGACCTTCGCTGAAAGCATCATCAGACTCAAACCGGCTGTATGCTTTGAACTTTAATTTTTTTCCTTTAAACTGGGCTGCATCAATATATTGAAAGACAATGCCTTCCATTTCTCTTTGCGATTGGTTTGCATTAACAATTTGCGACTGGAAAACTTCAGATTTAGTTCCGGTTGCTGGACCAATATGCTTTGTAGCAAGATATACATCTTTACTTTTATCGCTTTCATTGAAAAATTTATGCTGTTTTGCATTTGATTCTGTATTTTCAAAAGCGATTAATGTAGCTAATGGAGTGAAAGTGTTCTTTATAAAATCAGTAAATTCATTAGTATTTTTCAAGTTCTCAACTTTCTCAATTGAAGAAAGGACAAAATGCTCCCAATCATAATTTTGCAAAGAAAAACTTGGATAAAAATATCTAATATTCCCATAAATTTTTGCAAATGAAATAAGATTCTGTAAACCATTTTCAGTTAATGGAGCAGGTGGGTCTGAAGGCAAGCTTCCATCTTCTAATAAACCGAAATGTGCATCATCAAGCCAGAGTGTGCCACCTCCACGAAGCATAACACCAAAGCGAATACTTTCAGCTTCAGCATGGACTTCGCCTTGAATTTCATATACATTCCAATCGCTGCGGACTATTGGGAAATCTTTCATTGCTTCATAAAAAACTTCTTCATTATTCGGAAGATATACCCTCATAAACAGATTGGCAGACCCCAAAATAGAAGCAACTTCTACTCTTACTGCTGCCTTGAAAAATACTTTTTTCCCGCGATAATTTTTTGCATCAATAATTTGCTGTAATATTCCAAATTTTTTCGATTCAATTGGAAAATCGTTGTATAGTTTAAGAGAGTTTTTTCCCTGATAAGGCAATGTATCTGTAACATAGCCATCGTAACCATATTTTACAGCGAAACCGGGTATTTCCCAGCCAACAGCCATTTGACCAACTTCTCCGTCTTCTATATCTAAATTTACCGGATGAAGCATATTTTGTGATAAAGATACGTTGCTGCTTAAAATCGTCAGAACTAATATAAATATGATTTTTTTCAATTCTTTTTCCAATTTATTAATTATAATAAATGTAAATATAATAAAATTTTGCTTGTTTGGATTATGTAGAATGTAATTTTTTACTTATAATTCACTCAACTTTCCTAGTTGTCATAAGTGTTTGTAATGTCAGAACTCCAGACCCCATAACGAAAATAAAGGAGTTAGGAGATTTGGCTCGCAAAGAACAATTGCGCAAATTACCCTAAAAAGTTGTCATTCTGAACGAAGTGAAGAATCTCAAACTCTGTGGTAGCAATAAGTTGTGAGATTCTTCACTTCGTTCAGAATGACAAGACTGCGAAATAACAAACTACGAGGCATCAGGAGTTCTGAAATAAAGATGTCCTACATCTCCGAGATGTAGGACATCTGACTTCTTATTATTACTTCCCAAGTTGAATATGGAAAGGAGATTTTAGACTTAAAGTCATTCTATTAACTTGTTGATGGTATGACTTGATAAATTACATCGCTTTTGCGAATTCTCTGATTGCGTTTGCTCTATGGCTTATTCTATTCTTTTCTGCTTCAGACATCTCGGCAAAAGTAGTTTCGTAACCATCTGGAATAAACAATGAATCGTAACCAAAGCCATTTTCTCCTCTTTCCTCAGTAATAATCCTTCCTTCACACTTTCCTTCAAAGTAAGATGCCTGTTTTCCATCATAATAACAAATAATAGTTTTAAATCTCGCAGGGAAATTAGTATTACTTGATTTTTCGAGTAAATAAATTACTTTTCTGCGATTATTTTTATCGCTTCTTGGCTCGCCGGCAAAAACAGCAGAATCTACACCGGGCAAACCACCCAACTTATCAATTTCCAAACCGGAATCGTCTGCTATTGTTGGTATTTTTGTTAATTGAAATAGCCCATTTGCTTTTAAAAAAGCATTCTCTTGGAATGTCTTTCCGGTTTCCTCAATTTCTATTTTTTCAGATAAAACATCATTAATCATCAGAAGTTTGATATTTTCAATATTAAACTCATCAAAAATCTGCAAAAACTCTCTTTTCTTATGTTCGTTATTTGTTGCAAGCAGTAATGTCATTTTGTTCATATTCCTTAATAAGTAGTTGAATAGCAGCACTCGGAGTAATAGCTCCATTAATAATTGATTCTTCAATTGAAGGAATGATTTTTTTGATTCTTTCAGAATTGAAAAAGCGGTTTTTTAAATACTCATCAATCATAGAATTTAGCCAGTCAAGTTTTTGCTCATTACGTCTTGTGCTGAATACTTTTGATTTAGTAGTATTCTCAATAAAATCTTTAATGCAGCTCCAGACATCTTCTAATCCCTTTTCTTCGATACTGCTTGCTAAAAGGACTGGGGTCTGCCAACCATCAGTTGCAGGTAAGATATAATGCAAAGCGTTTTGGTATTGTGCTTTTGTAAGGTTTGCCATATTCAAATTGTTACCATCTGCTTTATTTATAAGGATACAATCGGATAATTCAACGGCACCTTTTTTTATTCCCTGCAATTCGTCTCCGGCGCCGGGCTGGAGCAGAAGCAGGAAAAAATCTGTCATAGAGCGTGCCGTAACCTCGCTTTGCCCAACGCCAACGGTTTCAACCAGAATAGTATCGAAGCCGGCTGCTTCACACAAAAGCATTGTTTCTCTTGTTTTCCTGTTTACACCTCCTAAAGTTCCTGCAGAAGGGGATGGGCGAATGTAGGCATTATCATTATTGGCAAGGTCTTCCATTCTGGTTTTATCACCAAGGACAGAGCCACGGCTTCTTATGCTGCTGGGGTCAATTGCGAGAACGGCAACTTTATGTCCCTCATTGCAAAGATAAGTTCCAAATGAATTTATGAATGTGCTTTTTCCAACTCCGGGCGAGCCGGTTATTGCTATTCTTATTGAATTTCCTGTCAAAGGAAGTAAAGAACGTAATACTTTCTGACCTAAATTAAAATGGTTTAATGAATTGCTTTCAATTAGAGTTATTGCCTGAGCAAGCACTACCCTATCACCATTTTTTACTCCATTTATATATTCTTCAACTGACAATGTTATAATTCTTTAATTAATGTTTATTCAATATTATTTTGATTTTTAAAAGGCAAAATTAAAAAAATATTGAATTATTAACAAACTTTGAATTTGAATGAATTTTTTTCATTTAAAATATTTTTCTTATTTTGTATTTTTAACTAAATATAAGTTATAAAAATTGAAAGAAATATAATGAAAATACTTTTTATTCTGCTTGCTTTTTTATTTGCAGTTGACGCTTATTCTCAAAGTCCAAAGTTTCAACCGGAACCACCGGACTACGATTTAATTGAAAAAGAAATTAAAGATGAAAAGTCAAAATTCTTCTATCCTGTTCTTATGGAAAGATATATGAAGAATGATACTACATTAACAATGGAAGAATACAAATATTTATATTATGGATATGTTTATCAGTCCAAATATCACCCCTATTGGCATTGTGATAACATTGAGAAATTGGTAGAATACTACAAAAAAGAAAATTTAACAGAGGCAGACAAAGATGCAATAATAAAATTAGCAATGGAATGTATTCAAGATTTTCCTTTTGACATAAGGCAAATGAATATGATAAGCTATATTTATTATTTAAAGGACGATGAACAAAATTCATATATTTGGGCAATAAAGACTGGAAATATAATTCATACAATTCTTTCCACTGGAAGCGGTTTGAATAAAGAAGAAGCGTGGCATGTTATTATCACTGGTCATGAATATGAGATTATAAGGAGTTTAGAATTCGAGGCAGCAGGACAAGCATTAGTTCCTCCATATTTTGATGTGATAAGTTTGAAAAAGAATGATACTGACATTAAGGCATTTTACTTCAATGTCCAAAAAATTCTGGAAGCAAATTCTAAGATGTTTAATAAATAACTCAACTTTCCTAGTTGTAGTAAGTATATGTAGAATAAGAATAATATAAAAATACTATTTAAGTGTTTAAAAAGACAAAAGTACACCTCCCCTGCCCCTCCTTATTAGGAGGGGAACGCTAAAACATAGAACAGTTCTTATTCCCCTCCTAATAAGGAGGGGCAGGGGAGGTGTTAAAAGGTTCTATTAATAAATGTAGTATTTTTAAGGATTAAACCATATTATCTTATTTGTAATTCACTACTACTCTATATTTACTATATTTTATCAACTAGGAAAGTTGAGTAAATAATACAATTTTCAGTATAAAGTGGCATTATGTCATACTGACGGTTGTCAGAATCCATTTTTAACTCCTTCCCAAATACAATTTGGGAAGGAGTGGGGAAAATGTAATAAATCAATCTTCCTAAATAAGCTAATAAGGTTATTTCAAACGGGCAATCATTTTTCTACTAAGGTTAATTATGGAAATAAGGTTTAAGATTTCTAATAAAAACTTATTCTATCGTAAAAACTTTCTATAAACAATGAGAAACCTTATTTTTCATTATTAACCTTAGTAGCAAATAATCACAATATCGCATTTAACCTTATTACCTTATTTCTCTTTTTCAGTAATACGAACATCAAGTTGCTTGTATGACTTCAGATTTTCCTTTACTTTCGCACGGGTTTCTTAACTTTGCGAAATTTTCCAATTCAAAAAAATTTAAAATTTTTTGCAAAAATTATCGAAATAAATTATTAATTTAAGCAATATGGTATTGATTTTTTTTAAAATAAATTAAAATTTAAAATATTAAGGTTTCATTATGAAAAAAATACTGAAAAATCAAATAATTCTGTTTTTAACAATAATTTTTATAAATTCTTTTTTCATATCCTGCGAAAAGCAAAAGTATGATGCAAAAGAAGAGCTAATCAATAAAATTGACACATTGCTAACTGATGAAAATCTAAATTATTTAATGAATACTCAGGATTTTATGGAGTATTTCACTTTAATGAAAAAACAAAATGCGATATATGTTGATTCTTTAGCAAAACCATCTCAATTTGAGCGTGCTTCTTCAAGAAAAACTATGCTGCTTAGGTTTGGGGTGCTTTGCTCTGATATTGCTTATTCCAGAATCGTTGGAAAAAAAACTCAATTACCTGAATACGACAAACTCTTCCAAAAATATGTTAATGATTTAAATATTTCTTCTTTTTTCAGATTGGAGTATGAAAGTTATTTTAAAGCTATATTAAATCAAGAAATAACAGATTCTTTATTTATCGGATTAGTAAAAAAATTCCGAGATGATAGAAAACAGATGATAGATAAGGCAAAAATGATTGATTTGGATTTCCTCGTTTATTATACTCTAGGTACTGCATTAGAACAAAGCTTTTTAACTGTAAAATCAATTCTTGCCGATAAATCAAATAAATTTTTAGCAGAAATAAACAAGCACAATAAATTATTCGATAAAACCAATACATTTTCTTCCTGGAAATTCCTAAAAGTTACGAATGAATTTGTAAGTGATAATCCTAATTTTATTGAATTTAAAAACGAAATCAACAAAGCAAAAAGTATTTATAATATAATTTTAGACAGGATTGAAAACGGTAAAGATTTTACATTGAAAGATATAGAAGATTTAGAGAAGTTTATTACTTTATATAGAAAAGAAATTTTAAATTAACATTCATTATTAAGGTAAAGAATATGCAAGCATCATTAAAAAATTCATTAATTTCATTGTTTTTATTAGCATTTGTTATTTCAGTAGCTTCCTGCTCGAAAAAATCAGAAGAACCTTCGCCGGAACCACAAAAAGAAGTAGCCAAAGAAGTTACATCATACTTAAACGAAGAAAATTTAAAGTTCATTTCAAATTCAATTGATTACATTGAATATTTCACTGCTTTAAAAGAAGTAAAACTAAAGAATCCAGAACGCTTAGTTGCTACTGCAGCTCAATATAACGGCACAACTTCCAAGCAAAAACAAATTATTCGTCTGGGTATGCTATGGACCGATATGATTTTTCTTAAAATTGTTGGTTCAAAAGTTCAAATGCCGGATTATGCTAAAGTTTTTGAAAGATATTTGAAAGAACTCAACGCTACAGCATATTTTCAAGATGCTTTTGGAGATTATTTAAATATTTCATCATCAAAAACTTTAGATGAGCAATTTTATTCAGAAATCAAAACCAAATTTAGAGGTGATTTAGCAAATTTTATCAACAAAGCCAAACAGGCAGATGAAGAGTTTTTAGTATATTTTTCACTTGGAGTTGAAATTGAATTATTGTATATGACAAGTGCAATTAATCCATCAATGATTTCTGTTCCTAAAAAAGATACATTAAAAATTCACAACATACACAAATATCTCGTTGAAAATACGAAGACAGCAAATGAATTATTAGATAAGATATCAGAAAAGCAGGCAGAATTTCTTGTATTGCAAGGTTATAAGGATTATGCAATGAAATTAAAGCCGGTTTTTGAAAAGCGTATGACATTATTTGGAACTAAAGACCATTCAGTAAATAAAACCGAATTTGAAGCTATCTTTAGTATTTTAAATGAAGTTAGAAATGATATTTTAAAATAGAGATATTTATTAATTAATTAAATAGTAATATGAAAAATATTAGTAAACATTTGTTATTATCAATCTTTCTGGGGATTGTAATTGTGTCTCTTTTCAGTTCTTGTAGCAGGCAAGAGCAAGAGCCAAAAAAAGAAATTGTTCAGCAGTTTGATACTTTATTAAATAATGAGCATATTAAATATTTAGAAAATACTATTGATTTTATGGAATATTTTACTTTTTTAAAAAGAATTGACGTTCCATATAATGATTTGGTAGCTAAGCCGGAGCAGTATGAAAAATCTACAGACAGACGCAATAAAGTTATAAGATTTGGTATGCTTTGCTCTGATATTGCTTATATGAAAATTGTCGGCGGTTTAACTCAAACTCCTGAATACGACAAACTCTTTGAAAGATATATTAAAGATTTGAATTTATCAACTATAATGAAAAATTCTTTTGAAGAATATAAAAGTATTATACAGAAAAAAGGTTTATCTGAAGAACTATTCGATGATTTAAGAGAGCAATTACGCTTGGATAGATTAGCTTTCGTAAATGAAGCAAAGAATTTAGACGATGTTTTTTTGATTTACTTTACTATCGGTAATGTAGTTGAACAACTATATTTGATGCAAACTTTGAAAAATGATAGCCATTTTAAAGAAAAAATAAAAAAAATCAATGATTATATAAAAGCAAACGGCGCACCTGTTCCAAGTTTGTTTAACGATATTTGGAACAGCCAGTTTAAAGATGCATCTCATCAAATTTGCCACGATTATGTTTTAAAGTTGAAACCAATTTATCAGATTATGTTAAATAAAATAAAAAACCAAACTGATTATACTGATGAAGAACTTCTTTTCATAAGTAAGAAAACAACAGAATTAAGAAATGAATTTTTAAAATAAAAAACAAATATTTTTTATTTATTACTAAATAATATTTATCTTTGCAATAGTTGTAATTATAATGTAAGGAATTTTTATGGGAGCAAAATTAACACAGTTTTACGACGAAGCCAAAAAACTTGGTGGAATCAAAGCTCAAATGCGTATGGCAGTTTTAACTAAAATGCCAAGTTCACAAGCGTCCACCGCACCTGATTCTCAGGAGAATATCAATTTATTCCAGAATGCTTTAAATGAAATTAAAAAAGAAAATTAGGAGAATAATATGAGTAGAATCTTAAAACAAGAATTTTTAATCGAAAGATTTTTTGATGCGAGAAATAAACGACATTATTTAAATGGCGAACTGAGTGTACTTCACTGCCACCATTATGCTGCACTTTATTCCCAACTCGCCCTTGATTCTGATGAAACTAAGCTATTAAGTGAAGTAGCAGAAGAAACATTTTTTAATGTGATGACTGATTATTTTAAAAGGCATCAAATTAGTAAACTGGAAGACAGGATTACAATCGCTTCTGAGTATTACGCAGCAATTGGTTTGGGAGAGCTTATTGTTAAATCTGCCGGAAAAGATTCCGGCGATGTTGAAGTTCCAGTTTCTCATATTGATGCTGGCTGGAGAAGAAAATGGGGTAATTACGACAAGCCAGTAAATTATATTAGTGCAGGATTTATTTGTGCGATGTTCTCCGCTATTTTCGATAAACCGATGCACTATTATCAAGCGATTGAAACAAAAAGCATTGTAATGGGAGATAAAGTTTCATTTTTTAAAATTAATCATTTATAGGAGCGAAGATTATGGCTATAGATAGAAAAAAAATCATTGATGAAATGTCTAAAGTAAGTGTTGAAAGCAACGAAGAAGGCATTATTGAAGGTTTTAATGTAATGGTAAATCAACTTCCAGCTGCATTTTGGAATTCTTTTGCTGAACGGTTAACTAGAAAAGCAACTCCGGAGATGATGGAAGCTACTGAATTTTTACTCGTAAATGCTGCTCAGGAATGTGGTTACCATACAGGATACGGTATTATTACTTCTGAAGAATGGAATAAAATTGTCGCTCCTATGATTGAGAAAGTTCCTGAAGATATTTTATACGGTGCTTATGCTGTTTTCTCTGCTTGGGGCTGGGCGAACGCAGAAGTTGTCGAACTTATTCCTAATGAAAAAATGGTGATTCGGGCATATAACTATTATGAATCTGACGTTGTTAAATACGGAAAATCAAGTAAAATGAGTGCCTATATGATTAGAGGTGTGTCTGCTGCTTTTATGGCTCTTGCTTATGCCGGAGAATACAGCAGCAATAACAAAAATGATATAATACACACTTTTAAGTGCGACCAGGTAAAAGGTATTGAATGTGGTGACGAATACGGCGAGTTTATTGTTACAAAAGCGTAAAATATTAGAAATCAATATTTGTGATTTTCACTATGATTACTAATGACTTCTTTACTCATATTATATTTTAATTTTTGTAAAGCTAAAGAAAATTGCTAAGGTTTTTGTTAGATGTCCTACATCTCGAAGATGTAGGACATCTTTGTTTATAAAATCAGAACTCTAGTGTAGTAATTCGTTAAAAGACTTATTATATTGTGTCATTCCGAAACGAAGTGAGGAATCTCTCAAGCCATTGCTACCACAAGATTTGAGATTCCTCACTTCGTTTTGGAATAATAGACAAATATTAAAACCTCAATATGTATTTTTTCAAATAGGAAATTATTTAATGTAGTTCTTCATCTTATCAACCATCGGGTCAATACCATTTATGATTATTGATTCTTTAACAATATCTGAACAAAAAAAAATATTAAACAACTTCTATTCCGTGCTTTATTATTTCATTGATTAATGGGCTATTTCTACTATTAAATTCTTCAGAATC
The DNA here is from genome assembly GCA_964499465.1 of uncultured Hyphomicrobiales bacterium. Taxonomy (GTDB): domain Bacteria; phylum Bacteroidota; class Ignavibacteria; order Kapaibacteriales; family UBA2268; genus JAAYJM01. The sequence continues at coordinate 11,552 of CAZCLJ010000032.1, forward strand.
AAAAGGATGAGGTTCAATTCGTGTGTCAAATTTTGGAGTTAGCATAAGCAAATTAACCTGTGCTTTAAACTTATCATCTAATTTATTGTAAATTATTGCTAAATCTATATCACTGTTACTATTTTGTTTTCCAGTAGCATAAGAACCAAAAAGAACTACTTTTAATATATTATGCTGATTTTCTTTGAGATAGTGTGCATAGCTTGCTGCTATTCTGTAAGCATTGTCTTTATCCATTCTCTAAACTCCTTAATTTTCTTTAACCATATTTCAGTGAATTCTTTAGTACATTTATAATAAAAACTATCCCTGTAATCATCATATCTTGAATTTATATTAAATGTAGTAAGCGTAGCAAGAATTTCGTTAATTTCAATATTTAAATTTATTTCACACATTTCTGCTAATCTTAATAAATTATGAGTAAATGGGGGAAGTTGTTTCAATTTATGAATATATAGGCATTTCAAAAGTTTTTCTATAACTAAATGACCGAGAAATAATGACCAATTATAGTCTTTAGTATCATAAAGATTATTCATCGTTAAAAAGTCTTTATCAGAACTCTTTAACCAATAATCTTTAATTTGTATTATATCAATATTTAAATTTTCTATGTTCATAATTTTTAATATACTGCAATTTAATGAAAATTCTTTGAAATGCACCTCATTTTTCTTTTCAATTTTTTCGAAAGTGAAAAGAGAGATAGTAATGCGAACAACTTGTTGATAGTATGGTTGAATTAAAATTCAGAACTCCTGATGCCTCGTAGTTTGCTATTTCGCAGTCTTGTCATTCTGAACGAAGTGAAGAATCTCACAAGTCATTGCTACCACAGAGTTTGAGATTCTTCACTTCGTTCAGAATGACACTTTATTCGGATAATTTGCGCAATTATTATTTACGAGGCAATTCTCCTAACTCCTTTATTTTCGTTATGGGGTCAGGAGTTCTGAAATTAATAGAGTTCTCCTAAATAAAAAAAGCCATTCATCTAAAAACAAATGGCTTTTTTAAAATTTAAATTATCTTTACTTCTTCTTTTTTCTAACGTATTTAGATTTTGATGTATTTTCGTATTGCTTGCCCGGGATAGTTCTGCCTTGAGCTGAAGCCAATTCCTGTGCCTCACGCATTTTCTTTTGCATCCAACCTTCTTTTTTAGGCATTTTCTTTAAATCTTCAAGCGTTAGTTTTTTCTTTGAAAATTTATTGATATAGACTTGTTGAATAATTCCCAAAAGGTTAAACATAAAATAGTAAAGATTTAAGCCAGATGGAAAATATGAGAACATCAAAGTAAAAACAACCGGCAAAATATAAATCATAAATTTCTGTCTTGGGTCAGTCAACGTTAATTTCTGTTGGAAAAATAATGTAACACCCATAAGAATTGCAAGACCGGAAAACTGACTTAAATTAAAAATAGGAATTGTAAATGGAAGAGTTAAAATAACGTCTGGAACAGACAAATCCGTAATCCAAAGGAAGAAATTGGCTTGGCGCAAATCAATAGCAGTCCGCAGAACTGACCAAAGAGCATAAAGAATTGGCATTTGCAAAAGAAGAGGGAGACAGCCACCGGCTGGATTAATCCCATACTCCGAATAAATCTTCATCATTTCTGTTTGCTGTTGCTTCTGGTCGTCTTTGAATTTCTCCCGCATCTTTGTCATCTCAGGTGCAATTAGCTGCATCTTTTGTGCAGAACGCATTTGAGTAATTGAAAGAGGATATAGTAAGAGTTTCATCAAAATGGAAAATATGATAATTGAAATACCATAATTATGAATAAACATATAAATCATTTTGAAGAAAGGAAGCATAAAGTACTCACCGATAGGACGGACAAGCCAGCGCCAGCCGAAGTTTATCATATCGGTAAGATGATATTCGCTTAATAAATCATAATCCAAAGGACCAATATACACTCTAAACGAATTTGTTTCAGTTCCACCTGAATAAGGAATTCTGAAAATCATCGAATATCTTTCTTCAATTTTATCTGAATTGAAAAATTCACGTCTGCCGAGTAAATCTATTGTTCCGTCATAGCCACGATAGGGCTGTGGAATAATTGCTGCACCGAAATATTTTATTTTAGTGGCAGCATAATCAATAATACCGGTGTAATTTGCTGTAACCGGGTCAGCATCATCGGCATTGAGTTCTTCAATTGCTCCGTTTAAAGAAGCCATTGCTATCGCTTCGTTTGATTCATCGGAAGGATTGTCTTCCTGATACTTTAAACCATCGCTCCAAACGTATCGGTAACCTCTTTGGATTACAGTGTCCATCTGGCGTAAAGTTATATCGGTAAGAAAACTGTATGAATTGCCATAGAAAACGAATTTTTTCAGTATAGCACATCCATTCTCATATCCCAAACGGGCAGTAAAAACTAAAGAGTCTTTTTCTTTTAATTTAAAACTTGTTGCTTCAATATTATCGAAAGTAAAGTAAAAATCGCGGGTATCAATTTTATTTCGTTCCCTTGTTTCAAAAATCATAAACAACTCGCTTAGCTGCGATTCAATTAATTGAGCTGGAGTGCCGTTTTTGTGCTTAAATTTTTTCAGTTCCCAGAAAGAAATACCAGCCCCTTTATTGCTAATTTTTGTAGTAAAAAGGTCTGTTTCTATTGTGATTTCTTTGTCTTCTGCTTTTACATAATTAGAGAAGAAAGCACCATATTTTAAGGAATCGGAATTAAGCTGCACTGTCTGGTTTAATGAGTCAATAGCAGTAGTATCGCTTTGGATAACATTTGAAGAATCGACAATTTGTGTTTCAGTTTTTGTGGAATCTTTAGTTTGGTCTTGCTTCAGCGGTGGTCTTTGATAAATTGAACTGACGATTAGCCAAACTGCTAAAACAATACCGATTAAAACGAAAGCTAAAATAGAGCGTTTATCCATTAGAAAAATTTTCCTTATTTGATTGAATCGAAATGATGTTTAGTTGGAACAGGGTCATAGCCACCCGGATGGAATGGGTGGCATTTTATTATTCTTTTAAATGCTAAAAAACTCCCCTTTATGCAGCCAAAAGTTTGAATAGCTTCGTAAGCATAATCGGAGCAACTCGGGTAGAACCTACAACTATTCAAGAACAAAGGCGATAAGAGCAACTTATACATCTTGATTAATAGTAATAGAATCTGCTTCAAGCTTTTTCCTTTGTTTTGTTATATAAAAACTGTATGCTTCCTCTAAAGCTTCACTGACAGAAGGAATAACGTCAGAAAGCCCAATAAGTTTCGGGTGATGCGGTGCTTTTTCTTTCCAACTTAAAATAATGTTTTCAAACACGAGCGGATTTTCTATTGAATCGCTTATTACCCGTTTTATACTTTCACGGAGCAGCCGTTTTATTCTGTTTCTCACAACTGCTTTTTTTGAAAGTCGTTTGCTTATTAAAACCGCATAATATATTACTATTTCTTCTGCTTTTTGATTTTCTGAAAACGATAATTGTTCTAAATTTCTAAAATTTACTATTGCAATCAGTTTTTTAGAATGAAAAATCCTTTTTTTGTTGAAAACAGCATCAAAGTTTTTTTTCCCTTTTATCGTTTTCAGATTTATCTTATTCATATAACACTATTGTGGCTTCTTTCTTTCGTCGCTTACTGTGAGCTTCCATCGCCCTTTAGCCCTACGGCTTGCAAGCACTTTTCTTCCGTTCTTTGTTGCCATTCTCTCTCTGAAACCGTGTTTGTTCAATCTTTTTCTTCTGCTTGGTTGAAAGGTCCTTTTCATATTTCTGCCTAATTATTATTATTAAATTATATTTCCATAATTATTCAAGATTACAAATTTAATAAATATTATTCATTTTTCATAAATTTTTTTAATAAATTAAGAACTCCAGACCCCATAACAAAAATAAAAGAGTTAGGAGATTTGCTCTTTAAAGAATAATTTCAAAGTTAGCAAATATTATTTTATTAGTTATTGGTCGTTTGTCATTGGTTTGTAACTACTAATACCAAACCGCTAACTAATAGTGCAAAATTAAAATGTCATTCCGAACCCCCATTAAAGCAAAACCTTTATTTAAATGGAGATGACTTCTTTTAACTTTCGCAAAGTTAAGAAACTTTACGAAAGTATTTAGATCTTCTTACTTTGCGAAAGTTTCTTAACTTTCGTAAAGTTTGTAGGGTAAAAGTAACGATGTCATTGGCAAACGAAGTGAGGAATGACACCTTTTCTGGATAATTTGCGAAACTGTTCTTTACGAGGTAAATCTAATAACTCCTTTATTTTCGTTATGGAATCAGGAGTTTTTAAAGCATTAATTACTTCGTTTTTTTGTTATTAGAAGCAGAACTTTTTTGAGTAGAATTTTTAGCTAACCATTCAATTGCTCCAGCAGTTCTACGCCAGATATCTCTACCATAAATTGCATAATATTTAGCTTCATTATCATCGCCCATACTATAAAAGTTTGGGAAATCTCTTACTGGAGTTTTAGAAAGTAAATGCTTGGGAACAAATTTATTATAAGATATAGCATCTTTTAATTGCTTGTTAGCTTTAGTTGATTCACCTTCTTTTATAAAAAGAAAAAGTGCTTTGTTATAAAAATTGTATGCAGAGTAATCATCATCATACATTTTTTGATAGTGCTGATATTTATCTAAGTCATTCAATTCAATCAGAAACATCATTAAATTGTAACGAGCACCTTGATTATCATCAGGATTAAGTCGGATGATTTCTTCGAGAACTTCAACGCTTTCTTTCGTATTTCCCAGAATATATAATAAATCAGAGTAATGAAACAAACACTTCATAAATGGTCTGGTTTCATAAATATACCAAAAATTTCCTATGTTTTCTTCTAAGTATTTTCCACCGAAAATTCTTTTTCCAATTGATATACCTTTCTCATAGTAAGTCAATGCAATTTCTGGATTTGTTTGAGTATTCGCCAGAAATATATAAGCATCAATACAATCCGGGTCAATTTTTAATGCCTTATCAATGTTTTTTTTAGCTAAAGCTGGATTCAGATTATATGCTTCCTGAACCAAATCCTGAGCTTTTTCTTGTGGTGTTAACTGATTAGAAGCAATAGTCGGTATAGGACCTTCTGTTAATTTTTTTAAAAATTCATTAAGTTCACTTTCAGACTTAAATTCCTGCCTTTGTAAAAGTCGCTGAATGTCTTCCATTGGTGATTTCATAGCTTCAAACTTCCTTTGAAAAATTAACTTATAATTGGTAATATTTTGTTTTTTAACAATTAATGATAGCAACAGTAATACTATCCACTTGTTGAAAGCTTCGATTTATCTTTTAGATGTCCTACATCTCCGAGATGTAGGACATCTGGCATTTAAACTTTCGTTAAGTTTCTCGGAGCTTTGCTAAAGTTTTGTATTGTATTAATATTTTTCTTCAAACCCTACTTTACTTTCCCGATTACTATAGGTTTTTCGTCTTTTAGCATTTCAAGGCAGGTATCAACACCATTTTGAGAAACAACTAATATCATACCAATACCTAAATTAAACACATTACGCATTTCCTCATCAGTAATATTTCCAACTTTTTGTATTAACTGAAAAATTGGAGGAAGCTGCCATGAACTCCAATCTATATCTAAAGCTAATTCTTTCGGAACGATTCGCTTTGTATTTCCAATAATTCCGCCACCAGTAATATGAGAAATTCCTTTAAGTAATTTCTTTTCTAATAATGGCGAAACAATATGCAGATAAGATTTATGAACTGAAAGAAGTTCTTCACCAATAGTTTTGTTTAATTCCGGAGGTTGGGAATCAACAGTAAATTCGGAGAGCAACACAGCCCTTGCAAGTGAATACCCGTTGGTATGCAGTCCTGTCGAAGGTAATCCAATCAACACATCGCCTGCATGAATGTTTTTCCCATCAACAATATTATCTTTTTCGACAATACCAATAATGGTTCCGCTGACATCATATTCCCCTTCGGAGTAAAGTGAAGGCATTTCTGCTGTTTCACCGCCAATAAGGGCGCAACCGTTTTCCAGACAAGCAGTAACGAAGCCGGAAATCACCTGTTCGGCAATTTCTGGTTCTAACTTTCCAGTCGCAAAATAATCAAGGAAAAATAGTGGTTTTGCTCCGCAGCAAAGTATATCATTAACGCAATGATTTACGAGGCACTGCCCAACAGTATTGTGTTTATTGGTAAGGAAAGCAATTTTAAGTTTTGTGCCGACACCATCGGTGCTGGCAACAAGGATAGGGTGTTTATACTCCGGGAAACGGGCATCATAGAAGCCACCGAATAAACCAATATCCGTAAGAACATTCTGGTTAAATGTCTTACGGACTAATGGTTTAATGCGGTTTACAGTTTCGTCGCCGGCTGCTATATCCACGCCGGCAGTTTTATATGAAATAGCCATATTATTCTTGCATTAATTCTTTTTCTTTTTGAGCAAGGAATGTATCAACTTTTTTGATATATTCGTCAGTTATTTTTTGAATTTCTTCTTCGCCTTTTTTTCTGTCGTCTTCGGTTAGCTTTTTATCTTTTTCTGCTTTTTTTATTTCATCAATTTGGTCGCGGCGAATATTTCTTATAGCAACTTTCCCTTCTTCAGCAAATTTTTTGGAAAGTTTAACGAATTCTTTTCTTCTTTCTTCTGTAAGCGGTGGGACTGGAATACGAATAATATTTCCATCATTTTGTGGATTGAAACCAAGGTCGGCTTCAAGGATTGCTTTTTCGATATCTTTTAGATTTGATTTGTCCCAAGGTTGAATTACGATAGTGCGGGCATCGGGAACAGAAATGCCAGCCATCTGTGAAATAGCTGTAGGTGAGCCGTAATAGCTTGCTTTAACGTTTTCTACAAGAGAAGCCGTAGCTCTGCCTGTTCTAATTTTGCTTAACTGACTTTTAGTGAACTCAGCGGATTTATTCATTAAATCGCGAGCATTGTTTAAAATATTATTTAATTCTTCCATTGCTTCTCCAAATATTTATTAATATTCTGAAATTAAACTTCCAATGTTTTCTCCGAGTAATGCCTTTTTCAAATTATCTTTTTCGTTAATATTTAAGACAATAATCGGAACTTTATTTTCTCGGCAAAGAGTTATGGCAGTCAAATCCATAACTTGCAAATTCTTTTGAACTACATCAAGATACGAAATAGAATCAAATTTAAATGCTTTTTCATTTTTTTCTGGGTCAGAATCGAATACTCCATCAACCCTTGTCCCTTTAATAACTACGTCTGCTTCGATTTCAACTGCCCGAAGCACAGCAGCCGTATCAGTCGTAAAATATGGATAGCCAGTTCCGGCTCCAAATAAAACGACTCTTCCTTTTTCTAAATGCCTTATTGCCCTACGGCGAATTAGCGGCTCTGCTATTTGCTCCATCTTAATTGCTGTTTGGAGGCGGGTAGAAACCCCAAGCTCTTCGAGTGCATTTTGGAATGCTATGCAGTTGATTACTGTGGCTAACATTCCCATATTGTCCCCTGCAACTTTATGTATATTATGAGCAGCTGCCTGAATACCCCGAAAGATATTTCCGCCACCAATTACTATTGCTATTTGGACGCCTAAGTCGTGAATTTCTTTTATATCATTTGCAAATGCTGATAAAACCTCCGGTGAAATCCCAAATTGTTTATCGCCCATTAGCGCTTCACCACTTAATTTTAAAAGTATGCGTTTGTATTTTAATTCTGACATATATTTTTACTTTATTGGTTAATATTTTCTTTTTTAGCTGTCGGCTGTCAGTTCTTGGCTATCAGCTGTCGGCTGTCAGCTGTCAGCTATCAGCTATCAGCTGTCGGCTGTCAGCTATCAGCTGTCAGCTAACTGTAATGCTGGCGTATGCCAGAATCCATCTTGGTTTTCTCTAATGAGAATGGACAAAGGAATATTTTAGTCATTAGTCATTAGTCATTAGTCATTAGTCATTAGCTATTGGTCATTAGTCATTAGTCATTAGCTATTAGTTATTAGTAAAAATACCAATGACGAATAACTAATGACCAATGACCTATAAAGCTATTTCTAAAGATGGATTCTGACATTCGTCAGAATGACATCTTTTTTGCAAAACCAATGAAACACAGAACAGCACTAAGAAATCCCCCCTACCCCCCTTTTTCAAAGGGGGGAATTTAAAAGAAAATTCTTCTCCCCCCTTTTTCAAAGGGGGGGGTAGGGGGGATTTCTTGCAATTCTATTTTCATAAGACCTTATTCATTTATATCATCTCCATTAAAATAAAGGTCTTCCTTTATCTTGGAATTACCAATGACATCTTTACATTCGACTGTCAGTCTGAAACGATAAAAGGAATCTCAAACTCTGTGGTAGCATTGACTTGTGAGATTCCTCACTACGTTTGCCAATGATATCTTTACTTTAAACTTTACAAAAGTTAAAAAACTTTTGCAAAGTAAGAAAATTTCTTTTACTTTCGTAAAGTTTCTTAACTTTGCGAAAGTTAATAGTTTGATAGATTCTTCGCTTTGTTCAGAATGACAGTTAGCTGATTGCCGATAGCCGACTGCTGATTGCTGTCAGCTATTCTTTATGAAAAAAAAACTTTCCGATAGTTTTAATTTTCGGAAAGTTTTTGTAATCATATCATTTTCAAACAGCTAATTAATCTAAGGATTCTCCTAAGAAATATCTTCTAAAACTGAGGATTTTTACATCGCTACCCATTTCCTTAGAAATTTCAGCGACAACATCGTTAACAGTTTTAGCAGCATCTTTAACGAAAGCTTGTTCAATAAGGCATTGGTCCTGATAGAATTTTTCGACTCTACCTTGAGCAATTCTTTCAGCCATTTCTGGCTTTTTGCCTTCGTTAATAGCAAGTTCTTTATAAATTTCAATTTCTTTTTGTAAATGTTCAGCAGTAACATCTTCTCTTGTAATGTATGAAGGATTCATAGCAGCAATTTGCATTGCTATATCGTGAATCAAAGCAATTGCTTTTTCATTTGGATTGGTGCAACTTACTTCAACGAGAACAGAAAGTCTGCTTCCGGGGTGAATGTAATTTGTTATATAACCATTTGTATTTTTATATTCAAATCTTCTAACAGCAATATTTTCGCTGAATTTAGCAAGAATTTCGTTGTGCATACCCTGAATCGAATCATCGCCGACTTTTTGAGCAAAAAGTTCATCAAGAGTATTTACTTTTGTCTTTAAAATAGTATTAACAAGAGTATCTGCATAATTTTCAAATTCGGCATTACGGGCGACGAAATCGGTTTCGCAATTTAATTCGACAATTGCGGCTTCTGTAGAATTCTGATGAGTTTTTGAAGTAACAATACCTTCGTTAGCAGAGCGGTCAGAGCGTTTAGCAGCAGAGGCAGCACCTTTTTTGCGGAGTATTTCAATCGCTGCTTTTAAATCGCCATCAGCTTCAACGAGTGCATTTTTGCAATCGCCCATTCCTGCACCGGTTTTTTCTCTTAATTCCTTTACCAATTGAGGGGTTATTTGTCCCATTGTATTTCCTTTATTTATATGATAATATTTTCAGTTTATTCAGCAGCTTCAGCGGTGATGTTTTGGTCTGTATCACGTCTTCCGCCTCTTCTTTCACGGAATTTTCTTTTTACTTTGGACTGGTCATCTGAAGAAGCATCGGATTCTTTGGAAATTCTATCATCATCGGCAGACATATCTGCAATGGAACGTTTAGCTACTTCAGAACCTTCAAGAACAGCATCAGCTAATATTTTGGTTACTAATTCAATAGTTTTGTAAGAATCATCATTTGCCGGAATTGGATAATCAATTTCTTCAGGGTCGGTGTTGGTATCAACAATAGCAAATACTGGAATACCGAGTATTTTTGCTTCTTTAACAGCGATGTGTTCTTTCTTTATATCAACAATAAAAAGAGCGCCGGGCAATCGGTTCATTTCTTCAATACCACCAAAGACTTTTCTTAGACGTTCTTTTTCGCGGGTTAAAAGTAGGCGTTCTTTCTTTGTAATTTTATCGAATGTTCCGTCAACCTCCATTTTATCAATTGAAGTAAGACGTTTAATGCTTTTTCTAATAGTCATAAAATTAGTAAGCATACCTCCAAGCCATCTTTCGCAAACGTAGTTCATTTTGCTTCTTATTGCTTGCTGTTCGATTGTTCCTTTTGCCTGTAGTTTGGTGCCAACGAAAAGGACAATTTTGCCGGTAGAGGCAATGTTATAAAGTGCTTCGCGGGCAATATCGATAAGGACTTGGGTTTTACGGAGGTCAATTATATGAATCCCATTTCTTTCCATAAAAATGAATTTTTCCATTTTGGGATTCCATCGGCGGGTGAGATGCCCAAAGTGAGCACCAGATTCGAGCAACTGCTCTATTTCTGCATAGTGTTGCATATTTCTCCTTTTGTGTTTTTGGTTATACCATTCATCTTGCTTGCTCAACGCATTCGCCACACACAAGCAATCCAGATATAACAAGTTTTTTAAAATATTTAATTTTATTTAATTTTTGTTTTCTTAAAAAAAGAAAACTATTTTATTTTTTCCAATAATTTGGAAATTTGCTGCCCGAGAGCAGCAAGAAAGCACATTCGACAGAAAGCCATTGGTTTTGAACCAATGAATACAATATTAACGTTTTGAAAATTGGAAACGTTTTCTTGCTTTCTTGAGACCGTATTTCTTTCTTTCTACCATTCTGGGGTCGCGTGTTAAAAGTCCTGCATCGCGAAGAGGTTTGCGTAATTGCTCGTCAATTTCAACTAATGCACGTGCAATACCGAGTTGAATAGCACCGGTTTGACCTGTTTTTCCACCGCCACGAACTATTATTGATACATCATAATTACCAAGCATACTGGCAACGTTCAATGGACGATAAATCATTATGCGATGGGTCTCAACCGGAAAATACTCTTCAAGAGATTTCCTGTTTATTGTGAACTTCCCTTTGCCCGGAGCAAGTCTAACTTGAGCTACAGAGGTTTTCCTTCTTCCGGTAGCAGAAAAATCTGCTGCTGATTTCATTAATTACTCCTAATTCTTATAAAATTTATATCAATTGTATTTCAATTCTAATGCTTCTGGCTTTTGGGCTGCGTGTGGATGCTCGCTGCCAGCAAATATCTTTAATTTTTTAATGATTTGGCGACCTAATTTATTCTTTGGTAACATTCCCTTAACTGAATGACGGACAATATATGTTGGATTTGTTTTTTTCAATTCAACAAAAGATTTGAAACGTCCGCCACCGGGATAGCCAGTATTATGGAAATATTCTTTCTGTTCCGTTCGCTTGCCTTGAAGTAATACCTTGTCGGCATTTATAACAATAACAAAATCACCACAATCAATGTGTGGAGTAAACCATGCTTTGTGCTTGCCTCTAAGAATAGTGGCAACCTGGGTGCTTAATCTTCCTACTGTTTGGTCGGCTGCGTCAATTATCCACCATTTTCGTTCTACGTCTTCTTTTCGTATTGACTTTGTTATTTTTGCTGTTGTTTCCACCGATTTCTCCTTTTTTATAATATTTTAATCAAAAGAATACAAAAATACTTACATTTTTTTTTAAACACAAATATTTTTACAAAATTACATAAATTTTTTTTATTTTATTGCATTTAAATTCAAAAAATTGTAAGTTTAAGTTTTTATAATTTTCAGAAAAATATGGAAATGAAAAATATATTTGCATTTGTTTGTGTTGTTGTTGTAAGTTAAAACATCTTTTTCCCAAGTTGCAATTGTGAAGAATTTTTAAGAGATAACAAGTCTTTAGTAAAGTAATCCGATGACTTGAAGTCATCGGATTACTACTGCTCTGAAATGTAGAAGGACAGGCATGCCTGTCCTCTATAGATTCACTACCTTTTTCTCTTTCCCAAGTTGCACATGGGAAAGGAAAATCGAAAGCTGCTAAATCATTACTTCTGTGTAAATTAAAATATATTTTTTATATTTGTGTCATAATAATATGTTGTTTAAATGATTTTGTCAAAAAATGGAAAACATTCAACAAGCAGAACAATTAGACTTTAGCAAAGTCTGGTTTATGTTTCAGGAAACAAGTAAGCAATTTCAGGAAACTGATAGAAAGTTTCAGGAAACAAGTAAGCAATTAAAAGAAACAGATTTGAAAATTCAAGAGATGAAAGAAATTCTTGAAGCTCAAGCAATTGAAACAAATGAGCAAATTAAAAAGATTAGCAAGAAGATGAGTGAAGGCGAAACTCGCTGGGGCAAATTTGTTGAATCTTTAGTCGATGGTGATTTGCTAAATCTTTTAACTGCAAGAGGTATTGATGTTACTGTTACAAATACACGAACAAAATCACGTGATAAGAATAAACCCTTTGAATTTGATATTATTGCAGAAAACGGGAAAGATGTTGTAATTGTTGAAGTTAAAACTACTTTATCCGTTGACGATGTGAAAGATTTTTTAAAGGATTTAGCTAACATTAGAGATTTATTGCCAAAATACAAAGATAAAAATATATTTGGTGCAGTTGGGTACATCACAGAAGAAGGTGCCAGCACAGTATTTGCACAAAAAAAAGGTCTATACGTAATCAGAGCCACAGGTGACAGTTCAAGCATAATCAACGCAGAGGATTTTAAACCAAAGTGCTGGTGATTCCCTTTAAATATACAAGCAGCTACAGCTTCGGCTTTCATCGGTATTGAGCAGAACGCCGAGGTAAAAGAAAACTAACAATCAATATGAAAGATGTTTTAAAAGCAAATAGTGAATACAACTCATTATTATCTGATTTGAAGCAAAAGATAATAAATGCACAAATCAAAGCTTCCGTTAGAGTTAATTCCGAACTTATCCTGATGTATTGGGAACTTGGCGAATCAATCGTCAGGAAACAATCCCAAACAACTTGGGGTGATGGATTGATAGTGCAATTGAGTAAGGATTTGATGGTAGGATTTCCTGAGATGAAAGGATTTTCTGAAAGAAATTTAAAGTATATAAGGCAGTGGTTTAAATTTTATAACCAAAACATTCAAATTGGGCAACAAGTTGTTGCCCAAAATAAATTAGAATTCATTGACATTTTATCTTTAGTTCCATGGGGACATCACATTCAGATAATATCCGCGTGTCAAGACGTGGAATCAGCCCGAAGAATTGTTCAAAGAATTGCCAAGTATTGAAGAAATTGAAAGAGAATTAGAACTAAATATAAATTCATTAAATCTGTTAAAGTAAAGTAGAATTCAGTAAAAGAAAGATGAGAACCACTTCTTTCAAAGTTATATAAGAAAATGATTGGTTTATTCTTTAAACAAAATTATTCATCAGATGACTCGCAGTCATCGGATGATTAGATTCAACAATGAAAAGCAAAAAACCATCTCCTTCTCAAGTTGTATTTGGGAAGGCAGTGGACATTTTATTAAAGAAATTAAACAGATTATATATAGAAAGCTATAGAGCATTTAAAATTAATGAGAAAATTTTATGACAGCTAAATATTTAAAAGCAGACCAAATAGTAAATAAATTTAACTTTTTAATAGACGAAGGATTTTCTATTACAAAAGAAGAAACTTTAAATTATGGTGCTTATGTAGAATATAAAGGTAATGGTATTAAAATCTATTTAGGATTTGAATTTAAAAGCTATACATTTTATTTTGATATTTATAAATCTGAAGCTTTATCTTATATTGATTCAGCTTATGGGAAAGAGATAATTTCATTTTGTCAATTAGTAAAAAAATATAATCAAGAATATGACTGTAGTAATTTACAACCAAATGAAAAAGATGGTTACGAAATTGCAATGGAAAATAATGTTAATGTTCTTAAGAAATATGGCAAAAATATTTTAAGTGGTAAAGAGTGGTTATAAACTAATTACTACCCGTTTGGAATGCTTGAGCCGACAGCGCTAAGCACAAGCAGCTACCACTTCGACTACAATGGAATGGAACTGGACGGCGAAGTAAAAAAAACACACCACATTAGGAAGCGGGCGAGGGAATAGCTACACAACGCATTACCGCCCATACAACCCACGCACTACCCGCTGGTGGAATTTAGAACCAAAACCCACTGCAATATAAAACTTGCAATATATTGTTTATTTTTGTAAATTATTCTTTTTGATTGTATGAAAATGGATATAAACGAAAAAGTTGAATACTGGTTGGAACTTTCCGATTATGACTTCGAAACTGCAGAAGCAATGCTAAACTCGCAGCGTTTTCTTTATGTTGGTTTTATGTGTCATCAATCAGTTGAGAAAATGCTCAAAGCTGTTTTTGTTAAGAAGTTTGAAGAGATTCCACCTTTCACCCACAGTTTGAGCCAGTTAATAAAAAAACTTGATTTTGAAAATATTATGTCTGAAAAGCAATTAGCAATAATTGACAAATTAGAACCGCTCAACATAGAAACTAGTATATCGTTTCATTAAATTCTTGACATATTAACAATAATTTCTTATATTT
>CAZCLJ010000033.1:0-25964 GCA_964499465.1 uncultured Hyphomicrobiales bacterium
TGATTAATGATTAATGATTAATGATTAATGATTAATGATTAATGATTAATGATTTAGGGGAACACTAAAACACAGAACAGTTCTTATTCCCCTCCTAATAAGGAAGGGCAGGGGAGGTGTTAAAAGGTTCTATTAATAAATAAAGTATTTCCTAAGGATAAAAACATATTATTTTATTTATTAGTCACTACTACTCTACATTTACTTCATTTTTTCTACTAAGAAAGTAGAGTTATTAAGAAGTTTGATTATATAAAAAATATAAAGGAAAAATTATGGATATTGAAACATACTGGGATTTGTATTTAGAAGGGGATTTATTTGAAATATTTGATAAAACCATGGAATTTTTTTCTGGTGAAATCTCCGATGAAATATTTGATGAATATGATATTTCTGAAGTAGTATTTGAAACGTTAAATGTTTTAGAAGATAAAAAAGATTTTGATAAAATAATTTTATTTATCAGTTTAATAAAAAAAAAACATCCACAATTCTATGATAATGAAATATTTTATGCAAATGAAGTACTTATCAGATATTATTGTTTCGAGCAAGACAAGAAAAATGTCGAGATTGAATTTGAATACTATAGAAAAGACATTACAAAAGAATTTGATTGGTTTGCTTATTGTTGGGATTTTTTGAAATATTATCAATATACTGAATTGTTGCATGATTCTGTTGCTAATAATTTATCTTCAATAGATAATTTAGAAATTACTATAAATGCTAAAGTTGAAATTGAAATTTTTAAATACTATTATGAGTTAGAAAAACTCTATGAAAAGAAACAAGTGCAAACTTTTAAAGAAGATTTATTAGAAGCAGTAAAAAATAATGAATTAATAGTTGAAGATAAAAATCTTTTACTTATAACTCGTGTGCTTTTTGAGCCAATTATAGACAAAGAAGAACTAAAGGAATATTTCTATAAAGATAAGGAAAGTTTTATTGTTTTATTAAGATTTAATTTCATTAGATATATGAAAGAAAAGAATATAAACTTTAATATTGCTTATGAATTATTTTCCTATTTACAAGTGTATTGGAATAAAAATAAAGAGCAAAGCGAACCAGATTTATTTTTCAATATTCAACCTAAAAGATTTCTGAAATTTATTCAAAAATATGTTTTTAACAGTATTATTGATGAAAGGCCCGGACATATTGCTTGTATTTGGGGCTGTATTTATATATACGACTTCTTAAAAAGCTTTGATTTAATTAGTGAAGAAACCTATAATCGTGCTATTTACATAACTACTTATTTAAGAGGTGATTATATTGGTTATAATATTATTGATATCTGGGAATTTTATTTTGTGCATACTTGGGAAAAACCGGATAGCATCTCTGAAACAGAATTTAAAGAAGAAGATAAAATATTTAGAAAAAGCTTACTTTTGACCAGAACAAATTATAATGAATTAAAAGATAATATTGGAGACGAATTAAATAATATTGGCAAAATTTCTAAATATATATTAAAAGGATTGAAAAAGCAATTTGAACCAAATAAATTAAGTCAAGAAATATTATCAAAAATTGAAGATAGCTATAACATCGTAGATAATGATTTAAAAGTAAAAAAAGAAAAATATGAATATCAACAACCAGTAAGAGTTGAGCCCAAAGTAGGTAGAAACGACCCCTGTCCCTGTGGAAGTGGGAAAAAATACAAAAAATGCTGTATGAACAAGTGATTAATTGTTAATTGTTAGATTGTCATTTCGAACCCCAAGATAAAGTAAGACCTTTATTTAAATGGAGATGACATAAGTAAAAGTGTAATGCTGACGGATGTCAGAATCCATCTTAAAAATAGTTTTTATAGGTCATTAGTCATTCGTTATTAGTCATTCGTATTTTACTAAAAACTAATGACCAATGACTAATGACTAATGACTATAAAACGTCTTTGAAACCAAGATGGATTCTGCAATGCGTCAGAATGACAAACTACGATGTCATTGGTAAACTCGGCGAGAAATCTCACAAGTCCTTGCTAACACGATACTTGAGATTTCTCACTTCGCTTCAGAATGATATCTTTTCTGGATAATTTGAACAATAATTCTTTACGAAGCAAATCTTCTAGTGTAATAATTTATTGAAAACCTAATAAACATTTCTTGTCATTCCGAAACGAAGTGAGGAATCTCAAGTTCCGTAGTAGCAATGACTTGTGAGATTTCTCACTTCGTTTCGAAATGACACAATATAATAAGTCTTTTAACGAATTACAACACTAGCTCCTTTATTTTCATTATGAGACCTGAAGTTCTGAAATTTTACATACATATAATATAAAAAGGAGTTCCACACTTTCAAAGTGTGGAACTCCTACAGAAAAAAATGTCCAACACTTTCAAAGTGTTGGACATTTAAAAAACGAACTTACTTAATTACAGTAATTTTTTCCGATTTTATAAATCCACCTGCATTAAGCAAAATATTATAAACACCTGTTGAAAATTCATTCAAATTTATTGAATGAGTATGCTTTCCGGCAGAGATATTTCCCAAATTTATTCTTTTTAGTAAGATTCCATTTGTTGATAAAATATCAATACTTACATTTGTTTCGTTTTCTAAGGTAAAAGTGATATTTACAGTTTCCTTAGCTGGCTGCGGGAAACAAAGCAAATCATCTGAATTGCTTTGATTTTCAACAATTTCTGCATAAGCTAAAGCATCTGTTTTATAGGAAAGATAATCGGTTACAGTTTGCTCAATCAAATCATTTGTTGAATTAATATTTAAGAACTCATTGCTGACAAAAAGATTAATTGCTTCATTAAAATTAAATCCATTTTTCCCATCGCTTAATTCATCATCGCCCCAAATCAGGAGAGTTGCTAAGCCATTTCTAACAAAACCATTACCATAAACATTATTATTATGGTCTTTTGCTAAAATTTCTGTTCCTTCTTCAAGATTTTCTGCATTTAAAATAAGCGACATTGTATTTCCTGTTCCGAGGTTCATGTGTTTGTCATTGAAATACACTTGACTTTCCACTGCTTTGTAACTTGAATTTGCCGGATAAGTAAGTGTAGTATTATTTAAAATATAGATATAATAACCATTTCCGGGCTGCATATTGCCGAAAGTATTGATACCATAAGATGGAACATACATACCTGTTTCACTTTTTACAATCAAGAAATCATCAGTAATTTGAGCTAATGCTGTTTGAACGCTCATTGGAGAATTTCTTAAATAAGAAAACATATGCCAGCCGGGTAAAAACTCAATAGGCGTATTCAAAGGATTAATATCTCTTCCTTCGATTATTAATGTTGATTCTTCAGTCATATAAACATTATACCCGTGTTTTATATCCCAATTTACAATAGTATTGATATTGTAAGCTGGAATGTAGATTTTACCATAACTATTTTTCATAATTCTAAGATTATCATCAACTTCAGCCATAGTATTTTCAACACTTTGATTTTTAGGTAATACGTTGCTTGAAATCATTTTCCATGAATTTGGCAATTCAATTGTCAAAGAATTTTGTGGTATTACTTCAAAAAACTGAAGATATTCAGAAAGCAATTCCATTCGGGTTGAAGGTGAATTGCCATTATTTAAACCACCGAACTGGAACGAAGCACCTATTGTTTTATATGTTCCGGAATTATATGCAACAGCACAGGTATAGCTTGGTGATAAATTTCTAAAAATAATAAAAGCAGGCGAAATTGCAGCTAATCTATCTACGTAACTATTGTTACCGGAAAAAGTAAAACTCATATCGTAAGTAAAAGCATTGTTTTGCCCAGCTATTGTGCTTAAATCGGATTCTCCGTCAGAAAGCCCAGTAATATTGAACATCGGGTGGACAGTGCGCTGAGCATCGAAAGCCCAGGTATCTCCGCCTTCCATATAAAGATTGCCACCATTATTTAAATAATCTGCCAATTGATTTCCATATTCTTCTGTTAAAACATAATTAGTGGGATTCATACCGAGTAAAACAAAAATTGATTTATAGGATATTAAATTTGATGGAAATTCTGAAGTCATAAGGAAATCAATGCCAAAATCCTCAAAAGCACTTTGGACATTTTGTATAATATTTATATCCGAATCTTTTGCAATTATTAGAGCAGAGACTTGCCCAATTACCAAGAATGTATTTTCCTGAGCTATTAATTCACCATCTAAATAAATATCCAATTCAATATTAATTACAGTGCCTAAAGGAGCATCTTCATCTATGATTATATCAAAAGTATTATTTCCTTGTCCGCCAACTTCAAAATATCCAAAATTTTTGGGATTTCCAAGAATTGTAACAAATTCGCTCGTGCTGTTTAATGTTGCAGTTACATTTTCTGCAATAGCATCACCCTGATTTTTAATTGTAACAGATAGCTGAGCCGTCTCGCCGGGGTCTAATTGTCCATTATTATTACCATTTGGGTCTAATACCAGAATATCCTTAAGATTTAAATCAGGTGCTGAAATGATTACTGAAAATGTGCTTTCCCAAGTCGTATCATTTAGGAATGCAGTTAATATAAATTCAGCATTGTGCTCGTTTGGAGTCCAATTTGAAACCTCAAACGCAAAACCATTTTCTATACTTAAAACCTGATTAGGCAGGATAATACCATAATTTTCTGTATTATCACTTATAGTAATATATGGGCTGTTAGAACTGATTAAAATAACAACTGTATCTGTCCTCGTGGAATCGTAACCAACATTTTTAACTGCTAAAGAAAGTAAAAGAGAATCGCCGTTTGCAGCTTGCTCAAGCGGATTTCCATTTAAATCGTTAATTGTGTGGTTAAAATAAACTACTTTAATTTCATCTGGATAAATAGCGGGAATAGTATCAATAAATGGCTGGACGTTTTGATTTGTAACAACGATTAAAGCTTCGCCGGGTTCTAGGATAGGAATTAAATTTATTTCAGCAACGCCATTTGAATCAGCAAGAGCAGCACCGTGAAGCACACCGTCTTTTGAAATAGCGACATAGCCATAAGGTTCAGTATTTACAGTAAATTCAGTGCTTCCTAATGTTATCGCCGGAGGATAAGTTGTATTTGAAACAGGAGCTTCAGAAAAGAAAGTAACGAGTGATGGGTCGCCCATAACGTGATAGATTTCCCAGTAATACTGAGAACTTGATGGCGCCCCTTGAGTTACGGCAATATTTCCGCCGAAAATAATTTGAGATTGTGTAACATACCAGTTAATAAATGCTTCTCCGTTATCGTGAAACATCTTGTCATAAGCGCCGAGAGTAGTTCCGGCGTAAGTTGGATTTGCAGTAATCGTTCCAACTCCGACACTCCAGTAAAAGTCTTCATTCCAGTATGTATTGTTTGAAGCACCAATATAAGCAACAGCTCCTTTGTCGTCAGCTCTCAGAAGTGTTTCGCCGAAGCAAGATGCATCATTAAATCTATTGCTTTGGCAGCAATTCCCTATCATTGTCGGATATTTATTTAAATTTTGTAACCCGGGAACATCTGAATTAGTGAAACTTGGGTCGCCCCAACCGGAAGAACCGCAATGGGCAGTATAATTTGCAAATCCAACCCCATCGCTTACATCTTGAATTATTTGGGCATCCAGACTTCCGGAAGCTGGATAAAGATAAGTATGAGAAAGCAAGCTATGTGCTGCGTTGAAGTAATATGTAGTTCCATAGTTGATTTGCCCGTTTGCGTGAGTTGCACCGTAAGTATTGTCCATACCGGCTACCATAACAACTTCATTCAAATATGAAGGGTCCGGAAAAAGATACTGCTCGTAAAGTAAAGTCTTGTTGATTTGAGGAAGTAACTGACTTGTGTTTGTTGCTGAAAATCTTCCATAATATATTTCCGGGAAATTATCATTTGTATATTCGCAATATCTTAAATCAGTATAGTGGCTGCCTGATGACCAGGCAGGTATTTGGGCAACATCGCCAACGAAAAGAACAAACGAAGGGGCTGGGTCTGTTGCGGTTCCTGCGTTGTAAAGTCCTTGTAAATACGCTTTTATTGATGTAGTAGTTGTGCCAACTGCAGGATTATTTGTATATGCTTCAATTACTTTGAATCCTTTTCGGATTTTCCACTGAATAAATGGCTGCAAAGTTGCTTGGAACATTGGGTCGGATACTATTACGTATTTCACTGGATATTTGGTTAAATAGTCGCGGGTTTGAACGGGTTTATAATTAATAACCTGTTTGAAAGTGCCATCGAAAAAGTAGGAATTTGTTCTCGCTTTTAAGTCGTTGGTCGCCTGAATATCAGGATTATTGAAAATAACTTCAACTTGCAAATTAGTATAAAATCGTAAAGTTTGGCTTACTGGATTATATTGTATTGGCGAAATACAAAGGTTTGCAAGACGCGAACTGCGCAATATACCCATTTCGTCAACTTTTACAAGTTCATCGAATAAAAATTCGTTACGTGTGTAAAAACGATTATTATACACAAATTCCGGTGGTTCGGGATTGCTTTTTATTGCAGGTGGTTGGTCTGGTAAAATTGGATACTGCAAGCCCAATTCTTCTAATGTATATTCCTCATACGCAGAACTAATCACATTTGTTTGGATAGTTGCTCCAAGAGGAATTTCAATAAGTTTACGTAAAACTGGTAGTTTAGGGGCGCCCTGCTTTTCTGGAATTCCATAGCCAGAAACGAAAAGTTCAGTAAACATTCCAAGTGGTGTATTTACATTAAAATATTCAAAATCTGCGAGTGTATTTTGAATTATTAAATTGTCATAAGTACTTTCTATTACCTCCATTGAAGTACTTGCATTTTCGAGCAATGTATATTGCTCCGCTCTTATATCGTTTGCAAAAAACATCGCAAATAAAATTATTGCAATGCTAATTTTGTAATGTTTTAAAGGTTTCATAACTTTTCAAAAAAATTTATAATGATTGTGGGTTGATATTTCTTTTTTTTTGTTTTTTTTCATTTCCTTTATTTCAACTTAGTAAGGAAAATAAATACAACTTAATTTACACAAATCTAATCAATATATATACCTAAAATAAGTAAATAAAACTATTTAAACAAGTTTTTTTATGATAATAAGGTTTTGATATTATTTCTTCAGGTCAATTTTAAAAATATATAACCTTATATTTTTAAGAACCTTAGTAGCAATTGAACAAAGCCAAAAAAACTTAATAGCTTATTCCTAGAATTAAATAAGCTACAGAACTCCTTACCCCTCGTAGTTTGGTATTTCGCATATTTTATAATAAGAAATTAAATTTTAATATAAGTATTTCCAATAGGTCATTCGTTATTGGTCATTAGTCATTAGTAGTTACATACTAATAACCAATGACCAATAACTAATAAGATAATATTTGCTAACTGCGAAATTATTTTTTACGAGGCAAATTTTCTAACTCCTTTATTTTCGTTATGGGGGGCAGGAGTTATGAAGCTAATAAGGTTTAGGTTCGGTAAACGCTCATTTTTCTACTAAGGTTAAAGGTGGAAATAAACATAAAAAAATCTCTTTCCCAAGTTCAGTATAGGAAAGAGTTTGCTTTTCCATTTGTCCGATGACTGTGAGTCATCGGATGAATTATTTCGGTTAAATAAAACTCTCATTCCCAATGCAACTTGCTTTCACTTCGTCGTCCCGCTCCATACCATTGTAGCCGAAGCGGTAGCTGCTGGAGCTTGGCGTTGTCGGCTCCAGCATACCAAACGGGTAGTAGTTAAATGTTTCTAATGTATTCAAAGAAAATATTATGCAAATTCACTTTGAGTAATGGATTTCGCTGGTTTTATTTTTGAAAGAACATTGTAATTTGTTTTTTGCTCTTCTTCAATGTCATAATCGCTTTGTAAGCCGAGCCAAAATTTTGCAGAATTTCCAAAATATAAACTTAATTTAAGAGCAATTTCTGCATTTATACTTTTTTCACAATCAATAATCTGTTGAAAATTGCTTGGTTCAATAAACAAATCACTTGCAATTTGATAAACTGATATTTTCATCGGTTTAAGAAATTCTTCAAATAAAACTTCTCCGGGATGTATATTTTTAAGTGTATTCATTTAATTTCCTTTAATGATAGTCAATTATTGTAACTTCATAAGCATTATTATTTTCCCATCTGAAAGTGATTCGCCATTGGTCGTTGATTCTAATGCTATAAAAATTATTCATATTTAATAATTTCTCCAACCTGTTTGACGGAGGAACTTTCAAGTCCATTAAAATTTGTGAGTTATTAAGCATCCTTAATTTTCTTCTACCTATTTCCTGAATTTCATTTGGAATTGACTTAACTCGCTTTCCAATCCAGATTTTTTCAGTATCTTTAGAACCAAACGTAACAATCATTTAACTATTTTATTAATAATTACTTAATTTTATTCAAATAT
Source organism: uncultured Hyphomicrobiales bacterium (assembly GCA_964499465.1). Lineage (GTDB taxonomy): Bacteria > Bacteroidota > Ignavibacteria > Kapaibacteriales > UBA2268 > JAAYJM01. Next base: position 8,391 of record CAZCLJ010000033.1, read on the forward strand.
AAGAAAATTTGAAATCAAAATGTAAATGTTTTCACTTCGCCCTCCCGCTCCATTCCATTGTAGCCGAAGTGGTAGCCGTCGTAGCTTGAAGTTGTCGGCTACAGCATCCCAAACGGGTAGTAGTTAAACTTTTCTATGCTACCCAAATAAAATCAAGTGTTGATTAATTTTTAATATTTTTCTAAAAATTCTTCTATTGTAATTATACTAAACCTAAATTTTCCATTTAAAACCAACAAATCCTTATCGCCAGTAATAATTAAGTTAGCATTCCCAGAATCAGCTAACTCAATAAATTTATTATCTTTTTTATCTCTGCATTCTTCAATCTTTGCTGTAATTTGAATTTCTTCAGATATATCAATAAATTGAATAAGCAATTTTATTCTATCTTTCAATTGAAGATATTTATTAAACTTTTCCCGTTTTATAACATCAAATATTTCATTTAAAGTGTCAATAGAATATAGTATTTGAGAATTTTTCAGAGCTTTAATATACGCCTGTTGTGCTTTTGAATTAAATATTAAGAAAGCACTTATTATTACATTTGTATCTAAAACAATTCGCATACTTATTCATCAATCATTTCCATTAGAAGTTCTTCTGTCAAACCCTTTTGCTTAGCTATCCTACTTGCACTTAAAATGCTGCTTATATGCTCTTCTGTTGTATTTTTAATGTTTTGTTTTAGTAAGGATTCAACAAAAGACGTTAATAATTCTTTTTTTTCATTTGAATAATTATTAAAAATATAAGCAGCTTCATTATCTATGTTTAAACTAATTGAAGACATATTATATCCTCTTACAAATTTTATTTACTTTACAAATATAATAAATTTTCTAATTGCTTGCATTTAAAATATACTTCTTGAAATACAATGGAAATTATTTCGAAATATTGCGATATATTTTCAAACAAAAAACTTACCAAGTTTGGCTAAACTTGGTAAGTTTTAAAATGGAAATCTTTTACTTCGTCGTCCCGCTCAATTCCGACGAAAGCAGAAGCGGTAGCTATAGAAAAAACTTCTTCTTATAAATGTAATATATTTATGGAAAGTGTTTGTAAATATCTTTTCGATGAACTAATCTACTTAATTCTATTTTGTTGTTAATATAGTAAAAACCTAAACGATAATCATTTATTCTAATTCTGTAAGCAATATTTGACGCTTTTATTTTTTTTAATTGACTTATTTCATTTAGTCCCTTTGCATTTTTCAAAGATAATATTATCTCTTTAACTTTATTTTTTATGAACTTATCTGATATTTTTTTTAAGTCCATCTCAAATGTATTTAAGTACAAAACTTCCATTGTTAAGCATCTAAAAGTTCAAATATGCTTTCTTCAGATACGTATTTACTTCTATCAGATTCATTCATTAGCTTGAGTAATCTGATATCTTCTTTATCTTCAAAAGTTAAGATTTCATTAGAAATATTCCTTTTCTCTAAAAAATCTTTTAATAAGAATAAATCTTCAGAGTTTTTTGGTGTTACTAAAAGTGTTTCCATATATATATATTTTTTAAGTTACAAACGAATCAAATTTAACTGTATTTTCAAAAAATCAGTTTGTATTTTTAGACGAAAGCCGAAGCGGTAACTGCTGAAATGCATATTTATTCAAAAAATTGATATAGCATTAAATCAATACACTTCATAATGATTTCCTATTGATAATAGCAAGATATCAGTCCTGTTAAGTTCATCTATAGTTATTAACTCAAATATAATTCTGTAATCGTAATCAACGCTGCAAGATAAAGTTCCTTGCAAATCACTTTTAGTTTATGAGTTCTTAAAGATGGTTCAAAATGATTAATCTCAAGTTTTTCTAATGCTGTTTCGATTTTATTAATTAAATCTGGTTGTCGCTTAGATACCTTTTTAACAGCTTTTATAAATCTTTTAGACCAAACTAATTGATTCATTTTAGCAAATCTCTCATCAAATCTTTAGAAGACCCACTTTTAACTTTACCTTTTTTATAGTCTAATCTGCTTTGTTTTACATCAGAAATAATCTCATTCCTTCTTTTTAAGTTTAGTCGTTTTTGAGCAATGTCAATAATCATTTCCTGCTCAATTAAATCAAGTTTTTCAACTGAATCAAGTATTTCATCAATCGTTAAATTCATTTATGCTCCATTAATAATTTGAATTTAAGAAGTTTCTACAAATAAAATATTTTAAGATTTTAACTATATTTAAAAATCATTTATCTAAACTTAGTAAGTTTGAAAAATGAAAACGTTTTCACTTTGCCCTCCCGCTCCATTATATTATAGCTGCTGTATTAACTAAAAAAAAATTTACAAACTTAATGCAACAATATGTTTACGCATTTTTATTATTCTACGTTTTAATGTTTGAGCAGAACTTTGTTTTTCTACTGCATCATTAATTGAGTCAAGAAGTAATTCTAGATTGAGTTTTTCTTTTGCCAGCAAATATTTCAATCTGAACTCGGGATTTTCTAATTGCTTATCTCTATATTCTTCATAATTTGTTTTCATTTTCTACCAAATTCTAACAATATTATATGAATCAAAAATCTTATCTTTACTAATAATTGGCAAATCTTCAAACAAAGCTTGTGATATTAAAATTCTATCGAATGGGTCTCTGTGTATAATTTGAATTTTTGAATATTTTATTAAATGATTTGTTTTGATTGGCAATATTTCAAAGTTATATAATTCAAGTTCCTGAATAAACTCATTTAATGGTTTTGTTAGAAATAATTAGCCGATATTTAACTTTATAGCAATTTCCCATAAACTTGCAATACTTACATAAATATTGTTATTCAAGTTTTTTATATAAATAATTGCTTTTTCTGTTAATTCGGTATTTCCTTCGGAGAACCAAATAAGCAAATGAGTATCAAGCAAAATATCCATCACATATATTCTTTAAAATCTTCTAAAGGTTCGTCAAAATCAACAGTCATAATAAAAGTTCCTTTAGCAAAGCCGAATGGTCTTTCTTCTGTAGATTTCTGATTAAGGTGCGAACTTTCTTTTATTGAATCAATGTAGTTCAATATTTTCAATTGAATACTTTCAGGAAGCTTTTCTACTTTTTGATATATTGTATCTTGAAGCATACTAATTTCTTTCTTATATTTGAAATAATTAACGAATATATCTGCGAATTATTTGTTATATAAAGTTTTCTTATTCTGAAACAAAAACTTACCAAGCTCGGCTAAACCTGGTAAGTTTGAAAATCTTTCACTTCGTCGTCCCGCTCCATTCCATTGTAGCTGAAGCGGTAACTGCTGTAAACATTAACACCTTTACAATGAATAATGAAAGTCAAAAGTGAATAAAGTATCTTCTATATGGCTTTTGTATATTTATTTTTATAGTTAATTTTCCAAAATAAAGGTGTGTCTTCTAAATATTTTTTATTTCCATTGTAATACAAAGTCCATAATGGTTCATCAGGAAAGTCATTCATCTCTAACCAACATTCATCTTTTGAATATGCTGTTGAAATATATATATTCTCCTTAATTTCATGTGGATTCCAAATAATTCGTTCATATAAAATTCTATTTATTTTATTAAACATTTCATCTCCAAATTATTTGCTTTATGATTTGTTTGTCCTTGTTGCTCTCTCTGAAATTTCATGAAATAATTTTTTTCCTCTATGCCTTTAGCTATATACTTTTTATATTAAAAAATATTAATTTTGTATTTAAAGAATCGCATCTCATATGAATATAGAAAATTGATTCTTTCAATTTTATTGATTTCTATTCATCCGATGACTCGCAGTCATCGGATGAATTATTTACAACAACTACTCAACCATCCACTACTGCACATCGAAAAGTGTGTTTCGTGCAAGCAGCATTTTTGGGTCAAAGATTCTTTTAATATCAATCATTTCATTTATGGCTTTCAAACCGTAAAGCAGTTTCAAATAATCTTTCTTTAATTTGCCTACGCCGTGTTCTGCTGAAATAGTGCCACCAAGATTTATTGCCTCCTGAATGCAAATATCCATAAACTGCCTTGCTTTCAAAAGTTCATCGTCATTATGGGCAAAAACGTTTGAATGTAAATGGGAATTGCCGATATGCCCAAAAATTACGTGGTCTAATTTCAATTCATTTACTTTTTCTTTTACGAAATTGTAATACGCCCTAATGTTTTTATCTGGAACGGCAGTATCAAGGTGAATTTTCATTTGCTTGCTATATGTAATAATATCCTGCACTTTCAAAGGTAGTGCGTGGCGGAATTCCTTGAAATTTTGGTGTTCCTTTTCGTTTAATGCAATCCATGTATTATCACTTAAATTGGAATATTTGGAAATGGTTTCACTCCAAATAGATAAAATTGCATCTTCATTATCTGCTGAAAATTCTTGCTCAATCCAAATGGCACCAGTGCAATTATCCGGAAGCTGTGGATATTCCTCTTTCAAAAGGCAAATCGAATTGCTGTCAAAATACTCAATCAAGCGGGCAGAAATCCCGGTTTCTTTGTTGTATTCATAAAGGTTATTTTTCTTTGAAGTATCGCGGACATAATCCACAAAATCGAACAGATTGCTTTCATTATCGAAGAAAATAATTGCTCCAAGCACTTTTTCCGGCTTTGGCAGTAAATTCAGTGTAATTAGTTTATTCAAACCCAATGTCCCTTCGCTGCCAATGAACAAATCCAAAGCATCCATAAAAGGATTGAGATAATAGCCGGCAGAATGTTTAACGTTAGGCATTTTTATAGCAGGGATTTTAAAAGCATATTCATTTCCTTGCTTGGATTTAACGCGAATCCCCTTTTTAGGTATAATTTCCACGTTTCTTTTAAGCTGAAGTTCATCGCCATTAATCAGATTTAGTTGTAGCTTTGAGCACCAGTCGCGTGTCTGACCGTATTTAAAAGTACGCGAGCCGGAAGCGTTCGTTGCTATATTTCCACCGATTGAACTATTCTTTTCAGTTGGATTTGTAGGATAAATCAAATTAATAGGATTTAGCTCGGCTTCTAATTCAAAAACCTTAACGCCGGGTTCAACTATTGCAATGCGTTTCTTTTCGTCAATATCAACGATTTTATTCAGTCGTTCATAAGAAATAACTGCTCCTTCAAGCGGCACGCAGGCGCCAGTCAGTCCCGTTTTACTGCCAGCCGGTGTGAGTGGGGTGCCGTTTTCCCAACATTCCAAAGCAACATCGCGTATTTCTTCGATGCTTTCCGGAATATATACTTTTTCAAGATTTCCGTGTAAATTTGAGGCATCTGTTCTAAATTCCTCTAAAAAATCCTTTTCTGTTTTGATAATCATAAATCACCATCTATATTCGTTTAATAAATTCAAAATGAATGTTTCTTGTTATGTTTTTTGAATCTTTGAAATGAATCAGCAAATCTTTAAACTGGAACTCAAAAGTAAAACCGCTTGTTATTGGAATACGAAGCGAGGCGTTGAGCATACCCTTTTTTGAAAGATAAAGGTTTTCATTATCGTCTAAAGTAGCGTTGTATTCCACATTTAGCGATGCGTAAGTATGAATTGACTGTTCAAATCCAACGTAAAAATTGACTGCTTTGTCTTTCGGTTCAAATGAATAATTGATTCCACCGTGCAAAGCGGAATTTCCTAAAGCCCATTTATAGCTCTTGCTTAATGAAATGAAAGCGCCAGGCGATTGGATTTGATAGCGTTTTTCGTTTTTATTGAAATCGCCAATACCTTGCGTATTAATTCCAATAGCAATAGCAGGAAAAGCGAGTTGTTCGTTGATTATTCTCCATTTTACCTGAACGCCGGGATAATTTTGAAATACAAGTTCTTCATTTGATACAAGGTTAGTAACAGAGTAACTAATTCCAATCATAAACTGATTGAAAGGCGAAAAAATCAGTTCAGCAAGAAAACCGCCACCGCTATAAACGGAGGAATTAATATCGAAAAAACTCTTGGGAATAACGCCAGCAGTGGGCATATCTACTATGTAAAGCGTTTCGAATTCGGCATTTGCCCCTGCGGTGCTTTGAGCTTCACTTTTTTCCTTTGTTATTTGAAAAAAAATGATTAGTATTATTATATAATAAAATGTTTTTTTCATATTTTAATAAATCCTATTTATAATGCAATATACAAAAACATTATCTAATAATCTCAAAAAAAATGTCGGAAAATTACTGACAAAGCAAGGTAGATATAAAAGCAGACAGTTCATTGCAGAAGGGTTTTTAATCAACCAAGAGCTTTTAAATTGTGAAAGCACCTTGCCGGAATTTGTTATTATTTCCAAACAATGCGATGACGAAACGCTCATTTTATCGAAGAAATTCGCAGCAAAAGGAATTGATGTTTTTGAAGCAGAGCAAAATGATTTTGAAAAGCTGTGCGATGCCCAAACTCCGCAACCAATTTTAAGCGTTCTGATGATGAAAGACGGAATTATTAATAAAAATGTAAACTTCATTGCTCTTGACGGAATTGCAGACCCCGGCAATCTGGGAACGATTATTAGGACAGCAGACTGGTTCGGCTTCAATAATATTTTACTTGGAAAAAACTGCGCCGACCAGTATAATCCAAAAGTGATTCGCTCAACTATGGGTTCCTTCTTTCATTGCAATATTTTATTTGATAATGATTTGGCTGAGTTTATCCCAACAAATTACAAGAATTTTGAAATATTTGGGGCTACTCTTGAAGCAAAGTTGGATATGGAAAAGTGCGTTCCCAAAGACAAATTCGGAATTGTAATTGGAAGCGAATCGCATGGAATATCGAAAAACATACGCAAAATAATAGATTATGAATATAAAATAAAGGGCGGTGGAAAGGCAGAATCGCTGAACGCATCAATTGCAGCTGGAATCAGTATGTATTGGTTTAGTAATTTAATTGTTAATTGTTAATTGTTAATTGTTAGAGTGTCATTTCGAAACTAAGTGAGAAATCTCACAAGTCATTGCTATCACCAAACTTAAGATTTCTCACTTCGTTTCGAAATGACCGACAAAAGCAAAGATGTAATGGGCAACTCACCTTACGCATTCCACTCTCAAGCTATTCATTACCCATATCTTTAAAACGTGCTTCTATTCTACTTATCCCGTAGGGATAAAATATTTGTAACAAAGCATTTTTTTGTGTCTTTTTATTCCGTAGGAATTAAATATTTAGTAGCTTTTTAAATATATAATCCCTACGGGATAAGAACAGGAACGGATTTCACTTGCTACAAATATATAATTCCTACGGAATAAATTCAGAACTATTAATGTCTCGTAGTTTTTATTTCGCAATATATATTTACGAAGTTTATAAAAATATAGTAATAATCAATAACTCTCAAATAAATTTGGGAGTTATTCTATGATTAGAGTAACTCCATAATTTATTATGGAGTTAAAAAGCGCAATTATTCTATACGGGGCAAATCTCCTAACTTCTTTTTTCGCTATTGGGACAGGAACTCTGAAATTAAAGAAAAAAATATTTGGAACGTATTAATTTATTTTGTAAGTTAATCATTAATAAAAATAGAAAATAATTCCAAAATAATTGGAGGAAAAAATGGTTACCTTAAAGATTTATAAAAGTTTAGCAATAATTCTGTTGATGTTTGCTAGTAGCACTTCTGCTTGGGCTATGTCCCATGATGTTGCTTTTGATAATGGTACGTATTTTGAAAGAACTACATATTTAGGTCAAAATATTGACTTTATATTTAAAGCAGTTACATATTCTACCAGAGAAATAAGATATAAAATCAATGATTTAGATTCAAATCTTAATGCAACAATTAATGGAATTACTGGTGAGTTTTCATTTATAAGTAATGAACCGGGAGTTTTTACATTTGTTATTACAGCATATCTTCTTGAAGCACCCGGAAATGATGCAGATTGTGTGCTAAAAGTTTTTGTGTTGGGTGATAACGAAATGCCTTGTGCCACCTTATCTGGTGAGGTTAATTCTAATATATTTTCAAATAATGTATCTAATGTTTTCGTATTTGCCCAATTAATATCTAATCCAGAATATTTAAAAACTTATTTTTTAACAAAATCTGATGAAAATGGTTTTTATTCACTTGAATTGCCTGAAGGTACATATCAGGTTGGAACAATGTCAATAGATGAAAAAGAAGTATTTGTCGACTCAACTAATATTAGTATTAATTGTGGAGATTTTTTAACAAAGAACCTTGTTCTTTACGAATCAGCATCAATTCGATTTACTTCATACCCTGCTTATCAGTTAATTATTTCAATTAATTATAATTTCACATATCAGGCAGCTGTTTGGACAAGTAAAGTTGAACCTGTAGAATTCGCTTTAGTTAATTCTCCTGATGGAATGACAATTTCTTCAACAACTGGTAAACTTGAATGGACCCCAAGCACTCCTGGTGAATATACTTTTATTATAAAAGCTTTTTATGTAAATGCACCTTCTGTATTTGTAGAACAAAAATTAACCGCTTCTGTAGTCGAATATCAGATTGGGCAACCCTGTGTTCACTTGTTCGGAGTAATTACTTATAAAAACTGTGAATTTATTCCTAGTACTATCGTTACAGCATATTTACCTGATTTTCCATATCCTTACGACGATAAGCCAGCATATATTTATAAAACAACAGTAACTGACCATCTTGGACAATTTGGAATGCTTCTACCTGAAGGAAATTATGTATTAAAGTTCTCCGGCAGTAAAGTTATTCCAGAATATTATAAAGATGCTGATACTTTTGAAAATGCACAGTATATAAATCTTACTTGTGGAAATAACATTACTATTCAGCCAGTAATTAATACTGAGGATCAATATGATAAGTTCACTATAAGTGGAAGAGTAACTGATGAAATGAGCGGCGAAGGTTTACAATCTAATATTACTTTTTCGCCTATTAATATTGAAATACCTCTTTTTTATGATTATGGAGGTTATTATAATGACATTACTGTTGAAACTGATGAAAATGGTTATTATACAGCTACTGTATATGCTGGTTTAGAGTATGTTGGTTACGCTTCCAGTTTTAATTCTAATTATTCTGTTGAGTATTATAACAACGTTTCTAATTTCGATGATGCTGAACCAATATTTATCAATCAAGATATTACTGGTATTGACTTTTCGCTGTCACTCAGCAACAATGAATTTTATTATATTAGAGGAAAAGTAATTAATAATAATAATGAACCAATAGACGCTTTTTTACAAGCATATTTTGTAAACACTGACACTTTAGAGAATTCGTTCAATTTAGCATTTTCTACCCAAACAAACGATATTGGTGAATTTACATTTTCCGGAGTTGTTCCCGGTGAATACGTCATTTATTCTTTTCCTTTTGATTTGAATTATTTACCTGGTTATTATGTCGAAAATGATTTCGCTTCAGAAGAGTTATTACCTGCTACATTAATAACTGTGAACAATGAAAATAATGAAGACCAATATATTGTCAAACTGAAAGATTTAGTTAGAAATGATACTGGTAAAACAATACCAGTTGTTGGCAATGTATATAACAGCAACAATGAACCAATATCTGGAGTTACAATACGGGCAAAAATCAATGACGGTAATTCTGTTGATTGGGCTTTGAGCCAAACAAATGGAAATTATTCTTTAAATAATCTTGTTGAGGGGGATTTTAATATTATTGCGGAAAAAAATGGTTACGAGAAATTTGAAACAACTATTACAATTAATGAAAATGATGAATTGGTAAGCAAAGATATTATATTATTAGCAAAAGCAAATTCAGTATATGATACCAAACAATTTAAAAAATTAAATGTTTTTCCAAATCCGGCATCAAAAGAAATTTTTGTTAATTTAGATATAAATTCCGATTCAGACTTAAAAATAATAAATAGCTTTGGAAATATTGTTTATGAAAGTAATTATTATTCAAATACTTCTGATAGAATTAAAATTCATATTGAGAATTTAGCTCAAGGAATTTACTATTTAATAATCAATAATCAAAACAACTGCTATCAAAGCACGTTTGTTATCGTAAGGTAAACCATATTTTAAATGTATAAGAAGCAGTAAGTAATCAATTTTACTTACTGCTTTTTTTATTGATTATCCAAGTTTTACTAACAAATTCAGAACTATTGATACTTCGTAGTTTGTTATTTTGCTTGCTTGTCATTTCTCACTTCGTTACCAATGAAATCTTTACTTTTCCATACAAAACTTTACGAAAGTTAAGAAACTTTCGCAAAGTAATAAGATTAGTACTTTTGTAAAGTTTCTTAACTTTGCAAAAGTTTATGCTAATGTCATCTCCATTTAAATAAAATTCTTCTTTTGTCGGGAGGGCGAAATAACACTTTTTATGGATAATTAGCGAAATTATTCTTTACATGGCAAATCTACTAACTCTTATATTTGTTATAGTTTCAGGAGTTCTTTGATTATCTAATTATTATTTATAAACATCTTTTCGATGCTTAATAGCTATAATATCAACAATATAATTATCATCAATTATTGAGTATAAAATTCGATAGTTGCCAGAGCGAATCCTCCAAAGTTTATTTGAACCTTGTAACTTTTTGCAGCCGTTTGGTCTTGGATTTATTGCTAACAATTCAATTTTATTAACAATTCTTTCAATGTCAGTTTTATTAAAAGATTCCAATTCTTTAACTGCAGATTTGGCAAAAGTTATATTATAAATTTGCATTAATCTTGCCTGATTCAATAAGTTTTTCCTTTACCGACTTAAAACTTTCACGAGGTTCATTTTCACGGGATTTTGCCAATAAAACATCATAAAAATCCTCCCAAACAGATTTATATAATTTTAAATCAATAAGGACAGCAGCTTTTTCACCTCTATCTGTTACAATGTATTGAATTCCTTCCATCTTTATCTCTCTTGTTTAATTATTCAATTTATTACTACAAATATATTAAAAATATTTATTCCATCAATAATAATGTAAATTATTTTTTAGATTTCCATTAAATTGGTCATTTCGATAAAGTTCAATGACAGGATTTTAATCGACAACATGATGAGCATTAATTGCATTTTACTTTAAACGTATTCGTTTTCAATTCATACAACACAACTTTTATCTTATCTAACAAATATCTCAATACTTCGAACCAAAAATTTGATACTTCTAAATTCAGAACTCCAGACCCCATAACTAAAATAAAGGAATTAGGAGATTTGCTTCGTAAATAACAATTGCGCAATTCACCCCAAAAAGGTGTCATTTCGAAACGAAGTGAGAAATCTCAAAGTCTGTGGTAACAAGGAGTTGTGAGATTTCTCACTTCGTTTCGAAATGACAAGACTGCGAAATACCAAACTACGAGGCATCAGGAGTTCTGTAGTTATACGAACATTAGGAAATGATAGCATGACATTTTTTTGTCATACGAACAACTTGTTGTTCGTATGACTTAAAGAATTGCATTTGGAAAGGTAGATTTTTTCTTTTATCCCGCAGGGATTTGATTATTGTAGAAAAATCAAATAAAGAAACCGATTTATCCCGATAGGGATTATATTATATGTGTTTGCAAAATTTAATCCCTGGCGGGATATTTTGCATTTTTTTGTCTTTGAACCTTGATTAAAAGGATTTAAAGATTTCCTGATTATTTTTTTCTTGATTAACCAAGAAATCCTGAAATCCTTTAACCAAGGTTCTAACTTTAGAGAAATAGATTTTTGCTAAATGCACACATAGAAAATCTCCTTCACAATTTCAACTTGGGAAGGATTTTAAAATTCTTAATTTCAGGAGATTCGTAATGTCAAACAAAAAAATGTCCTTTTTTTACAATTTTTTGGGTTAAAATCTTCGTTTTTTTGTATCGTTATTTTGTTCAATTTTAAAAAAAGAGGTTATTATGAAAGCACAAATCAGATTTTTTGAAATTCCTTCTGAAAATTACGAGAGGGCAATCAAATTCTATGAAAACGTTTTCGGTTTTGAAATCACAAGCTGTGAATACGAAACAGAAAACATTGCGATGATTGAAGGAAATCCAGTTCCGGGCTGTATTTTTTATGCAGATGGCTACAAACCGAGCAAAGATGGAGTAATTATTTCCTTTGAAGTTGATGATATAAATGCTATTTTAGAAAAAGCTAAAAAGAATGGCGGTAAAGTAGTTATGGAAAAATGCCAGATTCAGGCAGAAAATATGGGCTACTGTGCATATTTCATTGATTCAGAAGGAAACAAAATCGGTTTACATTCTAAATAGAAAGAACTTTCTATCCTCCTTCCCAAGTTGAACTTGGGAAGGAGCAGGGCTAATACGTTCTTTGAAATACTTTTTTCAGTCATACTATCAACTTATAGATTGTATGGCTGAAAAAATGTCATTTTTTTAGAGTGGATTCATTAATAATTAACAATTAATAATTAACAATTAATAATTAACAATTAATAATTAACAATTAACAATTATTTAAATGGATTTTTTATATCTTTAACAATTACAGTAAAACTACTTTCTGAAGAATTTGCATAATCAGGAACAATACTTACTTTTCCTTTGAACCAGTTAATATTTTCAATAAATGAATTTATACTGTTTACTCTTGAATCAACTACTGAATGTGTATTTGCTGATTTAGTTTTCGATTTACTCTTACTTTTTTTATTAGATGTAGCTTGGTGCTTGTCATCATTTCCGGAATTAGCCGAAATCACAAAATCAAAAGTTACGCCTCTATTTGTTTTTATAATGCTTTCAATTTGATTAAGTAAATCTTTTGCATCACTGTTAAGAGAATTTGACTTACTATCAAAGCCATCAATTTCAAATAGTTTTAAGCCGGGATTTAGCTTGATAATATGAAAAGAATGATGCTGCTCTTCGTAATTATCTGAAAAAATTGTAGCTGCAGTTTGGGTTTGCTTATGGACATCGAAATTTGAGAAAGTAAACTTATATGTTTTGTTCGATTTAAGGATTGTAGCAAATTCACCCGTTAAAAAATTCGATTTAGCATTGATTTTTGTTCCATTATCATCTTCAATTAAAATTGAAGTTTCAACTGGTTTACCAGTGTTTGCGTCAAGGACTGTAGCTTTGAAATTAACTAATCCGCTTTGATTGTTAAGAGTCTGAGAAAAAGAGGATTGGAAATTAAAAAAAATCATTAAGAAAATTGTTAATAATAAACCTTCTTTTAGATAGAATCCGCAGATTCTATCTAAAGAAGGTTTAAAATCCAATTGGTTAATAGCTGTTGGAATCAATTTGCACCTTTCCTTTAAATATTCGATAAACAAAAAACTTATAAATTAGCATTAGCGGAACACCAATTAATGCTATTATTAACATTACCATTAATGTCTTCTGAGACGAAGCATCTTCAAAAATATTGAGACTATTTAAAGGATTTGTATTGGAATAAAGTAAATTTGGATATAAGCCAATTGCTGTTATCACAATGCAGGATACTAATATTAAACTTGAAAATACAAAGCCAGTAAAGTATTTCTGTTTATTTAAAAATTTTGGTATTAATATGAAAGATACAATTATTAATAACGGGAATATAAACCAAATCGGATTATCTAGAAAATTCTCTGTATGGTGGCTGTTTGCAAACCAAGTCCACACAGTAAGTAAAAATAAAAGAATTATAAATAAGGACATTAGAAATTTTACTCTTTTTTCAATTCTTTCTTTTAAATCGCCGCTTGTTTTCATTAAAAGATAAAGTGAGCCGTGAAATCTTAAAGCAATTGCTGCTGTACAACCTAAGAAAATTGAGTAAGGATTAAGCAAGCCAAGGAAAGTGCCATCAAATTCTTTTACTCCGTCTATAGTTGTTATTGGGACACCAGCTATTAAATTCCCTAGCGTAACTCCGAGCAAAATTGCGATTAGATAGCTTGAAATGTGAAAAACCACATCCCATGTTGTTCTCCATTTCGGGCTTTCTACTTTGCTTCTGAATTCTATTGAAACTGCCCGCCCTATAAGCACAAGCAAAAACAGCATAAAAGCGGTATAGAAGCCGGAAAATACAGTTGCATACACATTTGGAAAAGCTGCGAAAAGGGCGCCACCTGCAGTAATGAGCCATACTTCATTTCCGTCCCATACCGGACCTATTGAATTGAGTATTATCCTGCGTTCTTCATCAGTTTTTGCCTTGAAGTGCAACATACCAACGCCTAAATCGAATCCGTCAAGGACGACATAACCGCTAAATAAAACTATTAAAAGGATAAACCATATTATATTTAATTCCATTTTTTTCTCCGGATTTATTTTTGTTTGTTAATTCTTTTTATTTAGCAATTGCAATTTCTTCTGGTCCATGCTTAATTTTCTTAAGCAGTAAAAAAACGAAGAGGACGAGAAGAATAATGTAAATCAGTGAAAATAAAATCAGTGAAAACCATACCTGACCGGCAGTAACAACTTTCGATATTGCATCTGAAGTTTTTAGTATTCCTTGTACAGCCCAAGGTTGCCTTCCAATTTCAGCGGCGCACCAACCGAGCAAATTAGCTAAGTGTGGCAAAATGAACGCCGGAACAAAAATCATCATCAGCCATTTCGTATCAAATAGTTTTTTTCTGATTAATAAAAACAGAGAAATAAGTGTCAATCCGATAAACAGCATACCAATAGTAATCATCAAATGATATGTTTGAAAAGTAGCCTGCAGGGGAGGCCATTCATCTTTCGGAATGTCATTCAGTCCGGTAACGGGTTTTGAAGCATCGAAATGCACCATATACGATAGAAATCCCGGAATTGCTAAGCCGTGAACTTTTTGCTCCTCTTCATTTACCCAGCCAAATAAATATAAATCTGCGGGTGATGTATTGAAATGCCCTTCAAAAGCAGCGAGTTTTGCCGGCTGATACTTTGTTACTCCGATTGCACTGTTATGACCGGTGAAAAGTTGGAACAAAGAAGCAAAAATAGCAAGGAATAACGCAATTTTAAAAGAAGATTTTGCAAAATCAATATGCCGTTTCTTTAAAATATACCATGCAGAAATGCTCATAACCAGAAAAGCACCGGTAAGCCAGGCAGCGCTTACAGTGTGAGTTAATCTGTCGAGAGTAGAAGGATTGAAGACCATAGCCCAAAAATCAGTAATTATTGCTCTTGTAACACCATTTTCGGTAACGATTTCAAAACCGGTTGGAGTGTGCATCCATGAATTTGCCACAAGTATCCAGAAAGCACTTAGAGTTGAGCCAAGAGCCACCATCAGGGTGGAAAAGAAGTGCATTTTGGGTGAGACTTTATTCCAGCCGAAGAGCAGGACTCCAAGAAAGACAGATTCAAGGAAAAACGCAAAAAGTGCTTCGGCAGCGAGCGGACTGCCGAAAATATCACCAACATATCTTGAATAAGTTGCCCAGTTTGTTCCGAACTCAAATTCCATTACTATACCGGTTGCAACACCAACAGCAAAAGTAAGGGCAAATACTTTTGTCCAGAACTTAGTCATAATTTCGAACAGAGGATTTTTTGTTTTTAAGTATCGCCACTCCATAATTACCATAATTAAGGCAAGCCCAATGCTCATAGGCGGATAAAGGAAGTGGAAGCCGGCGGTAACGCCGAATTGTATTCTTGCAAGAAGTTCTGCTTCGTGCATATTGACCTCTTAATTATGTTAATAATTTATTTTTTACCACTGAAATTCTTCATAAACTGCACTCTCATAAAAGCGCCGGGGTCTTTACTGCTATCTGAACTTAATATTCCGTTAAAATCTTTTATGGAATTATAATTATGTTTTTCCATCCAATCTTCGAGTTCAGTTATCAATTTGCTTACATAAGGTATTCCGTGAATATATAGAGTAGAAGTGAATTGCACAACTTTCGCTCCTGTTAGCAATAATTTAATAAATGATGTTGAATCGTGAGCACCAGTGGAAGCAGCTAAATCGCAGTTTGCCCGTTTAGACATAATGGCAATCCAACGCATAGTTTGGTATAAATCTGTTGGGGCGCTGAAAACTGGAGCCGGGACTATTGAAAGATTGTCAATATTTACATCTGAATGATAAAAGCGGTTAAACAATACAATTCCACTTGTTCCACTTTGGGATAAACGTAGAATCATATTTGCTAAATTTGTGAAAAAATAACTGATTTTTATTGAGATAGGAATAGTAATTTCTTTCTTTACTTTTTCAATAATATCAAAATAAATTTTTTCTGTTTCAATACCTGTTCGCTCCATTTCAGTTGGAGGAATGAAAATATTGAGTTCTAAAGCGTCTGCGCCAGCGTCTTGAATTCGTTTTGCGAAGGTCGTCCATTCATTTGAGTCAATGCAGTTTATTGATGCAATTATTGGTATAGTGAGTGTTTTTTTTGCATCTTCAATCAAAAACAGGTATTTAGAAACGCTGTCTTCAACGGTGCTAAAATCAAATGCGTCGAAAATTTCCGGATAAATATTTGCCGGTTTCGACATTTGGTTCATACTTTCTTTCATTTCCATTATAATGTCTTCTTCAAACAATGATTTCAAGACAATAGCACCAGCACCGAACTTCTCAATTTCTTTTAAATTAGCTAAGTCTGCTGTTAAACCGGAACTTCCAACTATTAGTGGATTCCTTAAAGTTAATCCTAAATAATTCGTTGATAAATCCATTTTTTCTTCCTTTTTATAAAGTTTAAAATTCTTAAATTTTCTATCTATTTTTTGATTATTTTAGTATTACTTTGAAATTTGTATTTTTTTATAAAATTAAATGAATGAAAATTTAACATATATTGAAAGATTAAATAATTACCTGAAGCAATATCGTCAAATTTATGGTGATACTATATATATAGATAAAACTATATTGCTACCGAGTAACATTTCTAATAAAGAAACTAATAATTTTTCTGATAATAAACAAGAAGTTTTTATCGAAAATGAAAATATTTTAATAAATGATTTAGATTTGTTTGAAAATCAAGATACATTAAAAGAATGTAAAAGCTTGGGTGAATTTAAACATTTAATAAGTGGATGCCAGAAATGTCCTCTTGGAGCGACACGTAAGAATTTTGTATTTGGGGCCGGTAATCCAAATGCTGACTTAATGATAATTGGTGAGGCGCCCGGTGCCGATGAAGATTTGCAGGGAGAACCTTTTGTTGGCAGAGCGGGACAGTTGCTTACAAATATATTAAATGCAATTAAATTCGATAGAAAAGATGTATTCATTGCTAATATTTTAAAGTGCAGACCGCCGGAAAATCGCCGTCCTCTACCAACAGAAGTAAAAGAGTGTCTTCCATACCTTGAAAGACAAATTGAGCTTGTTAAACCTAAATACATTTTGATTCTTGGACTTACGGCTGCTAATTCACTTTTAAACAATACATTGCAAATGGGTGAAATCCGAGGCAAACTGTTCGAATATAAAGGTATTAAAACAATGGTTACTTATCATCCTTCTGCACTGCTGCGCAATCCTAACTGGAAGCCATTCGTGTGGAAAGATGTGCAGTTGCTTAGAAAAATGTATGACGAAGAAATTGATAATTGATAATTGATAATTGATAATTGATAATTGATAATTGATAATTG
>CAZCLJ010000034.1:0-25161 GCA_964499465.1 uncultured Hyphomicrobiales bacterium
ACGCCAGAATGACTAAAAAGATGTCATTGGTAACGAAGTGAGGAATCTCACAACTAATTGCTACCACAGAACTTGAGATTTCTCACTTCGTTTCGAAATGACACATTATCTGCGTAATTTGCGCAATCATTCTTTACGAGACAACCTTTCTAACTTCTTTATTTTCATTATAGGGGCAGAAGTTCTTAAAAATGGAATATCTATCTTATTCACTTCGTTTTTAATTTAAGTTGTGAAGATGTAGAAAATTGTTTATCTTGCAGATATTTTCTATTTATTTATGGAGTTTTTATGAGAAAAATTTATATTAGGTCTGTATTGATGTTAATGTTCTTGATTTTTATTGTTGGCTGCTCTGATGATAACAGTGTGGCAAGTAGCGATGTAAGTGACAAAGACAAGGAAACAATAACAAACGAAATTAAAGATGAGTTAGCTAAGTTTTATGATTATGGTGAAAGAATGATTGTTGATTCTATAACCGCTTTTTTCAGCCCTGATTCTCAATCTGTCCGTTTATTGAATGGAACTTATCTGTCTAAGGAAGAATTTCAGGCATTGCTATCCTCTGAATATTCAAAAAGAAAAAGTCAAAAATACGAATTTGAAGATTTTGTAATTAAAGTACTTTCAAAAAATATAGCTATGTCTATAACAAAAAAGCAAATTTTCTACGAACATACTGAATTAGGCAATACAATCAGATATACTACTGAAAATATGCTTTGGAAAAAAGTTGAAGGGAAATGGGTTGTTGATATTTATGATGGCTTAACTTCTAAATTACCAGATGAAAATTTGAAGAAAGAAATAGAAAATTCTGTAAGTAATTTTGCAGCAGAATTAAATAAATCAGAAATTCAAAAAGATGGTATTTTTAGCCAAATAAAAGCATTTTTAAGCAATAATCCAAAAATAATCGGAACCGCTATCGCTCTTCAATCGCCGGAAAAATACTGCCCTTATGTATATAGAGAAAATGATACTTTAAAAGAAGTGATATTTTCAGAAAATGAATTTACAAATGCAGATTGGTTCAAAAATCCAGTGCAGGAAAAGAAAAATATGTGGTCAAATCAGTATTTCGACGCTCCCGGCTGCAAAAATTTGATAATTACATTTTCAGTATTAATTAAAAAGCCAAATTCTGAAGATATAATCGGAGTAGTAACCGGCGATTTATTAGTTGGGCAGTAAAAGATTAAAACTACAGAACTCCTGATGCCTCGTAGTTTTTATTTTGCATTTTTTATAATGAGTAGTTAAATTTTAAAAAAAGTACTGTCGTAAAGTCATTAGTTGTTAGTAAAATACTAATGACTAATAACAAATGACTAATGACCTATAAAAACTATTTTTAAGATGGATTCTGACTTCCGTCAGAATGACTATGTTATACCAAACCGCTATCTAATAGTGCAAAATCATAATGTCATTTCGAACCCCCTTATAAAAGAAGACCTTTATTTTAATAGTGATGACATAATTCTAAACTTTTGCAAAGTTGGGAAACTTTACAAAAGTAGAAGAAATCTTCTTACTTTGCAAAAGTTTCTTAACTTTTGTAAAGTTTAAAATAAAGATGTCATTGGTAACGAAGTGAGGAATCTCACAACTCATTATTTCCACAGAACTTGAGATTTCTCACTTCGTATCGAAATGACAGGGTAAACTGATGTCATCTCCTTTTAATATAAAAGTCTTCTTTTATAAGGGGGTTCCGAATGACAGATTATATTGCCATTTTTGTTAGTGGTTTGTTATAAAAGTGCAACTTGGGAAGGAGAATAAGAAAAAGCCATTTTAAATTAATTTTTAAAATGGCTTTTTTGTTGATGAATTATTCTATTCTATCTTGGTGTTATAATAAGGATTTGCACAGTTCTGCAAAGGTGGCGCCCAATAGGATTGTTGTTATCGAAAATCAGAATATCTTCGCCAATTGGCACTACTTCGGTTTGGCTTTCTTTAACACCTTTTGAATGTAAGAATTTTTTTACTTCGTTGGCACGGCGTTCTGCTAAACCTTTGTTATAAATTTTATCGCCAATTCTATCAGTATATCCGAATATTTTTATGCTTGAATTGAATTTTATTTCTGGCAAAACATACTGATTCAAAATATCAAGGTCTGGTTTCGTAATATCGGCTTTATCAAAATCGAAAAGAACCAAACTGAATTTAGAAACCACTTTGTCTTGTAATTGCTCTGTTTTTTTCTTTGATTTAGAAATATATTCTACTGGAATAGTTCCGGAGAAAGATTTTTTTATTCCCGATTCTGTTTCAGCATAAAATCTGTATTCAACAGGCAGTTCGGTGCTTTGAAGCTGATTAGGATGAATCGACCATTGCAGTGGAACTGGCTGCCCAATTCCATCGAATTTCTGTAATTCTTTCCCAGCTTGACTTACTTCCAAAGTCCACGCTTTAATTTCATCACTTGATTCAATTACAGGGACAAATTCAGCAAGGTTTGGGTCTGAAATAGTTTGGCTTTCGCTATCAATAATAATTGGAGCTAATAACTCCGGATTAATAGATGAAAATTCAATACGGCGGTTTTCTTCAACTCCGTCATCAACTTTCATCGTTGAAGCTTTTGTTGGAAGTCCAACTTCTTTTGTTTGAATACGGCTTGCTTCGATTGAGAATTTTTTTACAAGATAATTTTTAGCAAATTCGGCTCTTTCTAATGCTAAACTCTTGTTTTTCCCTTCGTTCTTTGAATCGTTAGTGCCAGTAATAGTAAGTTGTGTTTTTGGATATTGTCTCATCCTTGAACCAATTATATCAAGAGTAGCAAGATTAATTTTCAAGGCATTTGTTTCTAAATTTTGAATCTGGAAATCGCCTGCAGTTGCCTGGTCAGATACTATTTGAGTATTTGCAGTGGGAGTTGCCCCACTTTCAGGGAAAAAGACATAAGGAACTAACGGAAAAAGTTCCATATATTTTACTTCTTCAACTTTCACTCTTTTAATTGGCTTTGTATTTCCATTATTATCATAATAGCGAACCTCGCTCATACCTACATTCAAATATCTGTCTTCAGTTTCTTCCATTGAAGCATCTTCTCCTCCGCCCAATCCAAAAGTTAAATTAACACCGAGACGAAGCTGTGGAACGTCCCAAGATTTGAAAGCATCGCTGGAAGATACTTTTGTAAAAGGAATGCGAAATGATGCTTCAGGAGAGAGATAAATTTTGTCAGTTAATTTAAATGTATAGCCGACACCAAGTCCGAGAGCCATACGGAAACTTGCATCTGGAATGTCGGTATCTGGCACTAATTCAGTTCCATTATCGTTAATATTATAATTTTTTGAAAGAGGGAGGCCGAGTTCAATTGCTCCCAGCAGATAAAGAGGACGAATAGGGAAAAGGTTATATACCTGAACAGTTGGAGTAATCTCTAACGTAGAAAGCGATGTTTTTAATTTGTAATTATCTTTTTCTAATTCACCGTTTAGCATATTGTAACCAAGTCGCCCGGAAATCGTAATGTAATCAGTAATAGGAAAATTGCCGATTAAACCAAGTGCGGCTCCGAGAGAATTCGCATTTTTGTCGAACAGTATGCTCTCAGATGTATTTATTGGATAAGAAAAAGATGGGGAATGCATATTGAAATTCAAATTCAAACTCGCTCCAATATTCATTGGTGGACGGAAAAAATCATCTTCTGCCAAAATTGGATTTTTTATAAAGAACATCAATAGAATTGCTAATGATATGAATTTTATTTTTTTCATAAATTGCCTCGTTTATTCAACATTAAATACTTTTATATGACTTTAATTGACATTTTTTTATTAGATTTGTATTACAAATTAAACATTTAAACGATTATTAAATATTATTATTATAAATTTGGAGTTTAAGTAATGAAAAGGACAATAATCATAATAGGAATAATGATTATTTCTACTGCATCAGCATTTTCCCAATTAGCTTTTGGCGTCTTACTCGGTTCTTCAACACCAAACAACAAGGTTAATGAAGTGTATAACAATCAGTCAATCACAGACATTGAGAGCTTTATTAACAAAGGAACAAAGACGGGTTATCATATCTTAGCGAAGCTTCGTTTCCCGATGTCAGAAAACTTAACTTTTGTTGGAGGTTTCGGTTGGCATCGTTTCCCGGAATCATACTTCGATGTTGTTACACCCGATACCGACGAAGAACAAAAAATAACACTTTCAACAGTTCAAAATGTATTTCCGGTTTCTGCCGGCTTGAATCTTTATTTGGTAAGGTCCTTAATAAGTATTTATGGAACTGGTGAACTTAACTATAATTACATATCAAATACCGTAGATGTAGTTAGAAATGATATATCATTGCCTTTAAATTTAAATAAAACCCCAAACGACAGCCGTGTTGGTTTTGGGCTTGGCGCTGGTGTTGACCTTAGTTTAGTGATTTTTGATGCAAATATTGAAGCAAAATACAATATGCTTAATTTAATTGGAAAAGAAAGCGGCGAACCGACTAAAGCATACTATACTCTTTCTGTCGGTATATTTTTTGGTAGCTCGAAACCAAGCAATTAATACCAAGTTGAATTCATATATACAATATAGTGTCATTTCGAAGCGCAGCGAGAAATCTCACAAGTCATTGTTACTAATACATTAGAGATTCCTCACTTCGTTTACCAATGACATCTTTACTTTTATACTGCAAAACTTCTTAAATCAGATGTCCTACATCTGCAAGATGTAGGACATCTTTATCTTATGTCATCTCCATTCAAATAAAGTTCTTACTTCATTTTGGGTTTCGGAATGACAGACAAATATTTTATCATTAAAAGAAACTTGGTATAATATGGCATTACTAAATATTTCCAAGCTAATTACATTAGACAGGCATATTGAAACAGAAGAAGAACAGCACCCTGAAGCAACAGGAGATTTAACACTTTTGCTTCAGGATTTAACATTAGCTATTCGTTTGATTTCAAATGAAGTTCGGCACGCCGGACTCAATGGAATTCTTGGTTCAACTACTAATAGAAATATTCACGGGGAAACTGTAAAAAAACTTGACGACTATGCCAACCAGATTATAATTAATGCGATGGAACAAGGCGGCCATACTGCTGCCTTGATTTCCGAAGAAGCTGAAAAAGTAATTTTTACTAAAAATAAGAAAAAAAGTAAATATTTCCTTGCATTTGACCCCTTAGATGGCTCTACTAATATTGATGTTTATGGTACTATCGGCACAATTTTCTCTATTAATAAAATCAGAAACACTGAGAAAAACGATATAACGGAAAAAGATGTTTTAATACCCGGAAGTATGCAGGTTGCTGCCGGTTACGTCCTTTATGGAAGTAGTACTGTGCTCGTTTATACTACAGGAAACGGTGTGAATGTTTTTACTTATGACCATTTAATTGGCGAATTTCTTCTTACTTTTGAAAAAATCAGAATTCCGGATTTCGGCTACTATTATAGCTGCAATGAAGGAAATTCTTTAAAATGGGATGAAAAAGTTCAGGAATACATTTGCAACTTAAAACAACCGATATGGAATGATAATGCTTTTACTTTAAGATATATTGCTTCTGTTGTTGCTGACATTCACAGGACTATTCATTATGGCGGAATTTATCTTTACCCTTCAGATACCAAGCAAAAAAATGGTAAGCTCCGGCTTATTTACGAAGCAAATCCATTAGCAATGATTGTTGAGCAAGCTGGAGGAATTGCAGTTGATGGGAAACAAAGAATTCTCGATATCGTTCCTCAAGACATACACCAAAAAGTTCCTTTTTTTGCTGGAAGCAAAGAAAATATCAAACAGTTGCAAAAAATAGCTTTTTCATAAATCTTTATTTTATATTTTAATGTAGATGACAAAATGTGTCATTCTGGCGGATGTCAGAATCCATCTTAAAAATAGTTTTTATAGGTCATTCGTTATTCGTTATTAGTTATTAGTTATTCGTCATTAGTATTTTACTAACAACTAACAACTAATGACGAATGACTAAAATATTTCTTTGTCCATTTTCTTTATAGAAAACCAAGATGGATTCTAACATCCGTCAGCATTACAAGTAAAGATGTCATTGGCAACCCCCTTAGTAAAGTGAGAATTTTTTTTTTAAAATGGAGATGACATATTTTAAACTTTCGCAAAGTTAAGAAACTTTACGAAAGTATTTAGCTCTTCTTACTTTACGAAAGTTTCTTAACTTTCGTAAAGTTTTAGTGGGGAAATTCAAAGATGAAAGTAAAAATTCAATTATAAGAATTCAACAAAATTTGATTAATTTTGTAAAGTAAAGGAAATATGAAGCTAAATAACAAATGCTAAAAAAAATAAAAACTCTTGCAAGTGATACTTTAATTTATGGAATTTTCACAGTTGTTAGCAGATTTCTTACTTTTCTCTTAACTCCTCTTTATTCAAACTATTTAACTTTAGACGAAGTAGGAGACGTTACCTACATTTTTTCTATTATAGCTTTTCTTAATATTATCTATAATATTGGAATGGAAACAGCATTTTTCCGCTTTTATAAAAAAGATGATTTACTCGAATCGCAAAAAGCATTTTCAAACAGTTATTTTGTGATTATTATATTTTCTTTATTGCTTTCCCTGCTGATTTTCTTTAATTCTGTAACTATTGCACATTCGTTGCCACTAACAACCAATGCAATTCAGATTATACAAATCGCAGCGTTCATTCCATTTTTTGATTCTATTGCAGTAATTCCCTACGCTTTGCTTCGTATGGTACGGAAAGTAAAAAAGTTTTCAACGCTTAGATTTTTACAGGTAATGATTGCTGTTGTGCTTAATGTTGTCTTTGTGGTTGCTTTCCCATGGGGGTCAAAAGGAGTTATGCTTGCTCAAATCATATCGAACGCTTTAGCAGTGTTTATTTTTATTCCAGAGCTTCGTAAATATTTAATTTTCAAAATAGATAAATTACTTTTAAAACAGATGTTTCGTTTTGGTCTGCCTACTATTCCGGCAAGTTTATCTTCAATCGTTCTTCAAATAGCAGACCGCCCAATACTGATTCATCTTACAAATTCAGTTCAGGGAGCAATTTACTCTGTAAATTACCGGCTTGGAATTCCGATGATGTTGTTCGTTGGAGTTTTCGAATATGCATGGAAGCCCTTTTATTTATCTAATTATGAAGAAAAAGATGCAAAGCAACTTTATGCAAGAATAATGACATATTTTTCACTTATTTGTGCCGGAATATTTTTGCTTACTGGCTTTTATATGGAATTTATTGTTCAAATGCCTTTTGTCGGTGGAAAATTCATTAATCCCAACTATTGGGAAGGAATGGGAATAATCCCGATTATTCTCGGCGGATACTTTTTCAATGGAATATTCAATGTCCTTTCTGCTGGTTTCAATATTGAGAAAAAAACTGATTATCTTCCTATTGCCGTTGGAGTTGCTGCTGTAGTTAATATCGGTTTAAATTTTCTTTTAATTCCAATAATTGGATACTGGGGCGCTGCGTATGCTACTCTTGTTGCCTATTTTATTAGTGCTGTTCTACTTTATTATTTTACAAAAAAAGTGTATTTTATCAAATACGAATTTAAACGACTGTTTTTAATATTCTTTTTAACCTTAGTCATTTATTATTCATTTACATTTATAACAGAAGGATTAGAGTTTTGGTTATCTTTTGTTTTAAAGACAGTTGCACTTTTGTTATTTGTTGTATTATTAAAAATATTTGGATTTTTCACAAGTTCTGAAATATCCGGAATAAAACGCTTGATAAATTTTAAGAATAGGAAATAAATTGTTAATTTTGAAAGAATTAATTTTAATATTAAGGATATTTTATGTCATTAAATCAAATAAGACCAGCACACAGAACAAACGAAGTTAAATATGCCATACGAGATATTACAGTTTTAGCAAATCAAGTTGCAAAAACCGGTAAAGAAATGCTTTATTTAAATATTGGCGACCCAAACGTTTACGACCATGAAACCCCACGTCATTTAATTGATGCGATTTACAAAGCAATGCTCGAAAATAAGAACGGATACGCCCCATCTTCCGGTATTAAAACAGCCGTTGAAGCAATTGAAAGAGATGCACACAAAAAAGGCATTGAAAATATTAGAGATATTTTCGTTACAACTGGTGCCAGTGAAGCTATTGAACTTTGCGTAACCGCTTTAGCCGACAGTGGCGAAAACATTCTTTTACCAAATCCGGGCTATCCACTATATTCTGCAATCCAAAGCAAACTTGAGATGTATGAAAATCCATACTATCTTGATGAAAGCAACGGTTGGCAGCCAGATATTGATGATATTAAATCAAAAATAAACGATAAAACACGCGCTATTGTAATTATAAATCCAAATAATCCGACTGGCTCTATTTGCAAAGAAGACACTCTTCGCCAGATAATTGATATTGCTTTAGAACACGACCTAATAATTTTTGCCGATGAAATCTACGACAAGCAGATTTTCAATGGTAAAAAGCACATTTCTATTGCATCTCTAAATAAAGAAGCACCTGTAATCACATTTTCCGGTTTATCCAAAAATTACATTGCTCCCGGTTTCCGTATCGGCTGGGGTATTGTTAGTGGTTCTGGCAAGAAATTAGAGCAATACGTTGAAGCAATAAACAAATTATTACGCGCAAGAATTTGTGCAAACCACCCCGGTCAATTTGCAATCGCACCAGCTCTTGATGGCGACCATTCCCATCTAACATTGCTTTTGGAAAAACTCGAACGCCGCAGAGATATTACAATGAAGATGCTTGCGACTATTCCGGGTATTTCTCTTGTTGAGCCAGAAGGTTCATTCTATGCTTTCCCATCAATTGATGTGAAAAACGACTGGCATTTCACCGAAGAGCTAATGAAGGAAACTGGCGTTGTTATAGTTCCCGGACAAGGTTTCGGGCAAAAACCCGGCTCTTCTCACTTCAGAATCGTTATTTTGCCTACTGAAGAAACTCTTACAAAAGCATTTAAATTGATTTCAGAATATTTAGATGTTTATAAAGGAAAATTTGAGTAGTAGGTTAGTATGTTAATGGGTTAATGGGTTATTGAGTTATTGGGATATTGGGTTATTAAGTTATTAGGTTATTAGGTTATTAGGTTATTAGGTTATTATACCAAACCGCTAACTAATAGTGCAAAATCATAATGTCATTTCGAACCCCAAAATGAAGTAAGTGCTTTATTGAAATGGAGATGACATAAGATAAAGATGTCCTACATCTGCAAAATGTAGGACATCTGGTTCAAGAAGTTTTGCAGAGTAAAAGTAGCGATGTCATTTCGAAACGAAGTGAGAAATCTCAAAGTCTGTGGTAGCAAGGAGTTGTGAGATTCTTCGCTGCGCTTCAGAATAACAGATTATATTACTTTTATTGTTAGTGGTTTGGTATTAGGTTATTATCCTTCCCATTTGTACTTGGGAAGGTTTTTTTTTGCAATTTTGGCAAATTCTTTTATTTGGATAATTGTTCTATTTTTATTAATTTAATAAAGATAGAATTAATGGAGATAAATAAATAAAAAAATTTAATGCCGACATTACTAAACAAAAAACATATAGGTTTTTCTTTTATAGTCACGAAAGCAATGAACCTCCACATATTCATATTGACAGAGATATGTTTTCTGCAAAGTTCTGGCTTGAACCAATTACACTTTGTAAAAATATTGGATTTAATTCCAAAGAATTGAATAAAATTTATAAAATAATTGTTGAAAATCAAAAATATTTCATAGAAAGTTGGAATGAATACTTTTACATATAATTCAGATATGCGAATAAAAGCAGTCAATTTCAAAAACGAAATGATTGTTGTAAGTTTAATGGATGGCAGAATAATTTCTGTTCCACTTATTTTTTATCCCAGACTATTTAATGCAACATCACAACAAAGAAAAAACTGGCAAATTTGCGGTGGTGGGTATGGAATCCACTGGACTGATATTGATGAAGATTTAAGCGCTGAAGGTCTTCTCCGTGGTCAGCCAGCTCCAATCAAAGAGTTTGCCCGCGCTTAATTTCTTTTAAAATCAAAAGTATGCTACAATTACAATCATAATAAATCCTTTAAATAGAAATTTTTACTTTTAATAAATAATCCCTTTTTCCAAATATTCCCTTTGGGAAGGTTCTTTTCATTTATTCTTTTATTTGGATAATTGTTCTATTTTTATTAATTTAATGAAGATAGTAAAAATGTAGTTAATGAAAAGAAAATTAAAAATATATTTGGATACTTCAGTAATAAACTTTCTTTATTACGAACAATCGCCTGATTATCATTATGCAACAATTGAATTGTTTGAAAATTTTATTTTATCAAATAAGTATGAAGCATATTTTTCATCTTTTGTTATTGATGAAATCAATGCAACTAAAGATATTAACAAAAGGAATCAATTACTTAATACTTTTATAGAATATCCAATTAACAACTTAATAATAGATAGAATTGATGAAATTCAAACATTAGCAGAATATTATATTTTAAAAAAAATTATTCCAGAGAAAAAATTTATGGATGCTCTTCATATTGCTGTATCAGTTGTTAAAGATATTGATTATCTTGTTTCCTGGAATTTTCATCATCTTGCAAATGTAAATAAGGAGAGATTAGTAAAAGCAGCAAATTTGGAAATGGGATATAATAATGAAATTAGAATTATTACACCACTGGAGTTAATAGATTATGGAACGTAAAATATTAAAAGCACAAGTTGAGGTATGGGATTGGAAAGAATCTCTATACCATGAATTGCAGTCTATTCCTCGTAAAAATTGGGTGGATTATCTTATAAATTTATCAAAAGATACAATTAAAATTTTGGAAGAAAAGAAAAAAGAAAAGCAGTTAGAAACTGCATAATTCTAAAATTTGTATGTATTTAAACGATACAATAACTGAATTAGCATTAAAATATATTGAGAATAATATTATTCCAAATAGTAAATTTGAAGATGCTCAGCATATTGCATTTGCAGTGTATTACGAATTTGATATATTATTATCTTGGAATTTTAAGCATTTAGCTAATATAAACAAACAAAATCTGATTAATGGAGTTAATTATTTATTAGCCTATATTATTCATAAATTTAAAAAAAATATTCAGTAGTTATTAATTATAAATGGTTTGCTTAATATTCAAAAAAAACTAAGTTTTTTCTCTAATTTTTATTAAATTCTAAAATCGTTACTGAGTCTATTCATCCGATGACTGGGAAGTCATCGGATGAGTTATTCAGGTTAGGTTATTGCAAGCAAATTTTATTATTAAATCCGATGGAGGTTATTTATGACAAAAGTTGATAAATCATTAGAAGAAGTGTGGGAAATGAAAAATAAATTATATGAAGATTATATTAAAAGCGGGTATAAGAATTATTCTACATTCATTGAAAACACTACTAAAGATATAAGAAAAAAATATAATATTAAATATAGAAATGAAAGAAATGAAAAGCAGTTAGAAACCGCATAATTCTAAAATTTGTATGTATTTGTAGTCTTTCTTTCTATAAAATAAGTATATTCAGTGCGTTATAAGATTTATCCACTGAAAACACTGAATAAGACACTGATTTACACAGAAAGACAAAAGTCATACTATTAACTTGTTGCTAGTGTTGTAATTCGTTAAAAGACTTATTATATTGTGTCATTTCGAAACGAAGTGAGAAATCTCACAAGTCATTGCTACTACAGAATTTGAGATTCCTCACTTCGTTTCGGAATGACAAGAAATGTTTATTAGGTTTTCAATAAATTATTACACTAGTATGACTGGAAATGGAGCCAATTTATGAAATTTGAATGGGACAAAAATAAAAACGAGCTAAACATTCAAAAGCATCAAATTGATTTTGAAGATGCAAAATTAATTTTTAAAGATGCTAATCGTATTATTTATCAGGATTTGAGAAATGATTACGGTGAGGAGCGGTTTGTTAGTATTGGCTTATTGAAAGATACTGTTATTGTTGTTGTTTACACAATAAGAAAAGAAGCAATACGTTTAATATCAGCAAGATATGCAAAAAAATCTGAACGAAATAATTATTTTAAAGGAGAAAATAATGAACACAAATAAAATATATTGGAAAGATGCAGTAAATATTTTAGAATCCGGACATAGAATTTCTTCTAATGATATTGATATGAGAAATGATTTGATACCTGTTCAGTATGTTGCATTATTGAATCAGAATGGCATAAGAATACCAAAAGATAGAGTTTTTTATGATGACGAAAATATTGATTGCAGCGATATACCTGAAATAACCGAAGAAGATTTACTTTCCGGCAAATTACGTTTAGTTGAATCTGAAGAACAAACAATTGATTCCGAAATAAAAGAATGGGCAAAGGAAAATAAAATCAATTTGGCTCTGTTAATGCGGGATTTACTAAGAAATTTTTACCAAACTATGAAGTTGGTGCAAAAGGAAACGGTGCTTTAGGTTTTTAGCTATCATTCTTCTTCTCAAGTTGAACATTTGAAAGTAAGTTTTCAGATACAAAATTTTCGTAAAGTTTACGAAAGTTAAAAGAATAAAGTCATACTATCAACTTGTTACTCGTAATGAAATCATTCCGTTACGAAGTGAAGAACCACAAATTTAGTATTAATAAGAGGTTGTGAGATTTTTAGCTTAGCATCTAAATGACATCGCTACTTTTTTCAACCAAAACTTTACGAAAGTTTAAATTATGCCATCTCCATTTAAATAAATGTATTCCTTTATTGGGGGGCGGAATGACAACTTATAAAACGCATTAAAAACAAATAATTAACAAATAATTAACAAATCAACAAATCAACAAATAAAATAATTAACAAATCAACAAACAAACAAACGAATCAACAATTAAACAAATCAACAAATCAACAAATCAACAAATCAACAAATCAACAAAAATATGAATGCTTATCTCTATATTTTAGATACAATGTCTGACTGGGAAATAGCTTTTCTTACAGCAGAGCTAAACAGCCGAAGATATTTAAACCATTCCAATCATTTTTCCAAATTGCAAAGAATTTCTTGTAGTTTAGAGCCAATTTGCACAATGGGCGGAATGCGAATTATTCCAGACGAAATTGTTAGCAATATTAAATTTGAATCTGGTGATATTTTAGTTATGCCGGGCTCAAGCGCTCAAACTGACGATAGAAATCGAATGCTATTAGATAAAATTCCGATTTTAATAGAAAATAACGTTACCGTTGCTGCTATTTGCGGGGCAACTATTCCGCTTGCAAGAATGGGAGTGCTTGATAACAATTACCACACAAGCAATAATTTAGAATACTTGAAGATGGTTTGCCCGACTTATAAGGGTGAAAGTAAATATTTGGAAAAACCAGCGGTAACAGATGGCAATCTTATAACAGCAACAGGAGTTGCTCCGCTCGAATTTACATATGAAGTTTTGAAAAAAATGGACGTTATGAAATCAGAAACTTTAGAAGCTTGGTATGGCTTATTCAAAACACAGGAAGCCAAGTATTTTTATAGCTTGATGGAATCGGTGAAGTAAAGAGTGAAATTGTCAATTTCAATGCAATAAAATATAATTTGCATTTTAAAATTTACTTTATTAGATTTGCTAATAGTTAATAATTAATAATTAATAAAAAAAAATGAAAATAAAGAAGCTAAATTATATTAATAAAACATTTGGTTGGGAACTTGATAATATTGAATTTGATAAGCTAACCTTGTTAGTTGGTGCTTCTGGTGTTGGTAAAACGCAGATATTAAATGCAATTTTGGATTTAAAAAATCTAGCTAATGGAATTCCTGTTGGTGCTGTCCGTTGGGATGTTGAGTTTGAAACAATTAAAGGAAATAAATATAAATGGACTGGAGAATTTGAAAATTATGGTTTTCAAAATATTATTATTTTAGATGAGAATTTAAAGAATAATAAACAAAAACTTATTAGTGAACAATTGTTCTTAAATAATGAAAAAATCTTAGAAAGAACAAGAACAGAAACTATTTTTAAAAAAAATACTACACCAAAACTCTCACAACAAGAAAGTATTATTAGTATTTTAAAAGAAGAAGACGAAATTAGTGAAGTATATAAAGGATTTAATAAACTAATATTAAGTGAACAACATTTAAATAAATCATTCCAAATATTGAGAAATGATGCACATATACATAACTTGTTAAGTAGTTGTAAGACATTAGAACAAATTCAAGAATTAAATGATAATATATTTGTAAAACTATATCTAGTTTCGAATAATGAAATAAAGACTTTTAATTCAATAAAAGAACGTTTCTGTGAAATTTTCCCAAAAGTTGAAAATATAAAAATAGCACCTTTAGAAACAGCTAATGAAAATATACCAATTTATCTAAAAGAACTATCATTTATACAAATAAAGGAAAAGGAAAGTGAAAATTGGATTTTGCACATTAGTATCTCTTCAGGTATGTTTAAAGTATTAATAAATATTTGTGAAATGTACCTTTGTGCTGATGGAACAGTTTTTCTAATTGATGAATTTGAAAATTCTTTAGGTGTTAATTGTATAGACGAAATAACAAATGAGGTATTAAATTCTGATAGAAATTTACAGTTTATTATCACAAGTCATCATCCATACATTATAAATAATATTCCTTATACCAATTGGAA
The DNA here is from genome assembly GCA_964499465.1 of uncultured Hyphomicrobiales bacterium. Lineage (GTDB taxonomy): Bacteria > Bacteroidota > Ignavibacteria > Kapaibacteriales > UBA2268 > JAAYJM01. The sequence goes on from CAZCLJ010000034.1 coordinate 14,697, forward strand.
ATTAGTAACAAGAAATGCAGGTAAAGTCAAAGCCCAAACTGTTGACAAATTTAATATTGGAAAATCAAATCATGATGCTTTTATGCAACTAATGCAACTTGAAGAATTTCTTACTGGCTCTGAATAAATTATGAATTTATATTTTTTAGTTGAAGGAAGAAGCACAGAGCGAAAAGTATATCCTAAATGGGTTTCTATTCTTATTCCAGAAATGAAAAGAATTGAGCATCATACTTTAGCAACAAATAACAATTATTATTTGTTTAGTGGTGAGGGATTCCCTGCATTACTTGATAATCATTTAGTCAATACTATAAAAGATATTAATGAATCTGGTAGTTTCGAATATTTAATTTTGTGTATTGATGCCGATGAAGATAGCGTTGAATGCAGGAAGAATCAAGTTCTTGATTTTATTAAAAATAATAAAATCAAATTGAAAAATTGTGAACTTATTTTGATTATTCAGAACAAATGTATCGAAACTTGGTTTTTGGCTAATAGAAAAGTTTTTACAAATCAACCCCAAAGCAAAACATTAGTTAATTTTATAAAGTTCTATAGTGTAAAAACAGATGACCCAGAGCTAATGCGTAAATATAGCGGTTTTCAAGCAACTGCACAGTTCCATGAAGCATATTTAAAAGAAATGCTTGCTGAAAAAAATATTAGATATACAAAAAAATATCCTAATGATGTAGTAGAGCAGCATTATTTGAATGAACTAATTGACAGAGCAAACAGCACTTCACATATTCAATCTTTTAAAGAATTTCTCAATTTTTGTGAGAAAATCAACCAAGAAATTAATGGGAATTAATAAGTTTTCCCTTTAAAACTCCTGCTGCACTACTATTGAATACTCTCCTGCTTTCTGCCCCGCTCCAAATATTATTGAGTAATTTTTTCCAAGAACCAATGATAAGTCCGCTAGACGCTGCAATAGCTTATTATCATCAGAATTTATAAAGAATAAACTTAACTTTTTTTCTCTGTTTATTGTTTCTGGATGTGTGGTTTTGCCATATACCACGCGTTCAGCAATAAGCGAACAGGTATCGCAGTCCATACGAACAGAAATAGCTGGAATGTCTTTGCAGGCATTTATAAACCGTCGTTTGTAAATACTTATATTTGAAGCCATCGGCTCAGAAATTACTGACAAAATTTCTAATTCATCTTTTGAGCCGGCAGCAATAAGCAAATTCCTGTTTTTAACCTGAGCATCTAAATCAACAGATTTATCATTTATTGTAATTTGATTGTTTCCAACTGGCACTACTGTTGCCAAACTCGTTGTAAAATCAATTTTCACTGAACTTAAAATTGAGGGAATGCTAATATTTACATATTGATTTCCGGGAAAAAGATGAACGATATCCACAAAACTACCTTCTTCGAGATAATCAACAGACAAACGTTCTTCATTTTCCTCTACTACTGTAAATTTATAATCGCCGTTGCTATCATTGAAAAATGCGATTATATAGCTCTTTCCTGCTTCAACTTCATAATTTGTTCCAAAAATATATTTAGCTGGTTGAGTTGAAGTAAAAACAGTTATTGGAAGCATACCAGAATGAATTAGAACAGGTGATGAAATTGAACCGCTTGTTAAAGCAGAAGCAAGAACCTCGCCTGAAGTGTATCCGAGCGAACTTGATGAATTGTTTCTTGCGCCAAGCGAAAATGTAAGTCCGGGCAGTTTGTAAGCATAATTAATTACTCTAATTACTGCTTTTCCTGCTAAATCTTCATATAGTTTAAATGGCTGGGCAAGAATAGTTAAGTGAGCTTTTGATGATGCCGAATCAAACACAAAAGCTGTGTATTTTTCAAGCACTTCTAAAGAAGTTGAAACTCTGCTTTTTTCTTCATTTTCTACATAAGTTATTAAAGTGTCGTTGTATTTTGTTTCGCAGGCAGATAAATCGGAATATTCACCTATCTGATTTGCCGGAAGATTGTTCGTTACAAATTCATCATCTTTCTTTATGGAAATAGAATTTGATGAAAAATTTACTGCTCTGATTGAGGTTACTCTTTGAGGTAATTCATTGGTTTTTGTTAGATTTGTTGTTGTTGTATTTAATTCGTCTAATAACCAAACTTCTTCTTTCCCTTCCTCGTTGCGTTTTAAAATCAGGCAATATTGCATTTGGTCGACTAAATTCACGGAGAACAAGCCAAGAATGTCCTGCCCACCTGCTCTGTTTTTCATTAGAGAAATTGGATATGTCCCATACTTTAATTCCTGAACAGCACTCACACCACGATAATTTATAGCACCGGCAAGAGTATTACCGTTGGGGCAGCCGAGCGTTAAAGTATAAGTGCTGGTTGTGTCTGGTATTGCATTGAATACTTTAAGATAGCAAATATCTTTTTCTTTATCGAAAATAGTCATTGTCGTAAGCATAACTATTGAATCCAATGGCTGGAAATCCGGAGCATTTTCAGGAGATGGCAGCCCGACTACAGTATAATTCGTGCCTCTTGAGTATCTGAGCTTCCTTGGAGTTTTGTAATCAACAATGTCATTTCTTTTTATATAAGCAATGGCAGAATCCATATCTGGCTTTATTGCCGGAGAAATTTCACCGGTGTTGGTTGCTATTGTTTTTACATTTTCGGATAAGTAAAGTGTGCGGGTATATCCGTCAGTTGCTAAATTTAAGAAACGCACTCTTACTGATTCGGTTTGTGGCGGTGGATTTACTAAATTAGGATTTTCTTGAGTGCAACTTGTAATAGCAAGTAATAAAACTAATATCCATATATTTGACAATTGCTTATATTTCATTTATTTCTCCAGACATTTTTATTTGCAATTTAATAAATTTTCAAATTCATTGCTCTTATTTCTAAAATTTGAAGTAATTTTGTATATTATTTTTTTAAAATTTAAAAAGAAGTATGAAAGAAAAATTAGAATCAATATTAGAGCGATATAATTCATTAAACGAACAACTCAATAACTTAAATATAGTTGATGACGTAAAATTATACAAAAATATTTCAAAAGAAAAGAAAATGCTAAGTCCGATTATTGATGTGTCGAAAAGATATCTCAAAGTTGTATCGGAATTAGAAGCAAATAAAGAACTTATAAATTCACCCGGCACTGATAACGAAATAAAGGACCTTGCATACCTTGATAACGAAGAATTGAACGAAGAAAAAGACAAATTAGAAGAAGAGTTGAAAATATTGCTTATTCCAAAAGACCCCAATGATTTTAAAAACTGTATCTTTGAAATCAGAGCTGGAACTGGTGGCGACGAAGCTGGTATTTTCGCTGGTGATTTGTTTCGTATGTATCAAAGATATGCTGAGCGGGTAGGATTAAAATTAGAAGTTATTGATTTTAACGAAAGTGAACGCGGCGGCTTCAAGGAAATGGTATTTTCTATTTCCGGTGAAGATGTTTACGGAAAAATGAAATATGAAAGTGGCGTTCATCGCGTCCAGCGCGTCCCGGATACTGAAGCAAGTGGTAGAATTCATACTTCTGCTGCCACTGTTGCAGTGCTTCCTGAAGCTGAAGATGTGGATATTGATATCAAAGAAGAAGATTTACGTATAGATATTTTCCGTTCCGGTGGAAAAGGTGGTCAGAACGTTAATAAAGTGGAAACGGCAGTTCGGCTTGTTCACATTCCAAGTGGGATTGTTGTAAGCTGCCAAGATGAACGTTCCCAGCTAAAAAACAGAGAGAAAGCAATGAAAGTGCTTCGTTCCCGCTTATATGAAATGGAACTCAAAAAGCAGCAGGACGAAATTTCTTCTACACGCAAATCTATGGTGAAATCGGGAGACCGCTCTGAAAAAATCCGCACTTACAACTGGCCTCAAAACCGCGTTACCGACCATCGACTTGAAGGTGAAGGAAAGAATTATCCTTTACGCGAGGTTATTGAAGGTTTCATCGACACAATAATAGAAAATCTCCAGATTGCAGAACGCTCCGAACTTCTTAATCAAGGATTGACTGGAGAATAAAGAGTTTTTTCATTCACAACTTTCAGTCATACTATCAGCAAGCTGATAGCATGACTTAAGTCCACTCAAAAAAGTGTCATACCCGTGAAAACGGGTATCTATAAACCACGCTGAGAGTGGATTTCCGATTACTCGGAAATGACAAATTATAGTTTTTAGAGTGGACTCATGACTGGAACGAAATTAATTCTCTTTCTTTATCCCGCCAGGGATTTTCAGTCATACTATCAACAAGTTGATAGCATGACTGGAATAAAATTAATTCTTTTTCTTCTATCCCGCCAGGGATTAGATTATTGTAGAAAAATAAACAGCGATACCAATTTATCCCGCCAGGGATTATATAATGTGTTTGTATAATTTAATCTCTGACGGTATAAAGACAAGAATTCCATTTTTCTCCTTCCCAAGTTCAACTTGGGAAGGAGATACTAATTATATTTTACCATTCATAACAAAAGTCGTGGAGGCGTGCAAATGATGAATAAATTAGCAAAAAAAGATGAATCATTTATAGCACCAGATATTCTGTTTGAAATACGAGATTTGATATCAGAAGCCCGAAAAAATGTATCACAATTCGTAAATTCTGCTTTAACTCTGCTTTATTGGAGAATAGGCAAAAGAATAAATACAGAAATACTCAAAGGTGAGCGTGCTGATTATGGGAAGCAAATTGTCGTATCACTGTCACGACAATTGGTAAAGGAGTTTGGTAATAGTTTCACAGAGAAAAATCTAAGGAGAATGGTTCAGTTTAATCAAAATTTTCCAGATATTGAAATTGTTGCGACACTGTCGCAACAATTGAGTTGGTCGCATTTTGTTGAGCTAATACCAATAGAAGACCAACTAAAAAGAGAATTTTACATAGAAATGTGTCAAATGGAACATTGGAGCGTCCGGACATTGCGAAATCGCATAGATTCAATGCTATACGAAAGAACAGCCATTTCTGGTAAACCGGAAGAATTGATTGAATTGGAAATCAGGAACATTCGTGAAAGCGGCATTGTCGAGCCAAGTCTAGTGTAATTATTTATTGAAAACCTGATTAACATTTCTTGTCATTCCGAAACGAAGTGAGGAATCTCAAGTTTCGTGGTAGCAATGACTTGTGAGATTTCTCACTTCGTTTCGAAATGACACAATATAATAAGTCTTTTAACGAATTACAACACTAGTAAATATTACATTCCAAATTAATCCAATATGGGTACAGTTAAAAGTATTCTTAATAAAAATATGTTCCAACTTAGTCCAATTCCATTAATAATCATCAAAATAAAACTGCCTTTAAATTTATTCATAAAAGATAAAATTGCAGTTATAAGAAGCAAGTTAGGTGATAAAATAATTAAAAGCGTCAGAATTTCATAATTAAATAATCCACCTGATTCCTTAATTGTTATATAACTAAAAGGAATAAAGTAAATATTTGTAATGATAATTAAAATTCCAATTATTCTATTAATTATTATCATCTTATTTTTCTATCCTACAGTATAACATCCAAAATAAACTACAAATTATAACATCATTTGGAAATATAAACTTTTATTACCATTTTATTATCAATCCTAATAAAAATGAAATTGCATTGCAAGACAAAGAACATAAAAATGATTTCAAAAACTTTGTTCTTAATATAGCTTCAATTATAAATGTTTCAACTATTATGGCAAAGGATTCACCAATAATTATATACATCATTTTTTGGTCAATATAATTAGGAAGAATAAACCACAAATAAGGCAATGTTGCAAAACTGGCAATAAACCCTGTTATAAGCACCCTATATATTTTCAATTCACTTAGCTTATCAAATAATCGAAAATATATAAACATCACAGGAATTTCAATTAAAATAGTCAATAGCAGACTTTTCAAAAACAATAACTCATAATCCATAAATTTATAATTTAAAAGTTCTTAGCTTATCCTTATACTTTAATGCTACAAATAGCAGTATAGAATCCAATATAATCAATCTAAATATAACCCATTCATATTTTACCCATTCATTATTGCCAATTATAGCTGGCACTGAACCGATAAAAAGAGCTACTGTGGTCAAACCAAACGATAGTCCCTTATAATTTGGTATAACATTCAGAATTGCGATTAAAGTTACGGGCATTGTGAAATTGAACATAAATGCTCCAATAATTCCAAGAACTGGAATTGTTGAATAAAAAGCAAGAAATGGAGTAGAAATTAGTAATCCACCAACACCAACTTTGATTAATCCATATTTGTCAGCTAATATTCCACCAAAAACTTTACCAAGTGCAATTGCTGCAACTAATAGGATTAGAAGATTTTGATTTGCTTTCCAAGGAAAATCAAGAGACAAACCAATTAATGAACGAACAGCAATTGGTATCATTATTAATGCAATTATCAGAACACCGGAAAAAGTGATTTTGCTCTTAATTTCAGGACGATAAAAAGTGGGAATTTTTACGAAAATAATTATCAAACTTAAAAGTACTAATATCAAAGGAAAAAACAGCTGGTTTATCTCAATTTGAGATTTAGCTAAAAATGTACCAACTGCCAAGCCAATTGCACCAGGTGCTATAAAAATTCCGGAAAATGTTCCTTTTTTATTATTCAATGACAGAACTAAACTTCCTCCACCAACATGGTATAAAGCATTGCCAATACCTACAACAATCAGAGCAGCGTATATATTGTTCCATAGGAAAAACGAGAAAGCTACAAGAATTAAACCAAGAATTGCAGCAAGTTTTGGTTTAAATGCCTTGTCAATTAAATATCCAAAAGGAGCTTGAAGAACAAACGCAATAGAATTATAAATTAACATTGCTATTATAACATCGCTATACTCAAAAACACCCAATAATAAAAAAGCACAAGCAGCATCTACTGCTAAATGTCCAATAGAGTAAATAGTAATGAATGGAATTATGTTAAAGGATTTTTCATTCATCTATGGCTCTACTGAAATTTGCTTAAATGGTTTTAAATCATTTTTAAAGTATTGAACAAAATCAGGGCGATTATCGCTATACTTGTAGGTTATTTTTGATTTATATAAATATATAGTAGTAGCATCATATCGGGCTATGTTATAGTAAACATCAATAGCACTATATTTATAAACATCAAATGAAACTGCTTTGATTGTAAGATTCAATTTTTTAATATTTTTATTATCTTCAAAATCAATTTCATTTATATCAACTGTTTTAAAATATTCCAAACTCATTGCATAAAGCAAAATTGGACAGGTCTTTGTAGCATTTAAGCAAGAATTAGATTCAATTCTAAAAGCTTTTTTTGAATTTGATAAAGCAAGACAATCCCAAACCCCTATTAAAACAATGTCAGAAAAATCATTTAAATTACTGATTCTGACACATATCATTGTTTCTGGAAAATGTACTATAACATCACTGTTTAAGCTGGGTGATACCATTAAAAATAATACTAAAAGAAAATATGTTAGTCGTTTCATAGATATAATAACCTTCATTAAAGAAGATAAAAATTAAGCATATTCATATCTTTTTGCTTGTAAATAATTTTTTGGTTTTCCATAAGCAATACTTTGGATACGAACTAAAGTTTCTCTTGAAAAGCTTTCTTCGCCACATCTTTTACAGATTTTTGCTGGTAAATTTTCTATTACTACAATTTCATTGTCTATTTCAAATACCTTAGTTACTTTTTCTTCTTTATATTCGTTAGAACCGCAATTTGAACATCTATACATTTTAATACCTTTCAATATAATTTTTAAAACTTATTTCAACTTTCTCAAGTGAAATCCAACTGCTGTCGGCTATCGGTTGTTGGCTGTTAGCTGTCGGCTATCGATGTTAGCTGTTTATGGTGTTACTGAAATTTGCTTAAATGGGTCTATTACATCATTATTAAAATTCTTAATAGAATCAGGGCGCCTGTCATCAAACTTATAAGTCATTTTTGTTTTGTAAAGATATAAAGTACTATCGCTATAACGAGCTAAATTATAATCAACGTAAATAAAACTATATAAATTTGTATTTCGTAAATTATCTTTTACTGTAAGATTCAATTTTTTAACATTCTTATTATCATCAAAGTCAATTTCATCTAAGTCAACTGTTTTAAAATAATCCAAACTCATTGCATAAAGCAAAATTGGACAGGTCTTCGTAGCATTTATACAAGAATTAGACCTAACCCTAAAAGCTTTGTCTGAATTTGATAAAGCATAACAATTCCACACACCTACTAAAGCTAAATCAGGAAAGTCATTCAAGTTATTTATCCTAACACAAACCTCATTTGCGTGAGGTACTGAATTAGGCTTTACTAAGATAACATCACTGTTTAAACTGGGTGATACCATTAAAAATAAAAATAATAGAAAATATGTTAGTCTTTTCATATATATATTAAATTAATTTTAATTTGGAAACTCCTCTTTTTTGTTAAAATATCATTTTTGCTTTTATTCCAAAAAGAAATTTACTAATTCAGAGCTTCCTCTTCTGCCTACGAATTCTCAACAGAAGTTGTTAATATAAAAATCTTTTACTCTTGATGCATTGCAAACCTAATTATTTTTAAAGAGAAATGCAAATGTTTTTTTTTAGATGGACTTTACCTTCAAAGCGTGAAGTCCATCTGTGAAATTTTCTCTTCCTTCCTTCACTCATTTCTTTCATTTGGATAATTGTTTTAATTTTAGTAATTTATATTATTAGTCTGAATAATTCATCCGATGACTTCCCAGTCATCGGATGAATAGACTCAGTAACGATTTTAGAATTTAATAAAAATTAGAGAAAAAACTTAGTTTTTTTACTGAATATTAAGCAAACCATTTATAATCAATAACTACTGAATATTTTTTTAAATTTATGAATAATATAGGTTAGAAATTGATTAAAAATAATTGCTTGAATATCAAGTTACTTTTAAAGATTAAATATGTATATTTTTCAATCAATGCACTTTAAAGATAGACCTTTATTTAAATGGAGATGATATAACTATATGTTTCATTCTTACGGATGTCAGAATCCATATTATTATTGTTCATTCGCTATTCTGAATTAGTTATTTAAAGGATACATTTGGGCTTGCCCAAATGCTCAAGTGAGCAGCTCATACAAGATGGATTCCAGCATACGCCTGAATTACGAGAAAAGTTATTATTTAGATTACTCTTATAAATTATAAGATTTATTAAAAAAACGATAATTAAAATAGAAAAAGTTAGAAAACGTCAATATTTAATTATATAATTTTAAAGTATATATGAAATTTATTGATACAGCAAAGATTTACATTAAATCAGGTAAAGGTGGAGTTGGACATATTAGCTTCAGACGTGAAAAATTTGTGCCCAAAGGCGGTCCTGATGGTGGAAACGGCGGTAAGGGTGGAAGTGTCATTTTTTTAGCCGATAAGCATTTAAGCACCTTGCTTGATTTTAAATATAAGATGCATTACAGGGCTGAAAATGGTCAGAATGGCGGCAAATCCAAAAGAACAGGATATGATGGTAAAGACTTAGTGGTTAAAGTTCCTTGCGGGACTATTGTAAAAGATGAAGAAAGTAATGAAGTTCTTGCTGATTTGGTAAATGACGGTGATAAGATTATTGCTGCAAAAGGTGGACGTGGAGGCAAAGGCAATGCAGAATTTGCAACTCCTACTAACCGCGCTCCGAGATATGCACAGCCCGGCGAAGAAGCCATAGAAAAAACCATTCTGTTAGAACTTAAAAGTATTGCTGATGTTGGCATTGTCGGTTTTCCCAATGTTGGGAAATCTACTTTTATTTCTGTTATTTCTGCTGCAAAACCCAAAATTGCTGATTATCATTTTACGACTTTAATACCAAATTTCGGAATTGTCAAGATTTCAGATGGCGAAAATTATTCAGTTGCTGATATTCCCGGTATTATCGAAGGAGCTGCAGACGGCAAAGGACTCGGTTTGCAATTCTTAAGGCATATTGAAAGAACGAATACACTCCTTTTTATGCTTGACGCAACAAGCCCTCATCCTAAAAATGATTATAAAATTTTACAAAAAGAACTGAAAAAATACAGTAAAGATTTTGTATTTAAAAATTCGGTTGTTTGCTTTAGTAAAATTGATGCTATTGAAAAACAGCAACTAAGTAAATTTAAAAGATTAAAATTTGAAGAAAAAATATTTTACATTTCATCAATAAACGGCGATTCAATAAGTGATTTAAAATATTACTTATGGGAGCTAATAAAATCCTCTAAATAAGAGGCGAGTTCAGTTTTGTCTGTTGTTTCGAACCTACTGATAAAAGAAGACTTTTATTTTAAATGGAGATGACATTATTTAACACAGTCATTCTGAACGAAGTGAAGAATCCAGAAAAATTTTTTAACCACTACTCTCTGGATTCTTCACTTCGTTCAGAATGACCGACAAAGGAGCGATGTCATTGGTAACGAAGTGA
>CAZCLJ010000035.1:0-24952 GCA_964499465.1 uncultured Hyphomicrobiales bacterium
AAAAAATAAAAGAGTATTTAAGTGTTTAAAAAAGCAAAAATACACCTCCCCTGCCCCTCCTTATTAGGAGGGGAACGCTAAAACACAGAACTGTTCTTATTCCCCTCCTAATAAGGAGGGGCAGGGGAGGTGTTAAAAGGTTTTATGAGCAAAAATAGTGTTTTCTAAGAATTATTTCATATTATCCTGTTTGTAATGCACTACTACTCAATATTTAATTTTGTCTATCATCTAGGAAAGTTGAGTTGTTAATTGTAATAATCAGGAAATCTTTCAATCTTTTCAATCAAGGTTCAAAAACAAAAAATTATTCTGGAAATCTTTAATACCAAGTTGCTTTCATAAATATAATTATAGTGTCATTTTGAAACGAAGTGAGAAATCTCATAAGTCATTGCTACCATAGAGTTTGAGATTCTTCACTTCGTTTCGGAATGGCACCTTTTCTATATAATTTGCGAAATTATTCTTTACGAGGGTAATCTCCTAACTCCTTTATTTTTGTTTTGGTGTTAGGAGTTCTGAACTTAAAAGAAAGCGTCTTTTACTTTTTCAAAGAAGTCTTTAGTCTTAACTTTCTTTTTATCTTTATTGTAAAAGTTTTCGCTTGTAAGAAATTCCTTTAATGTTTGTTTTTCAGAAGTGCTTAAACTTTTTGGAACATAAATATTTAAATAAATGACCTGGTCGCCTTTGTAATTAGAGTTATAAGATTTAATGCCCTTATCTTTTAAAGTAATTACTGTGTTTGGTTGGGTGCCGGGTTCAATAGTTATGATTTCATTTCCCCACAAAGTAGGAATTTCAATTTCGGTTCCGAGAGCGGCTTCAGGAAAACTTATTGTATGATTGTAAATAATATGGTTATTCTGTCGCTTGAAATACTGGTGTTCCTTTTCTTCAAAAATCACGATTAAATGTCCAGCGGGTCCACCTCTTCTGCCTGCATTTCCTTTACCTCTAACAGGCAGATATGTGCCATTTTCTACTCCAGATGGAATATCAATTTTTATTTGTTCTTCTTCCTGGATGCGACCTTCTCCATTACAGGTTTCGCAATGCTCGGAAATTGTTTTGCCTGAACCATTGCAAGCGGGGCAGACACTGATATTAACAAACTGCCCGAAAATAGAGCGGGATACCTGACGAATTTCGCCACTACCATTACAATGCTTACAGGTTTTGAAACCACTACCTGCTTTAGCTCCAGTTCCACTACAATCATTGCATTTAACGTAGTGTTTAATTTTAATATTTTTTTCAGTGCCTTTTGCAATTTCTTCAAGAGTAAGTGGCATACGAATTCGGATGTCGCTTCCGGGCTCGCCTGTGTAATGTTTTTGCTGGCGCCTTCTGCTTGCTCCGGGATTCAGAAATTCCTCGAACACACTTCCCATTCCGCCACCGAAAATATCACCAAAATGACTAAAAATATCCTCAAAATTTGTATATTGGCCGAAATCCGAACCCATTCTCATACCTTCGTGTCCGTAACGGTCATATCTTTGACGTTTATTTTGGTCGCTCAGCACTTCGTAAGCTTCTGTTGCTTCCTTAAACTTTTCTTCTGAATCTTTGTTGTCCGGATTTCTATCCGGATGATATTTTAAAGCTAACTGACGGTAAGCACTTTTTATTTCATCTATATTTGAATTTTTATTTACACCGAGCACTTCGTAGTAATCACGTTTTTGCATTTCATTATTTAATTTTGTGAAACATCATCATTATTTTGAATAGTAGGAGAGCCAGTAGAAGTAACGACACGAGCGTGACGAAGAACTTTATTATGCATTAAATAGCCATTTTGAACTAAATAAGCAATCTGTCCTTCAGGCAAATCGGAAGGAGCTGTTGCTATTGCTTCGTGGAAATTCACATCAAACTCAGCGCCAATCGGATTTTCCATTTGTTTCACCCCTGCTTCTGCAAAAGTGTTCAAAACTTTATTGTAAATAAGTTCAATACCAGACAAAATAGAGTTTATATCAGTGGCTTTTTTCCCAGCATCAAGGGCTGATTCCATATCGTCAATCAATGGAAGCATTTTAAAAAGTAATCGTTCATTTGCATAATCAATCATTTCCTGCTTCTCTTTGATGCTGCGTCTGCGAAAATTCTCAAGTTCTGCAGCAATTCTTCTTACCTGCTCTTTCAACTCATCTCGTTCTTTAATTATTTCCTCGAATTGAGAAGCAATTTTTAAGATTTCTTCATCTATTAATACTTCCTGCTTACCAGTTTCAATTTCATCATTAAGTTTGTCTAAATTTTCTTCATCAGAAATATGATTGAACTTATCACCATCTATGTTTTCTGTTGATACTGCTTTCCTTCCCTGCTCTTTTAAATAAGTCTTAGCAATATCGGCAGCAGTATTTGAAGTTTGTCTAAGTGGCTTTTGATGTCCGCTTTTATCTTCCATGTATTTCTTACTCCATTATTACAAAAATACAAAATTACTAATAATTTAACTTACCATAGACGAAAAAGATTTTATTTTGTTGAATTGTTTGTTGGTTTATTTGTTTAAATAAAATAATGATTTCTTTATATTCTTTATAAAACTTGAGAACTACAGCCCCATAACGAAAAAAAAGAGTTTGAAGATTTGTCTTGTAAAGAATAATTTCGCAAATTATATAGAAAAGGTGTCATTTCGAAACGATGTAGGACATCTTAAACATTATTAATCATTTATATTCTTAATTTCTTTATTTTAAATGATATAAAGATATTCTACATTTTTATTTGTTTAATTTTGTTTAAGAAAAACTAACATAAATCAATTTTTTTGTTGGAATTGTGTTGGATATATATTAAGTTTGTATTCAGTATTTATCAGCATTTTTTGATAAATACAAATTAATATATATTTTTCACTTTTCCAACAAATATTATGACTGTTAACTTTTATCTTGACAGCAAATTCAATAAAAATGGCGAAAAAGCTATTTACTGCTTCATTCGTGGAATTGGTAACTACCCAAAAATTCAAATAAATACGGGTATTAAAATCAATCCTAAATTCTGGAATGAGAAAAATCAATCAGTTAGAAAAACCTGCAATGGTTATAATGAAATTAATCTTTTTCTTGATTATTGTAAATCCGAAATTCAGAAAGTTTACTCGCAGGCAGTAGTTAATAACCTCTATTCCTATGAACGACTTAAAAATGATTTTAATAACATTTTTATTAGAAAACCACAAAAAGAAAAACCTAAAACATTTTTCAATGTTTTCGATTATTATTTGGAATCTAAAAAAGATGCGATGAGCATAAGCACCAAAAGTAATTATCATACTTTGCTCAATCATTTACTAAACTTCCAACAAAAAAATCGTTCAAAAATCACCTTTGATACAATTAATTTAGAATTTTTTGATAAGTTAATGTCATATTATATTAATGACTTACAAAATATAAACAATACATTTCATAATGCAGTTAAATTATTTAAAAGTTTTCTTAATTGGGCAACTGAAAGGGGTTACAACAATTTACTTGAATATAAAAAATTTAAGACAAAAGGAACTGAAAATGAAGTAGTATATCTAACAGAGCAAGAACTATTAAGACTTTTCAATTTAGATTTAAGCAGTAATCCTCGTTTGGAAAAGGTTCGTGATGTATTTTGCCTGGCTTGTTTTACTGGACAGCGTTTTTCTGATGTGTCGAAGCTAAAAGTGGATTATATTCGAGATGAGAAGTGGTTTTTACGCACTCAAAAAACGAAGGACTTGATTGAGATACCACTGAACGATTTTGCTCTAGAAATCTTGAATAAGTATTTTAGCAAAGGTCTTCCGCTCCCAACAATGACAAAGGAATACAGCAATAAGTATTTGAAAGAAATAGGCAGAATGGCAAATATAACTGAATTGATTACAATAACTCGTTATATTGGTGCGGAGCGAATAGAAGAAACGAAGCCGAAATATGAATTAATAAGCAATCATATGGCAAGGAGAACCTTTGTAACCCTATCTCTTGAAAAGAGTATGAGACAGGAGGTTGTAATGTCGATAACCGGTCATAAGAATTTCAACAGAATGAAGCGATATTTGAAAATAACCGATAATGTGAAAGAGCAGGAAATGAAAAAAGTTTGGAGTAAGGAATAACAGAAAATTCTTTTAAAACCCGTACCCACTCAGCCTTTCAGAAAATTCTCTCATAAATCCCCGCCATTGCGTTTTTATTTGAAAAAGGTATAAAAGTATGGCTGCTATGCTGTATTTTTTTTGTTTTATTCTTATCTGAACTACTTTTTTACAAATATTCAAAAATAATAAAATTTTTCTATTGAATAAAAAAAAGAATAATACAAATAAAATTCAAATAATTGAATAGGGATATTATGAAATGTAATATTATTACAATAATTTGAAATAATATTTCATAATATAATTCTATAAAATCTTAACTATTTATATATCAGTTACTTATGTTTTTGGCACGATTATTTAATACTTTAAATTGTTGTTGAATGATTGAAAAAGGAGAACAAAATAAATGAAAATTTTTTAAGGTTAACAATTTTTTATTAAATTACTGTTTTAAAAACGGAGGGACAAAATGAATTCCAAATTAAATAATCTATTAGATAAGTTGCAGTTTGGTGAAGTGCAAAACTTCAAAAACCTTACTATTATGCCGTTTTATTACAAAAATGGTAACAAGCTTGAGTACATCTCACTTGAAAAAGCATTAGAGAATGATATGATTTCTATTAAAGAAATAAGTGAAGGTGGTTCAGTGCCAGAGCTTTTTGTAGCAAATGATTCAGATGTAAAGGTGCTTTTGCTTGATGGTGAAGAGCTTATTGGTGCAAAGCAGAACAGAGTTATAAATACTACTATTTTACTTAATGTCAAAACAAGCACTAAAATACCTGTTAGTTGTGTTGAAGCTGGTCGCTGGAATTACAAAGACAAGTTTTTTAGTAGTGCAGAACGCACTATGCCATCATCAATGAAATATTCTAAAAATATGTCTGTAACAAGGGAATTAATAAAAAGCGAAGGAATGAGTTATCGTTCTGACCAGGGGGAAGTTTGGAGTTCAGTAGCTCGTCTTTCGATGGATCACAAATTTACTTCGCCAACTGGTGCGATGAGTGATGTATATGATTATAAGAAAGAAGACATTGATGAATACATTAAAAGTTTTGCTTCGCTTGAAAATCAGAATGGAATGATAATATTCATTAATAATAATTTGGCTGGTGTTGAATATATTTCTTATCAAAACTGTTTTGCCGAGCTATATAACAAGTTGCTTAAGGGATATATAATGGATGCTTTGAGTTGCAAAATAAACAATGATAATCAGGATTTTGATTCAATGCGAAATGAACTGTTTGACAAAATAAAAAAAGAAAAAATTGATACATTCAAATCAGTTGGTATGGGCGAAGATAATCGTATAGAATCGGACAGCTTTACAGCATCATTTTTATATGTAGAAAACGAAATAGTTCATTTCAATACTTTGCAGGAGATAAAAAAACAATCTGAACCAATACCAAATAATAGATTGAATTATACTACTGGTGATTTTATAAGAGGAAGGAGATTAAGAAGAATTTTTGATTGATTGAATCAAGCTTTTGAAATTAGTACAAAATTATTGAAAACGAATTTAAAATTGAGTGAGAAAGTAAATCTTCTCAGTCAGTTAATTTTAAAAGAAAATATTATAAAAAGTAGAAAAATGTTTACAAATATATTCCTTATACAATTCACTTTACTGGTAATAGTGCTTTAAACATAATAGTATTTAGTAATTGGTCAATTAACAAAGGGAAAGAGTAATTATTATAATTTTCTTTGTAAAGTAAATGAATATTACTATTTTTGTTTTAAGAACTTTTACTTTGAGTTCTTAAGTAGAAATAAATATTATTTGTTTTATATATTAGATATTAGTAATACATAGAAATATCAGTATAAACAGCATAGAAAATATTTATGAAAAAAACTTTTAGAAAGAGTAATATTAATTTACATTAATTCATTAACTGCTTTAGGCATATTAATAAGTATTAAAAATATAATTTGAAATGACAGAACAAGAAAAAAATTGGTTTGAAAAACTCAGAAAAAAAAGAGCTAACTTTGCAAACGAGCTAAAAGATCCTGATTATAAAAAAATTTGGAATCGTTTGATTTATGATATTTATTCGGATAAAACTCATTTTATTTATGAATTAATACAAAACGCTGAAGATGTTAAAGCTACTACAGTTGAATTTATACTTAAGGAGAAAGGACTGTATTTTAAGCATAATGGAAATATACATTTTACAATAACAGATGTTGATAAACCAAAGGAAAACGGGCACATAAATGCTTTAACAGCTATTGGTAGAACAGGAAAAAGAATTTCTAAAACTATAGGAAGATTTGGTATAGGTTTTAAGTCTGTTTTTCAATATACAAAAACCCCTCATATCTTAGATCCAAATTTTCAATTCAAAATTTATGACTATATTGTACCAGAGTTATTAGAAAGTTTTGAGATAGACATTGAATATAACAAAGAGCATGATACTATTTTCTACTTTCCTTTTATTAATAACGAAGAGAAATCTCAGAATGATAGAGTAAAAGCTAAAGAAGAAGCTTATAGAGATATTTCTGAGAAATTAAAAAATTTAGATAAGCCAACATTATTTTTATCAAATATTAAGAAAATAATCTGTAAAATTGATAATGATAATGTTGTTGTTGATTATGAAAAGGAATTAGTTCATGAAACAATCGCAAATAAGGAACTTAACATAAAATATGAAAGAATAAAACTAAAACCAGATAATTCTGAATTCTTAATTTTTACACGTCAATTTGAAGAAATTATTAATGATGATAAATTAGAATTTTGTTACTCTGTATGCTTTAAAATAGAGAATAATAAGCTTCAACCAAATGATGATTCAAAAGCATTTTGTTTTTTTTCAACAAGGGAAAGAATTAAGTTAAATTTTTTAATCAATGCCCCTTTTCTTTTAAATAGTAACCGAGAGTCAATCCCAAAAGAAGAGAAATTAATAATTGAAGATGAACATGGAATTGAGAAAATTATTAAGGAACATTTCAATGAATTTCTTGTTGGGTTACTTGCCGAACTTGCTGCAGATAGTTTACTAATTCTAAAAGAACTAAAATTAATAAATGATGACATTATTAAAATAATTCCATATAGTGAACCCAGTAAAGATGACTTATTTAGACCATTTTATGATACGATAAAAGTGAAATTGCAAACAGAGGAAATTCTACCTTCAAATAATGGAGAATATGCAAAAAAAGATAATGCGTATTGGGCGGATTCAACTGAATTGACAAACTTGTTTTCTAATGAACAACTTACGGATTTAGTAAATAATCAAAATGCTAAATGGGTGTTCACTACAATAGGTAGAACAATAAACAAATATATTACGGATTATATTGATGGTGGTTCCGATAGGTCTTGGGATAGAAAAGAACCTAATCTAATAAAAGCAAGTATGGACTTTGAAAATAAAATTGCCGACTTAATAACTTGTAATTTTATTAATAACCAAAATAATGAATGGTTACACAAGTTTTATGAATATTTGTCCGAGAGAAAGTCTTATCAAGTCAGATTCAAAACAAAACCTATTTTTAAAGATACCGATGGTAATGCTGTTGCCGCATTTGAGCAAAATGGAAATGAATTTCACGAGATATTGTTTTTACTCTCAGACAACCTGAACACATCTACAAAGACTATCCTTCCTGAGCTTTTAGAAAATGAAAAGTCAAAAGAATTCATCGAAAGTTTTGGAATTAAACAACCGAACTTGAAAGATGTAATTTACAATCAAATCCTTCCAGAGTATAATACAAATGAAGGCATTGACACTAAACCACATTTTATGATATTTTTCGAATATTACAAGGAATGTCCAACAACTGAATTAGAAAGCTATATAGACTTAATTAAAGATAAAGCTTTTGTTCTTTATTCAACAAGTAATTGCGATAAAACTTATCGTGATAAAGCTGATAACATTTATTTCCCTTCAGATGAACTGATTGAATATTTTAAAGCAAAACCAGACACAAAATTTTTATATAAAGAATTTTACTATGATAACATAGAGGAAAATGACAGAGAAAATTTGAAGAAATTTTTAGATAAAATAGGAGTTCATTTTAAAATAAAAGTATCAAAAAAAGAACCTTCTGATTTGAACTATATAAGTTATTTACACTGCCACGGTTATCATAAAAGAGGTCTAAATGGTTTTGATAAAGATATACATATAGATGGTTTGAAAGAAGCATTAGATAATATTAATATTAACATTAGTAAATTTATTTGGAATAAGATTGTAATTCCTCATTACAAATGTATTTCAGGTATAATTCAAGAATCCACACGACAGGACTTTATAAATCCTATAGAAGGCCCTGTCACTTACTCAGAAAATTTTGGGAAATTACTAATACAAAAAAAATGGCTGTATACTAAAAATAATGAACTTGTAGCTCCAAATGAAATCAAAATTGATGAACTTCATGATGGATATGACAAAGAAAGCTTTCAAGCTAAACAACTTATTGAGCTCTTAAAATTTCAGACCTCAGTCGAAAAATCAGTAGCAGAAATAATTGCTCAAATATTTGAAAGTGAAGATGAAGCTAAACAAGCCAAGAAATTATTAGAAGATTGGAAAGCAGAGCAAAACACTACAAACACGAAATCGAACAATGATAATGATAATGATGACAATATAAAGAATCATCAGGAAACTGACAATACCATAACTGAAAATACTATTAAAGATTTAGAAGCCCTGCATAAAGAAATCAAACAAAAAACACAAAAAAATATCAAAAACGAAAGTCCAAATCCTGGCTTTAATGAAAACGAAGAATTTGCAAAAGGAATTAATAATCTAAAAAAGCAATTTGAAATTAAAAATAATAGGGATGTATTAATAAAAGAAATGGAAAACTATGAAAAAAGTGAAAAAAGATACTCTTACGAATGGTTTATAGCTTACTTAAAGTTGCTAAACACTTACAGTGAGAAACAAGATGCAGCAAAACAAAAATCTCTTACATTTAAAGAAATTAAACCTTATAAAACAGATAATAAATTTTTTTTACTATGTGGGGCGAGTAGTTATATCTCACCAGAAATTGAAAATGCTGAAGATTTTAAAGTTACATTAGTTTTTAAAGATGGGAAAAAAGAAAATATTACTGTTGAAGGTGTATCTAAAAAAGGGCTGGATTTATTGATATATATTCCTAACGAATCGGAATCAAAAAAAATCTCTAACTTTAAAAGTATCTTCAAAGTTGAAATTAACTTTACTCCTGTTATTGATTTGCTTGAAAGATTACTTAATGCATTTAAGAATACTGAAAATATTGACAAGTGGGAAAATATTGAAAAAGATATGCCAGCTCTGAATTATATTTATGGACCCCCTGGCACTGGAAAAACAACAGCAATATGCTATTTTATTAAAAACATTTTAGATAATAACCCAAATGCTAAATTTTTGGTTCTAACACCAACAAATAAAGCAGCAGATGTGGTTTGTAAAAAATTATTGGAAATAAATGATTATATTTCTACTGCACGTTTAAGTCACCCAACCGACCCTGATTTAGAAGAAAAATCAAATATATATAAAGATACTCTTACTAATGAAATATTGAATGAAATGGATGTTGTTGCTACTACAATTCACAGATTACCTTATTATGATATTCAAAACTTTGGATTATTGTTTAAGTACAAATGGGATTATGTCATATTTGATGAATCTTCAATGATAGGATTGCATTATATCACATTTGCAATAATGGCTCTAAAAAAAACCAATTCAAATATACATTTTACAATAGCAGGCGACCCTAAGCAGATTCCACCAATTGTTGAGATAAATGACAATGAATTAGAAAACTTCGATTTTCAAGATGAAAATATATATAAAATGATGGAACTTGAAAGTTTTGACCCTGACGAACAAAAGATTAGAAAAAATATTGACGCAATTTTAAATCTTAAAAAACAATACCGGAGTATTCCAGAAATAGGACAACTTTTTAGTGAGCTTTCATATAAAGGACTACTTGGACACGACCGAGAAGATTATCGAAAGGAAAGCAAACCTCTGCCCGCTAAATTTAAAGAGATTATTCCTTCAAATGTTACTTTTATTGATATTCCATTAGAAAGAGACAATTCAATTTACAAAGTTAGCAAACTATTTTACAGTTCATATCAAAATTATTGTGCTATTTTAGTATTGGAAATTATCAAGTTTTTTGACAAAGAAAATAACGGCAAACAGGATTGGACGATTGGAATTATTGCACCATATAAAGCCCAAGCAGTTTTGATAAATAAGTTAATAACATCATACAGCATTTCTGAAAATGTAAAGGTGTTTTCCGATACTGTTCACGGCTTTCAAGGTGACGAATGTGATATTGTATTTTTTATCTGCAATCCGAACAATTATTCTTTTACTAATCATCCTAAGTGTTTATTATCAAAAGAATATATTTACAATGTCGCTATTAGCCGAGCAAAAGATTATTTGGTGATTTTTCATCCACAATCAAAAATTAAAGACAACACTTCTATCAACACTATACACCATTCTTACAAAAAGAACTTTGGTAACTCAAGTTTTTTAGAAACAAAAGTAATTGAAAATGTTTTATTTAACGATGAAAAATATATAGAAAAAAATAGTTATGTTTCTGGTCATGACAACGTAAATGTTTTTGGACTTTCAGAAATGAAATATTTTATTAAATTAAATGATACAGCAATAGATATTCAATTAATTGATTTGAAAGAGCATAAAACAATTTAATTACTGGATAAAAACAATTTATGAGAACAGAAAGCTTATCATAGTTGGGTTTTAGAAAATAGTAATTTAGACAAATTTTTTAAAAAATAGTCAAACATCATACAAGTTGTTTTAATATCAATTATTCAATTCTTATACCAATGAATTTACATCTTTGCTATTTCTTATTATTTGAATAATAAGGTAAAGTAAATATAGCAAAAAATCCCATAAAACCCACACCCACTCCACCTTTCACAAAATCCCCTCATAAGTCCCCACCATTGCGTTTATTTTGAAAAAAGGTATCAAAGTATGGCTGCTATGCTGGTTTGATTATTTTATTTCTAAAAATTTTTTCTTATTCACTTTTTTTCTTAATTTGCAATATTCTTGAAAAATATATGAAATCAAAATAAATTGCATTGTATTACTGTTTAACAGAAGAAGAAATCAAGATAATAAAAGATGTGCGAAATGTTTACAATGAAAATAATAAATAAATTACCACTTTTTTCTCAGACAGTCTATTCGTAATATGGTAATGTTATATGTGATTTCATCAAATTTATTTATCAGCTATTGTTTAAAATAATATTTTTATTTAATAATTTCAATTCGATTAATATGATAATAACAATATAATTTAAGAATAATAATATTTACTATAAAAAATTATGATTTATATTTGTTTTATAAATAACATTTTTATAAATTGCAATATTAACAGATTAATAATTAATATTTATGAATATAAATAGAAAATAAAAATAATTTTTAATACTAATATTTAGAGGTAAAATGAAAAAATATAATACTAAATTTATTTATAATTTAATATTTATAATCTTATTGGTTAATGCTTGTTGTTCTACGAAAAATATTCAGAAAGAGTATTCAGCACCCTCAAGTGAAGTCAATTGTTATATGCCAGTTGAACCTGTTAGGTTTTCTGGAAGTATTAAAATTGATGTAAAAGTTCCAGTTGGTGAAACTGGAGCTTCTTTATATTCTTGTGATATTGCTCCTATTCCTATGCATTCCTGTGCTACTGAAAAGTTCTTAATTTCAAGTGGCATTAATGTAGTTGAAATTGGTGAAGATTATGAAGTTTGGCTATCCCATTATGCTAAAAATGAAATAAAAGGTATTGCTAATATTTATCTGGAGTTACAAGTAAAAGACGGGAATGACCGTGAAATCGGTTTTAAGAAGTTAAACTTTGAATATGTTTTTTCTGAAGAATGTATAAACCAATATGAAAACAAATACAGAGATGCGAGCGGGCGATTAACATTTATCAAAGATGATAACAGAAGGAACTATTTAGAAGCACTTATTATAGGTAGTAAAGTTACAAGTGAGGTTTATAACATTATTATTAACAGAGATTAATATGAAAAAGAAAATTTTAATTTTTACAATTGTTTTTTGTTCATTTTTAAGTAGTTGTTCATATTTAACTTATATATTTTGTGGAAGTTTTAATTTTGTTCTAACTGAAGAAGAAATCAATAAAAAAGTTTTTGAATGCACAAAAGATTTCAAACAAAGTAAATATGGGTTTGAATGGACAATTCCTATAATAAAAATATACTTAATTGAAGATTCCGATAGAGCTGAAATCTATATTACACTTTCTGGTGAAAATCGAATTATTCCAAGAGTGCAATGCGATATTATGGCTACAGCAACCATTGATTACAGGTCTAACGATTGTTCAATCTTTTTGGCAAAAACAAAATTAGAAAGTAGCACTTGTAGAACGACATTGATTGATTTTATTCCTGATAGATTAGCTGAGTGGGTGATAAATGAAAAAATTATCCCAAGTGTTCAGTCACATCCTTTTAAAATTGATAATTATGGATGTGATAAGTTCTATGTAGATACTATAATTTGTAAAGACAAAAAAGCAAACATAACTTTGAAAAAAGTTAAATAATAATTTGCATTTATTAATTGTAATTAGGTTGGTTTGAAAGAATTTTAGTATTTGCTAATACACAAAATCAATAAAACTCCTTTTGAAATTATATCAACCATTAGATTATATGTCTAATGGTTGATAATAAGTTGTATTATTAAGAAATTATCACTATTTTAATCAAAGAAAAATAAATTATTTTTTTATTTCTTCTATTTGATAATAAATATTAATACTACAATCATTCCCAGAATAAAACTCTTTTATGATATCTTTATTTATAGTATCATTAAAATAATATGTTTTGTTAAAAATGATACAATCATCAGAACTTATTATATCTTTATCGCAAATACGTCCCTTTACAACAAAAGACTCATTTTCTTCTATTTCGAATTGTTGAATATTATTTAAATCACAATAATCACCTATTCTTTTTGGTTTATACAAATCACTTTCACTTCTTATGATATTTGTAATAAGTTCATCACCTTGGCTATTAGTAACAGTAATATCCCAATAAAAATCTCCAAGAGAACCCACATCATCACAATTATAAGGGAATTCAATTTTTATAAAATTAATTCTATATCTCTTTTTACTGCATTTTAAACTTAAAGTTTTTGAATCAATTATTTTCTTTTCTTTCTTATCTTTTATAGTTAGCTTATATTCCTTACAATCTTCAACGAGAATTTCTCCAGATTTTGAAGTAGGATCATTGTTAATTAAAACTTCATGTTCATTTGGGTCAAAATTATCAACATCCCATGTTAATGTTGAAGATGAATCAATTAATTTGGGGTTTGGCTTGATTTCATATTTAACTATTTTTGGATTTGCACATGAAATAAGAGTAAATATTATTGAAATCATTAAAAATAGTAATTTATATTTCATAAATTTTTCCTTTAATGTTTGAAAAAAAAGTTTTTGTTAAATCTTTTATCTAAAGCCCTTAATAATGCTATAACATTAATAAATAGCTATTTTATATAAGTAAAATTAAAAACAAATAAAATTTAAAATCAAAGAACTACCTTTTGTATTATCTTATTAATATTTCTATTAACATCCTATAGCTGCTAACCATTTTAATAACTGACTTAATGAATCTAAATCTTCAGATAAATTACCTCTTATTACTAACATATCTGTGTTATCAATAGGTTTCATAGTATTTGGGTCGAAACTTTCTTGTGTAAATCTAACTAAAAATTTTATATCTCTACTATTATTTTTAACAATTTGATGTAAATAACAGCATTGCTCTTTTGAAATTGCATCTACAACTATTTTTAATTTCCAAGTTCCGTTTTCTTGAAAGAAAGTTGGTTCAGCTTTAACATTGCAAAATACTGTATTAGTAGGGGTTAAAAACAGACATACATAAGCACTAGTACTACTTTCAAATCTAAAAGGTTCATTAAAATGAGCTATTGTTTCAAAAGTTAAAGTAGCACTTCCAATCCTTGATGATGGAAATAAAGAAGTGATGATAAAATCTGAATTCTCAGTTTTAACACTACTTTGTGCAAAAATATTGCTTATAAAACCAACATATAAGCAAAGACAAAATATAATAGATTTTAACTTCATAAATACTCCTATAATGTAAAAAATTAATTTATTATAATCAATGTATTCATTCTAATAAGGTAGTTCTTTGATTTAATTTTACATCTTATTATAATAATTCTTTCATAAATGAGCTAAATTTAAAATATGAAATTTGATTAGTATCTTTAACTCATTGATTAACTCGAAAATATCATAAAATTTATTATTAAAGTGAATTCATAGATTATAATTTAAATAAAATATAATAAAATATGTTTCAAATTTATATAATTAATATATTATATGCAAATATTTATTTTCTTATTTTATTCAATGTAAATAATTTGCTAAACAATATTATTATTAATTACACAGGTAAATAAGTATCCTTTATAATCAAGATAAAAACAACCATTTCTGATTGGTCAGTTTTTTTATATTGATAATTTCCAATGAGTTTAAGTTTTCAGTTATATTTTTTATTTGAAGATTACCTTTATACATCATTTTTAAAACTTTTAGGTTCTCTAATTTGTAAAACTCAATAGGTATATACTCAATTATATTGCCTAAAAGATTTAAATATCTGAGTTCTTTCAAATTACCAATGTTATAGGGAATTGACTTTATCTCATTTTTTTGTAAGTTTAAATATTTTAAATTAATTAGATTTCCAATTTTTTCTGAAATATTCCATAGTTTAGTATCCTTTATAATTAATTTCCTTAATTTTTTTAATTCATAGACTGAATCTGGAATTGATGTGAAATAGTTATAAGACAAGTCTAACACTCTTAAATTAGGGAACAATGTGAAATTAAAATCAAATTCAGCTAATTTTCTATCAGATAAATCAAGCGAATATATAGATTTTCCATCAACCGATAATTTAAATAAATAATCTAAAGTATCGTAATTGTAAGCATTAGCTAAGCAACTTATTTTCATAGAGATAATATGTGTTAAAAATCAAATTAATATTGGTTTTTTTATTATATCATAATTCAAGCATTTACTATTTCATATACTTATAAAAACTTATCTTTTTTACTATGGTAATAAAGGTGGATAAGAATATGTACTTATTATTTTTGAAGAATGTTCTCTTTCAACTTTAAAATTTGGTCGTCTATAGTAAGTATCTATTGAAGCACACTTACAGATAACTTCATACTTAGATTTAGCAAGTTTATCTAAAATATTGAGATAAGCTTTCCACACATCTTCATTTAAAACTGATAGAAATGTAAAAAAATTATATGATCCATCATCATCATTATTATTATATATACTATGATTAATATTTATTAAATAATTCTCTGTTATAAAAAACCTGTCATAAAAAATTTTTGAATCTATTTTTATAGTAATCATATTTGGGATGGGTATTTTGTGGGTTGAAATTGATACTTTTTCTGAATTATCCCTTAATATTTGATTAACAAAAGAACTTATATTTTTATTTACATAAGAATGTAGAAATAATGCATCTCCTTTAAATCCAAAAAATATGTATAACAATGCATAATTTTGTTTTATAAATTTATCTTTTTCTAATTTAATATCATTATTAATAAAACTTGTATAATTTGATTTTAGTTTTTTATAATAAATGCTATCTAAATTAAATAAGTCAGAAAGACTTACTTTGTAATTACGGCTATCCTTATAGTCTGAATCACCATTTACTAATGTTATCGTGAAAAGAATATTTTCTTCTTTAACAATTGGTTTTGCCATTGCATTACCCACAGTAATATACTTACTTTGGTTTTCTGCATAATTAAAATTTTGTCCAACAAAATTTATGTAAAAAATCCCTTTATTTTTTTCATCGTTAAAGAATTCATTTATATTAATGCCATTATCGAATAATACTAAAATATATTTCATAATTATTTCTCTACCTAAATAGTTCATAATAGTTTTTAATTATTCTGTCTATTTCATCAGTAAATCCAATATTAAATTGTCCAGAAAAAGTACCATTATCTTCAATTTTAATAAAATTAGAGTATTCTGATTCTATAATAGGGTTTATTGTGTTAATATTGTAAATGCCAATTTTTTCAGATTTTAAATATTCATATTTTTTACCTTCTTGTAAATATTCATCATATATTTTTTTCTCATTCATTAAAATTACTGGTAATTTCCTAATCATATACTCGTTATGTGTTTCTACAATAAAATGTAAATTATAACTTTCTTTTTCAATGACTTCAAATGTTTTAAATGCATCAATAAAGAATTCTGCAAGTTTTGATTGTAAGTTTGGATGAAGATGCGTTTCTGGCTCTTCAATAATCATTATATAATTATTTTTATCAGTAAGTACTTTATATCCTGTTAAAGCAACGCTTAATATAATAGGAATCAATGGTGTAAAACCAAAACCACAATCAGTTATATTAATTTTATTATCGTAATCATCAACAAAATTAATTTCTTTATATCCAGATTGAATATCTATAATATCTAACCTTTTAAATCTCTTATTTGTAAATTCAGTTATCCATTTATTTATAAAA
Source organism: uncultured Hyphomicrobiales bacterium (assembly GCA_964499465.1). Classification (GTDB taxonomy): domain Bacteria; phylum Bacteroidota; class Ignavibacteria; order Kapaibacteriales; family UBA2268; genus JAAYJM01. The sequence continues at coordinate 16,876 of CAZCLJ010000035.1, forward strand.
TCTATAGTTTTGCTATACTCATTAATAAATCTTTTATTATTATGTTGGTGTTTTAAAATAAATTTATGAAATTGAAATATGGTATCAGATAAATACAAATTGCTGTCATTTGAAATTATTCTTTGAGAAAATGCTCGTACAGCTTCAATAAAATTAGCAACTTGGAATTTATGTTTTATAGTTTTAAAGCATTTATCAATTAATTCATCGAATATATAAATAATATAATCAAATTTTTTATTATAAAACTCTGATATTTCTTCAAAATACTCATTTCTATTTACATAATCTATTATATTAATATTTTTTTTCAATTTGTTATTCAAATATGATATGATTGAAACATCATAAGTTTGTCTATTGAAATTGTTTAAAAGATTCTTATCAATGTCATTAATCTTATAATTAAAGAAGAATTTGAAACTATTACCAGTTGAATATAGATATAGCTTTATTCCATCTTCTTTCTTATTTTCATTTAATAAATAAGTCAATGAATTTGTTATAGTATCTTTATATTTATCTTCTTTATTATCTGCTGTCACATCGTCTGCCTCAATTTTTTTCTCAGGGTCATCTGGAAATAAGAAATTAAAAATAGTTTCAATTTCATTATCATTATTCTCAACAATAATATTAATCGGTATCAAGAAGATATTATCCTTAATAATTGATTCGTTAGTTTTGAATTCAAAACGAATGATTGGTGCTTTACTTAATGTTAGCGTTTCATCGGCTTCACCATTATTTTTTGAAGATAGTGTTAAAACTAAACTCTCTAATTCAACAATTTTATTATTTTCTATGTATGAAAACTCTAAATTATACTCTTTTGTATATTCTTTAAAAACAAATCTAAATTTTAATGGTTTATCTTTAAATTTTAAAACATTTTTAAAATCACCTAAATTGTGGTCATTATCCATTTCAAAATCTAATCCCGAAAATAAAGAGTCATTAAAATTAACTTTCAATAATTTTAAAGCTTTAATAAAAGAGCTCTTTCCTGCACTATTTGGTCCAACAAAAAAAGTTAAAGGACGTATTTCAAAATCATCAAATTCCTTTTCATCATTTTGCAAACCAAATATTCTAAAATTACTAATTCCAATTTTGTATAAATCCATTTACCACCTATTTTTATTATTATAAATATTATATTTATTTGTTATTTTCTTTGATATTATAGTATTAGATAATATATTTTTTCATTTTCATCTATATATTTTAATCGTAGAAATCTTTTTGTTAAAAAGAAATTGTATATGCATTATTACCAACACCACCCCTGTTTATGTTTTTGGATATCCTTTTAATTGTAGCTGCTGGCAATCTTTCTTTTGTTTTTTTATCAATGCTTAGTTTTAATCCTTTCATTTCAAAAAGGAAATCGGGTATTTCATCTATATTATTATTACATAAATCTAAATACTCAAGTTCAGACATATAAGACAAACATTCCGGAATATAATTAATTTCATTCCCCCCCAATTTAATACTTTTTAATTGAGGTAAATAACAAAGAGATTCAGGATATTCCTTAAATTTATTAAAAGATAAATCTAAATAATGTAAATTATTTAATAAATGCATTCCTTCCGGTAAAAACTCAAAATCATTGTGAGTCATTGTAAGACATTTTAAACTCTTTAGTTTGTAAATATTAAGAGGGAGTTTTCTTAATCTTAAATTATCTAACCAAAGTGTTTGTAAGTTTTTTAAATCGCCAAAAGAATTGGGAATTTCAATACTGGCACAGTTATCAGAGCATGTTATTTTCATTTCTTGTAAACTATTTAAAAAGCCAATAGTTTCAGGAATAGATTGCAATTCATTTACATCATTTAAACCTAAATATTCTAATTTCTTCAGTTTGTCAATAGACAACGGCAAAGAATGAATCTTCGAACACTCAAAGCTTAACCATTCAAGATTTTTTAGATTTGAAACTAATGTTGTTAAATTTCCCAAATTGAATCCTATAATTTCCAGCTTTCTTAAACTTACCATCTCAAATAATGAATCTGGCAAAGGAGTATCATAGTTATCTTCGCCATGTACTTTAAGTTCCTTTACATTTGTAAGCAAAGAAAAATCGAATTTAAGAAAACCTGATTTTAAGTAACTCATATCAACATCTAATTGAGTTATTTCTATAGAATTGTTACTTAACTTTACTAATTTCTTAAAAGAATTAATTTCCATTGCTTTCATAAACGACCTATCTTTTATCAAAATAAATATATGCTATTTTGTCTTTACATTCTATTTTTGTTAATGAATAACAATCACAAAAATTAACATCATAATCTTTCCTGCATGCTTTCTCTATACTTTTTAAATTTCTTTTAAATACCCTTTCTGCAATCCAATCCGGACATAATTCATCAACCCCCCATTTCTCACATTCTACAGATTCAATTTTTAAATTAGCTAAACCAACCTTGCAGTTATCATCAGGAAAATAATTGATAGTTGTTGTTCCAATAATATGAGCCACAACATCGGGTTTCCTATCAAGATTACAATCAACTGTTAAGGATAATTGTGCTCTGTTTGTTCCTTCTAACAATTTAACTTTAAAATAAGTAATAGTATAAATATCATTACCTACTTTGAATTCTTTTCCGACAATAGAATCTTTTACTATTCTATTAATTTCATCTTCAGAAAATTTTACAATTACCTGGCTTTTAAATAGTGTTACAATACTGCAACAACTGCTTAAAAGCAATACTATAAAAAGCAAATATATTTTTTTCATTTTATTTTTAATTTAAAATTCCTAATATGAAATTCTTGAAATGCAATCCATTCCATTTCGGTTGAGTAATACAAATATATTTTTAATTGATTCTATTCCAAATAATAGCATTTCGAGCTGCTCTTCCGGTTCGCCTCTTATTACATCAAAAACGCTGGCAAATTCGCGTCCTCTTGATTTATATAAATTCAATTCATTCTTGGCGTCTTTATTATTAAAAGAAATCTGGCATTGAATCATATCTTTTGCTTCTCCGGAAGCGATTATTGTTGCATTTCTTAGCTTTATATCCCACATTATTGTAATATTTCCATTTTTGTCGGTTTCTCTTTCGATATTTTCTATCCCAATCTGAATTCCTTCAAGAACTTCAACCGTAACTCCTCCTTGCTTCTCAATAAATTTTTCTATACATCGTTTGCAATCAAATGTTGAAAAATCTGCATCATTATTAAGAACTCTCACATTAATTCTACAAGCTGCAGCTCTTTGGTTTTCTTCAATAATTTCATTTGATTTATTGCAGGCGTAAATAATTAATGAAATAATTAAATATGCTCCCAATAGCACGCCAGAGCCAATTAAAAATTTTTTATAAAGTTCCATAGCTCAATAATTTTGATTTAATTACAATTATTACTTTTCTTAAAATCCACTTTTATAATTAAATTTAAATTTCTATATTATACAATTTAAAAAATCAATAAATAGAAAGCAAATAAATTTTATATTATTTTTTTTAAATTTTTTTTAAATATTATTTATCAATTATTTGACAGATGGATATTTAATAAATAAAGTATTATTAACTTATAAAAATATTGAATAATTTTGATTCAGCAATACAAATTAACTAATATGTACTTCTGTTTATCTAAATTCGCATAACATCATTTCACTTAAGAAAATAGTTTTTTTAAACATTGACTGGTAATGCATCGCAATAGAAAATAATATTATCAACTGCAATATCAGAGGCAATATTTTATTAGTTATAATCAACAATTGATGATTAATACTTTTTTCATATTTATTTTGTAAAATACATTGTATTGTTTATTTTTGTTTTATAGCATTTGAATATTTTTTAATATTTAAATTTTTATAAATATACCAAAAATATATTTTAAACTAAATCACTGAAAAGAAGAATTGCTTCAAATTAATAATGGATAAAAAGAGTTTATCAGAAAGAGATATTTGTACCAAATTTATTGCACCTGCTTTGGAAAAAGCAGGTTGGGATAAACAATTACAAATACGTGAGGAAGTTACTTTTACTGATGGTAGGATACTGGTTAAAGGCAAAAAAGCTGAAAGAGGTAGTAGAAAACGAGCTGACTATATTTTGTATTACAAACCTAATATTCCAATAGCAATAATTGAAGCAAAAGATAATAATCATTCTATATGTGCAGGATTACAACAAGGTCTTGAATATGCTCAAATATTAGATATCCCTTGCGTTTTCAGCAGTAATGGCGATGGATTTCTTTTTCACGACAGAACAGCTACTGATGAAAATATTGAAGTTGAAATTGGATTAGATGAGTTTCCAACACCTCAACAGATTTGGGAAAAATATAAGAAATACAAAGGAATCTACACTCAGGAAGAGGAAAAAATTGTTTCTCAGGATTATTACTTTGACGGAACCAAAAGAAGCCCAAGATACTACCAACAAATTGCTATTAACAGAACTGTTGAAGCTATAGCAAATGGACAGAAAAGAATTTTATTAGTTATGGCAACTGGGACTGGAAAAACTTATACTGCTTTTCAAATTATCCATCGTCTTTGGAAAAGCAAAACCAAAAGACGCATTCTTTTCTTAGCTGACCGCAAAGCTTTAATAGACCAAACCAAAAGAGGTGATTTCAGGCATTTTAAAGAAGTAATGACTGTTGTTAAACACCATCAAATTGATAAAAGCTATGAAATTTATTTAGCTCTTTATCAAGGATTAAGCGGTAATGAAGAAGAAGCAAATGTTTATAAAGAATTTTCAAGAGATTTTTTTGATTTAATAGTTATAGATGAATGCCACAGAGGAAGTGCAAATGAAGATAGTAAATGGCGTGAAATTTTAAACTATTTTAATAATGCTACTCATATTGGTATGACTGCTACACCAAAAGAAACCGATGAAATTAGTAATATTGAATATTTCGGAAAACCAATTTATACTTATTCACTTAAACAGGGTATTGATGATGGTTTCCTTGCTCCTTATAGTGTTATAAGAGTTGGCTTAAATGTTGATTTGGAAGGTTGGCGCCCCGAACAAGGCAAAACTGATACTGAAGGATTTGAAGTTGAAGATAGAATTTACAATAGAAAGGATTTTGACAGAAACCTCGTAATTGAAGAACGAACAAGTATTATAGCAAAGAAACTTACAGAATTTTTAAAAGTATTTGATAGATTTGCTAAAACGATTGTTTTTTGTGTTGATATTAACCACGCTGAACGAATGAGAAGTGCTTTAGCAAGCCATAATTCTGATTTGGTAAGTGAGAATTATAAATATATAATGCAGATTACTGGAGATAATGATGAAGGCAAAAGGGAGCTTGATAACTTTATTAATCCTGAAGAGAAATACCCTGTTATTACTACTACTTCTGAATTGATGACCACCGGTGTTGATGCTCAAACTTGTAAAGTTATAGTATTAGATTCTAATATCAATTCAATGACTAAATTTAAACAGATTATTGGACGTGGAACCAGAATTAATGAAGATTATGAGAAATATTTTTTTACTATTTTGGATTTTAGAAATGCTACCGATTTATTTGCTGACCCAAAATTTGATGGTGACCCAATAAGAATTAAAACTGTTACTGAAGAAACTGACCTAAGTAGTCTTCCAGATATAGAGGGTGATGATATTAATGAAGAAATGAATATTGATGATGAAGACAAAATCACTGAAGAAACAGATGATAATAATACTGAACCTCCAATTATAGATGAACCATTTCAACCACCTCTTTCTCCATCTCCAAGAAAAAAAGTTTTTGTGAATGGCGTTGATGTTACAATTTTAGTCAGTCGGGAACTGCATTTCGACCAACAAGGAAAACCAATTACTGTTAGTTTAATTGACCATACAAAAGTTTTAATTTCAGGAAAATTCAATTCTTTAAATGATTTTTTAAATAAATGGAATGAAGCAGAACGTAAAGAAATTATTATCAAAGAACTTAAAAGTCTGGGTGTTTTAGTTGATGAGTTAATTAATTCAGTTCAAAAGGAATTAGATTTATTTGATTTGATATGTTATATAGCTTATGACCAACCACCTCTCTCAAGAAAAGAAAGAGCTAATAACGTAAAGAAAAGAAATTATTTTGCAAAATACAGTGAGAAAGCTCGCATGGTTCTGGAAGCATTACTTGATAAATATACTGACGAAGGAATTGAAAATATCGAAAGTTTTGATATTCTCAATGTAAAACCTTTAAGCGACTTCGGTTCAACTATCGAAATTGTTAAAGGAATTTTTGGAAGTAGGGAAAATTATCTAAAAGCAATAAAGGATTTGGAAAACGAATTATACAGAGCTGCATAATTAAAATCAAATTATTGAGTAGTTATATTATTTTAAAAAAAAGAAAGAAAAGAATATTAGTATGAGCAATATTAGTGGTATAATTAAATCTATTAGAGATATTTTTAGAAAAGACCCCGGACTTAGCGGTGATGCCCAACGAATCGAACAATTGGGGTGGATGATTTTTCTAAAACTTTTCGACGACAAAGACCAGGAAAAAGAAATTAAAGATATGAATTATAAATCTCCCATTCCTGCTGAATTGCAATGGAGAAACTGGGCAAGCAACACTGAAGGTATTACTGGTGATGAACTCATTAATTTTGTCAATAACAAACTTTTCCCTTCTTTACAGGAATTGCAAATCAGTACTGAAAATCGCTTAGGCGTGATTATTCGACATATTTTTGATGGCACTAATAACTATATGAAAAGTGGAACTACTTTTCGCCAAGCTATTAACAAATTAAATGAAATTGATTTTAATGCAAGTAAAGAACATCATATTTTTAATGTTATTTACGAAGAAATTCTGTAAGGATTAGCAACGAAAAAAGATACCGGCGAATTCTATACTCCGAGAGCAATTACTCAACTTATTATTGATTTATTAAATCCTTGTTTAGGGGAGAAAATTTCGGACACCGCTTGTGGTACTGGTGGCTTTTTAGTTTGTGCAATTGAGCATTTAAAAAATCAAACAAAAAATGTTGAAGAACATCATATTTTTCAGGATACTATTACTGGCACTGAACTTAAACCACTTCCTTTTATGCTGAGCGTTATCAACCTGATTACTCATGGTATTGAAATTCCTCAAATTGAAAACGGAGATTCTTTAAGCAGAGAACTTACTTCTATTAAACTAAAAGATAGAGTAGATATTATTGTTGCAAATCCACCTTTCGGTGGTGTAGTTGGAGATGGAATGGAAACGAACTTCCCTTTAAATTTCAGAACTAAAGAAAGTGCTGATTTATTCCTCATTCTATTTATTCAAATGCTAAAAGATGGTGGCAGAGCAGGTATTGTTTTACCAGATGGCAGTTTAACAGGTGATGGAGTTAAAGCAAGAGTAAGGCAGAAATTACTGGAAGATTGTAATGTTCATACTATTGTGAGATTGCCACAGTCCGTATTCGCTCCTTATGCTACGGTCAATACTAATTTGATTTTTTTTGAAAAAGGCAAGAAAACTAAAGAAATTTGGTATTACGAACATAAATTGCCAGATGGTTACAAAGCATACAGCAAGACAAAACCAATTCAAATTTCTGAATTTAATTCACTTAAAGAATGGTGGAATGATAGAAAGGAAAGTGAATTTAGCTGGAAAGTAGAAATCAATACTATTATTGAACGTGCTTATGATTTAGATATTAAAAATCCAAATAAAATTGTGGAGGAAGAAGTGTTCGATAGAAAATCTATAATAAAGAAAATTGAAATAAACCAATCGAAAATTTCTAAAATTTTAGAAGAACTAAAATCAATAGAAGTATGAAATATAGATTAAGTGATATATGCACTATTACTAAAGGAGAAACAGGTATTATGAAAGCTATTCCTGGTCCTTATACTTTAGTTGCATTAGAAGATGTTAATAAATCACACATTGAATATCAATTTGACACAAAAGCAGTTATTGTACCTTTAATTTCTTCAACTGGTCATGGGCATGCTACTGTTATGTTAAGTTGAATATGTCGGATATAAACTTTTAAGCTTTATTCTTGCATCATCATTTGTAAAGT
>CAZCLJ010000036.1:0-24742 GCA_964499465.1 uncultured Hyphomicrobiales bacterium
GTAATTCGTTAAAAGACTTATTATATTGTGTCATTTCGAAACGAAGTGAGAAATCTCACAAGTCATTGCTAATACAGAACTTGAGATTCCTCACTTCGTTTCGGAATGACAAGAAATGTTTATTAGGTTTTCAATAAATTATTACACTAGCAAAAACTTATTTGTTTCATTTCATATAGGTAACGATATACTTAGTAATTGTTTTATCTTTATAAAAAATATGTTTTTATTAAATTCGTTTTTGAAGTAAAATGGAGTGTATATGAATTTGCAGTTGAATACAATTTGTAAAATTAATTCTCTACCACCGGATTTATTATTTGAAATCAATGACTTTATTGACTTTCTGTATTCAAAACACAATAATAAGGTAATTGATAACGAAATCGAAAATAGTATGGCTGAAAAAGATATGAACCACTATTTAAGCAATCTCAATGAATACGAATCACTGCTTGCTGAAGGAAAAATCAAATGGTAGAAATAAATCGTGGTAACATTGTACTTGTTGATCTCAATCCTGTTATCGGAACAGAGCAATCGGGTATAAGACCTGCTGTAATAATCCAAACAGATAAAGCCAACAAAGTAAGTCCTCATACAATTATTGCTCCTTTTTCTTCTAAAATTCGTTCAGCGATTCTCCCATCCCATGTTTTTATACAATCAGGACAATCTGGGCTTATAATGGATTCTGTTATTTTATGCGAACAATTGCGAGTGATTGATAAAAAAAGAATACTTAAATTCATTGGAAAATTATCTGATGAACTTACTATTGAACTCAATTCCGCAATCGTTGCCATCCTTGATATAAAATAGTACGAAATTTGTAATTAATACCCCACTTGCCACTTCATTTTGAATTGTATTGTAACTTTAAGTTTAATATAAAATTATATAGAAATTGAAGTTGTCAGTTAAATTTGAAACAAATTTCAATTTAAAAGAAAACGCCACGCTTGGAAAAGGTTGGCGTTTTTTTTGGTTTTTTAGAATAAATTTGTTATTTTTATATTTAAAAAAAAACGAGGAAAAGATGCTAACAGTTTCAAAAATAAAACCAGATTATATCTACCGTGATAACAAAGCTATTGCAGCCGTTATTGATATTGATATATTTAATGAAATAATAGAAAAAATTGAAGACGATGAGGACATAGCATATTTAAAGGAAGCAAGAAAGCGACCATTAAAATTTAGAAAATTTTCCGAATATGTCAATGAAAAACAAGTTATATGAAATATTCATCGAAGAAACTGCTGAAAAAGAGTTGAACAAATTGGATAAATCATTGTTTAATCGTATATCTCAAAAAATATTAGCTTTAGCAGAAAATCCAAGACCTTTAGGTTGCAAGAAATTGAAAGGACATTTTAACGATTATCGCATTAGAATTGGAAATTATAGAGTGGTTTATGAAATAAATGATGATGAAAACTATTTTAATATAATGATTGTTAGACATAGAAAAGAAGTATATAATTAAAATATGTAAAGGAAAATGTTTCTTTTATCGCAAAATTGTGTTTCTGATTATTCGATTGCATTAAAACTTTATTTGCTTTAAATTTTTTTATGCATTATCAAAAAAAAATCAAATTTCATTTATAAACTAAAAATATAATTTTAAATATAACGTTATCAATTTAAAGAATATAAAGGACTTATTATGATTTTAACAGAATTACATAATAAATTGAATAAATTACCTGATGAATTAAAAATTGATGCATTAAATTATATTGATTTTTTATATTTTAAAACTTATAATAATGTTTATTCTAAGAAGCAGGTAAAAAGCGAAAATAAAAAGAATGTCCAAACAAATTTTAATAAAAAAATTACTGCTAAACAAATTCTTGCTTTGCCTTTAGAAGAAAGGAATTCGATAATCAAAGAACAAGCAATGCTAGCCAAAAGTTTGTATGAAAAGGATTCTGATTTCATTATTCCAGATTTGATTGATGATTATCTTTACTGATTCTTTTCAGGTTAAATCATTATCTACAAATAGATTTATTAGAAAAATCGGATTAGTAACTACAGAAGAATTAGAAGAAATTGTTGCTGGAGTTGCTTTATGTATAGCTTTTTGAAAATGATTAATTTAAAAGTTTTCTTAGAAAATAAATTCAACAATTAAAAGGAAACGCCACTCTTGGAAAAAGGTGGCGTTTTTGGTATAAATATTTCACTCAACTTTAAATTGAAATTCTTTTAAAAACTACTCATATCAAAAAAGAAATTAATTATAATATCCCAAAGTAAGGAGAAGAGTTGTTTCTATTTCAAATAAAATGTTGTTGTTAATTTTACCAATTTTTTTTTTTATTCTTTTTCTATCTATTACTCTGATTTGATGGCATAAAGCGACAGATTTTTCGTTAAGTCCATTTGATTCTGGTGAAATTAATATGCATGATGGAAGCTCGGCTCGTCTAAGATTTGTTGTTAAGGGAATTATTATGATTTTAGAAATGTTATTATTTTGAAAGACAATAACAGGTCTTATACCAGATTGTTCAGCCCCTTGCACTGGGTTTAAATCTGCAATACAAATATCTGCTCTTTCAAAAATCATAATATATCTTCTTTAAGTAACTCCTGTTTGTATGAATCCATTCCAACTTCAGTTAATAAAAAATCTTCCTCAAAGAATTTAGAATATGCTAAATAGTTTTTATCAGATTTTTTAATTTTGGAGCGAATTTTTAAAAAAGAAGTATAATCAGCTAATTCAGATAGTTGCTGCTCATTTAAAAATTCAAGATTATTTTTAATTTGCTCTTTTATTGCTATCATTTCAAATTATTATTTTTTAATAATTAATATAAAAACGAAAAATAGTATTAGAATATTTTAGAACAAAATTTTATTTGATTTTAGTTTATTGTAAATAAGAGAATTTTACTTATCTGATGACTTCCCAGTCATCTATTGAGTAGATAAATCTTATTCTAATTTATTTTTCTTTTGTCCCAATAATTTGGTTTTCTTTTTGTATGCATAATAGCAATGAAGATAATTGTTTCATCTTTTAGACTATAAATCACATTGTAAGGGAAACGATTACAGCGACATTTCCTTGTTCTTGTCGATAATTTAAACCATGAGTTTGGATATTGAATAATTCTGTCTATAGCTTTTTGTACTTCTATTGCAAACTCAAAACCTAAGCCATAAGATTGCATATTGTAATAATTTACTGCTTCAAGGAGTTCATTTTCAGCTGGTTCTAAAAAATAAACATCTAATTTCATTGCATATCATTTATTCTTTTAAAAACATTCACGGCTGTATTAGCAGTAATTGAACCATTAAGAAAATCATCTAATCTTTTTTCTGATTCAATCGCCCATAACTTTTCATTTTCAGAATTTATAAGCGAATCAAAGTCCTCATACACTTTATCAATAATTTCTATTCTATCCGTTGGTGGCATTGATAATATCAAGTTTATTATATCTTCTTTTAGCAAGGTTCCCATAAAATTCTATCAGATTTAATCAAAATTGAAAAAACGAAATGTTAATTGAATTATTTTAAATTTTGATTTGAGGTAGTAAAGAAAGAAAACTCCACGCTTTGGAAAGTGTGGCTTTTTTTTGAAATAAATGTATTATTTATAAATATCTCCACGTGTATCTATTTTATCAATATAAAAAATATTATTCTCCATTCTAATAATTATTCTGAATTTGCCAACTCGTAAGCGATAAAAATTGAAATTGCTATTGCTATGCAATTTTTTAATATCACCATTTGGAAGTTTTGAAATAGCAAATCTAACTCTTTCTATGACTTTAGAATCATATTTCAACAAAGTTTTAACAAAAGTATTAGAATATTTTATTTCAAACACTTTATTTATTCCTTAGCAAGTCTTCAAATTCAATTTCAGAATAATATTTGTCGTTTTCAATAATTTCGTGCAATTCATTTTGAGTATCTTTTTCCAAAGTTAAAATATTTTCGTTTTGATGTTTAATAAAATCAGCAAAAGAGAATACTTTCAGTAGCTTATCTTCAGGTAATGTTAAAGCCATATCAATAAGGGCATTTCTTGCTATGTTCATAATCTTTTCCTTAAATTTTTAGCAATACGAAAAAAGTAAAATAATTCTTATATTTTTATAAATTTGCTCTGCTATGCTCATTAGCCCAACTTTTTAAAATATCTGGATTTAAGCTTTCACTATCGTAAAATTTTTCAAAAGAAGAATCAAGTTTCTTTGCAAAATACGCAGCTAACATTTTTTTTATTTCAATCAAATCTTCTTCAGCAATGTTATTTGCATATAATTTCAGAAGTTCATAATGCAAATTTGATATTTTATTAATTGCTTGCATAACTAATTAGTATAATTATAAAAGAATTAAAAACGTTTTTTTTGATAATATATTTTATACTCATCAATTGTTTTGAATAAAAGAAAACGCCACTATTGATAAAGGGTGGCGTTTTTTTGAATACTTTACTTTTCATTCAAGAGAATATATTCAGAGCTCCTGGTGCCTCGTAGTTTGGTATTTCGCAATCTTGTCATTCCGAACCCCAAAATGAAGTAAGTGCTTTATTTAAATAGTGATGACATAAGGTTTAGAAGATTAGAAGGTTTAGAAAGATTAGATTTTTTGAACTTTCGCAAAGTTGGGAAACTCGTGCGAAAGTTTATATCAGTTAAAAGCAATTGTATTCACCCTTGACAGAGTTTTGTTTTCTTTTAACTCCGTAGGAGTGTCCGTTTTGTAGAAATAATGATGAAAAAAAAGAAAAGCAACGTAGTTGCGACCTATCTTTACTACAAACAGAACACTCCTACGGAGTTTTGCAAACTCAAAATACTTTTTCTACAAACAGTAAGCAACTACGTTGCTTTTTCCTGCACTTTGCGAAAGTTTCTTAACTTTCGTAAAGTTTTGTGGGACAAAAATAGCGATGTCATTGGTAAACGAAGTGAGAAATCTCAAAGTCTGTGGTAACAATGAGTTGTGAGATTCTTCGTTGCGCTTAAGAATGACAGATTATATTACCATTTTTGTTGGCGGTTTGGCATAACAGGTACAGATGAAGATAAATATACAAGAATACCAAACGCAGGAAAGCTTTTATTTATATTGTATGAAATAACGATTGCTTCTTCACAATTAGAGCGTTACGATGAAATATTATTTATTGATGAACCATATTAGCAATTAAGAGTGTTTAAAAACATTTATTTGAATTTAATTCGTTTTAAATAGCAGGGCAGCCATATCCACTGTCCTGCTTTTCTCCAACTTTCGCAAAGTTTGGAAACTTTACGAAAGTGCGGTTTTGTCAAGTCATCCGATGACTTCCTAGTCATCGGATGACTACTTTTGCATTTCATTATAAAATTTTCTACATTTGCGTTTTGCAAAGGTTTATAAATGCTAAATGTTCTTTGAAAAAGCTAACAGATGGACTCCACTTTCCCAAGTGGAGGCCATCTGCCTTTCAAACGCAAAGTGCGGTTTTGTGTCAAGTCATCCGATGACTGGGAAGTCATCGGATGACTACTTTTTGCATTTCATATAGAAATTTTCTACATTTGCATTTTGCAAAGGTTTGAAAATGCTAAACGTTCTTTGAAATAAGCAAAAGATGGACTCCACTTTCCCAAGTGGAGGCCATCTGCCTTTCAAACGCAAAGTGCGGTTTTGTGTCAAGTCATCAGATGACTTCCCAGTCATCGGATGACTACTTTTTGCATTTCATTTAGATATTTTCTAAGTTTGCATTTTGAGAAATGTAGAATTTTATTACGCAGAAATAATTTAAGAAACGATAATTATCAATTATCCATTGTCAATTATCAATTAAGAACGTGCAGCCCTCGCAAACGCCGTATCACTACTGCTTCAACAACCCCACCTCCTTCACCGACCCAACTGGACTGTATCCGGAAAAGGAGAAAGGGGATAAGGTGCAGAGTAATTTTATAGATGTATCAGTTTTTGAGAACATAAGAATAGAAATGCTGAATAGTAGATTGGAAGAAGATGTATTGTATCTAATGGCTTTAAGGAACAGGAAAGGATATTGGGAGATACTTGAACTAAAAAGATTTTTTAGTGAATATGGAAATGGCGGCGGAGGTGGCGGAGGTTCCAGCAGCGGAAGAACGGGAACGAATCAGAGCGGGAATGGGTTATATAATTATTTACCACCATTTATTCAAAAATTAATTGATAATAATAAAGAAACTATTGACAATGCTTATAATTATGTAAAAAAAACAGGTAAAGAAGTTGGATGGCCAATAATTCTTGGTATTGATGGAAATCTACGTTTAGGAAAAATGCAATCAGCAACAGATAAAGAGCCAGGTAGAATATATTGGTCTTGGGATGAATCAGAATTATCTTCAGGTGAAAGTTTTTTTGGCTCCATTCATTTCCATCCAGACAATGTTTATAATAGAAATTGTGATTATTTTTCTGAAAATGACTTGATTAGCTTCGGAGATTTCACTAAATATAACAGTGATATAGGACATAGAATTACGACAGATTCATTCTTTCATATTATGATTTCTGCAGGAACTGGAAATATCTATGGTTTAGGATGTACTAATGCAAGAATGTTTAATGATTGGCAATCATATTATCATCAGAAAGATGATTGTACAAGATTAAAAGGTTGGCGTTCAATAGAAAGTTACAGGCAATCTATTTTTAATGAATATGCAAGTCCACGTTTTAATATAAACCAATATTTAATACATTATCAATTAAAATATAAATAATTATTAAAAAATATTTTATAAATTGGAGAAAAATAATGAAGAAATACATTGTAATTATTTTTAGTGTTATTATTTTTATAATATTAACTTGTTTGTTTTTATTTCATAATAAACAGGAAAAAGAATTATTTTTATATGAAACAGAATCTTTTAAAAGACAAGATACTATTATTGATGCGATGTATAGCAATCTAGAAAGAAGTGCTATTTATAATGTAAAATTTGTTAATGTTGATTACTCTAAAAGAAAAACAATAGATGAAATAATTGAAGAAGTAAATAAATTATACCCTATAATGGACTCGTCAACATCATATTTTAGTTTAACTTTTCTTCTTTATAATAGAGATGATTTGTTATCTTCAAATTATTTAACATACACATTTTATAAAGATAGTATATTTACTTATGATTTAAAAATCTTTTTGCCAAAGGTTTTTGATAGTTTAATATCAAATTATATAATAGATAGTCTTTATTTTATGGAAAGTTATGGTTATAATAAAGATTGTTTGTTTTCATTTGTTAGAAAACAAAGAGATTACAAGATAGTCCAATTAAAATATGATATGTATAGTAGAATAAAAAATTTTGAACAAAATGAGTATCGGAGAGAGCAAATGAAACACGATCCATTCTATAGGGTTAGAGACAGTTTAAAAGCAGTTTTAAAGCGGTAGGTTTTTGTTTCGCTTTATTCCACTTTACAAATGCTCAAAAACTTTCGGAAAGTGCAGGTTTAACAAGCGTAGAGACAAGGCATGCCTTGTCTCTACATTATTTCCCTGCATTCAGAAGTTTTTTCTGACTGCAATGCAACAAAACGTAAGAATGAGTGACTGAAAGAAACCACCACACTTGGGAATACTATATGCTCGGTGCTGGTGGCGAACAGCTTGCAGTGTATAATGGTGTGCAGGTTGCATTTGATAATGAATTACAAGGCGATAACCGTTACGTTTATATGTATTTGCATTCATATATCTCCGCAGGAGGTCAGCTTGTAACTCTGGCAGATGGAACGAAGCAATTCAACATAGTGGATAATCTCGGTTCTGTCCGCTGCATTGTTAGTTGGGACGGAACGGCTGTATCAACGCAAGCTTACGACTACAAGCCCTTTGGTGATTTGCAAAATGCTGGCGAGGAAAACAGAATCGGCTACTTTGGAGAGCAGCGAGACAAAGAAAGCGACTACTTTGCAATGGGCTTTCGCCTCTACGACCCTGAAATAGGCAGATTCCTTGCAATAGACGCGCTCCTTGATATTCAGCCCTCTCAAACGCCATATCACTACTGCTTCAACAACCCCACCTCTTTCACCGACCCAACGGGGTTGTATCCAAAGAAAGAAAAAGGGGATAAAGTGCAGGACATGGAAGATGCGTTGGTATATTATGCAGAACAGCAAGCATGGTATTCATTTATTGAAGCACTTCGGATGGAACATTTTTATAATTGGATGATGCAAGAACAATTTCCTATTGGAGTTTATACTTGGTGGGGATTTGGCAAAGCAAGAGATGGTAGTACCGTTGCAGGTTCATATAGTTATAATAGTCGAACAGGTGAAACAACTTTTGATAGCAGAGGATTAAAATTTTCTGTAACAAACGAAGATAGAAAAACCGTAGAAAAAAATATAAAATTGAATATATATCCAAATGTTAAAAATAAAAGTGAAGCAAAAACTAACTTTTGGAAATCATTTTGGGAAGGACATCAAGAAGTAAGCGATGAACAGCTATACTTTTTAACTCATGCAAAAATTCATGTTGATATTAGGCAAGAAGATAATTATTTTTTCTATTCACTTTGTAACTCAATTGATTATGAGTTAGCTACTAATGAAAGGATAGAAGACCCAGCAGCTGTATTAGGTTGGACAACTTATTGCTCTTGGGGAACAATAATGACTTTTTCAGAAGCTATTTTTAGCGATAATTGTAAAGACTTCGGTTGGTATGATTTTTATGATAGGAATTCGGTAATTCACTCATATACAAGATCATTATCTATGATAATTTTGCATGAATTCGGTCATAGTTTTGCTTATTATTCGATTGGAGCTGAATACTGCACTTGGTATTATAAATATCAAGAGAATTGGGCAACTTGGTATATGAACCAAAATTATAACATACCAAGAGGAATTTTTCCAGAGAAGTATGACTTAAATTGGTTATGGCTAACAGGCGGGTTTCATAGAGGTTATAATCCTCCATAATCTTAAAATTAATTTATGAGGTATAAAATGAAAAAAATTATGTTAATATTATTTATTATGTTAATATCTTGCGATGATGATATTAATCAAGAACTTAAAGAAATAGGATTAAAAATTATTGAAAAACCTGAACTTTTATTAGATTTAAAGAGTAATTTTCCTGAATATTATTCTGATAGTCTTATATATGATAAAATGAAAGAATCAAATTATTTAAATAATTTAATTTATGAAATAAATAAATTTAAAAATATAAAATCTAATATTAAAGCATTAAGATTAGGCACATTTCAAGAATATTTAGATCACTATAAAAAAGCTGGTTATAAATATGATTTAAGTCCTGATAATATTTATGCCTTTTTTATGCTTAAGAATGATATTGGTATTGGTTTTTATTTTTTAATTAAGGATAATAAATACATAATATTTTATATTAAAAAAGATTTTTATGAAGTTCATAATTAATAGTATGGAATCTTATATTTGTTTTGTATTTAGTCTAAAAATGATGTAATTAACTCATCCTTCCCAAATTAAACTTGGGAAGGGAATTTATGCTTTTCAAATTCAAATTGGGAAGTAGCTTTAAATTATCTACATTTGCATTTTGCAAAGGTTTATAAGTGCTAAATGTTCTTTGAAAAGAAACCAGATGTGCCACACTTTGAAAGTGTGGCACATCTACGCAACGCAAGCATTCGACTACAAACCCTTTGGTGATTTGCTTGAAGCTGGAGAGGAAAACAGAATCGGTTACTTTGGAGAGCAGCGAGACAAAGAAAGCGACTACTTTGCAATGGGCTTCCGCCTTTACGACCCGGAAATTGGCAGATTCCTTGCAATAGACCCGCTACTTGACGTGCAGCCCTCGCA
This sequence comes from uncultured Hyphomicrobiales bacterium, assembly GCA_964499465.1. Taxonomy (GTDB): domain Bacteria; phylum Bacteroidota; class Ignavibacteria; order Kapaibacteriales; family UBA2268; genus JAAYJM01. Next base: position 9,878 of record CAZCLJ010000036.1, read on the forward strand.
AACGCCATACCACTACTGCTTCAACAACCCCACCTCCTTCACCGACCCAACGGGGTTGTATCCGGAAAAGGAGAAAGGGGATAAAGTGCAGGAGGAAATGTCGTTTTATTTTGTCAATGAAGAAGCATTCCATTCTTTAATGAATAATAAAATTTCATACGAAGAAAACTGGCAAATGGCAAGAAAGCAATGGAGATGGCTTTATTATTTAATCTCTGATGCAAAATATTACGAAAGACTTGATGGCTATGGTGGAGTGGGTTACAGCAGCGGAAGAACGGGAACGAATGAGAGCGGGAATGGAGTAGATAATTTAAAATTAGATTATAAGAATACAAATGACCCAAATTTAAAGGATAATGTATCTAAGTGCTTAAATGTTATTAAATTATTAGCTAATTTATTAAGCACAATTGAACAAGTTGTTAATAATTTAAATAATGCAGATGCTAATGTATACTTTTTTTCTAGCTATGCAGAAAACAATAAAGAGCATTATACGAGTGAATTTGGGAATAAAGATTTAACGGAAGATTGGAATAATCATAATGCTGCAGCTTTAATAACAAGTTGGGATAATGATAAAATTGACATGTGTTTAAGTATTGAATTTTTTTCAGCTTATAGTGAGAATTATACTCCATTTATCTTGTTAGATGAATTAATGCATCATGCTTATGATAATCTTGGCATTAATACAATAATAGAAGGTGTTATTACAGTAGAAGAGATTCAACATATGATTTTTTATGAAGCAATGTATAAAGAATTGAATTTTGACAAACCTGGAATGATAATTATTAATACAGATATAAATTTTGGTTTCCGCAAACATATTAAAGAACTTTATAATCGTCATATAATTAAACAAAAATAAAGGGTAAAATTATGTTAAAATCATATATCATTATTTCTATTTTTATCTTTCTTTCCTATTCAAATTCATTTTCTCAAGTTGAATTATGGAAATTAGGAGGTTATGAAAACAAATCGAAAGTATTTGCGAAATATGTTAGACCAAATCTTTCTCAAGAAGTAGTTAATTATATTGATTCACTATTAAATTATAATTATTTATATTTATGCAGAGGATGTACTGCATCTTATTCATTTGTATTAGTAATATCAAATAATCCTGATAGTACTATTAATAGAATATCAATATCAACAATTGAAGATTTGAATTATAAAAATCCACCAGATAGAATAATTAATTCTATAATGGATAGTATAAAGTCTATAAGCAAATATTGGAAATTAAATCCAAAACTATGGGAAATCGAAGATGATATGCCAGAAGACCAGAAAGAAATAGCTTTAAGATTAAATAAAGAAGCAAAAACAAGACCATACTTAGGCCAAAGAACAATTTTAATTATATACGAATTACAATTTAATGGTTCTGTCATTGAAAACTTTGATAATATATTATTTTTTAATGAATATTGTGGTAAAAGTAGTAAAAGATGATGATTGTTAATTTATTTCTATATTTTAAAGCTTTTATTAAAGTATAGTGTTTTCAAAGCAGGGCAGCAATTTCCACTGCCCTGCTTTTCCAACTTTCGCAAAGTTGGGAAACTTTACGAAAGTGCGTCTTTGAAAGTCATCCGATGACTTCCCAGTCATCGGATGACTACTTTTTGCATTTCATTTAAAATTTTTCTACATTTGCATTTTGAGAAATGTAGATTTTTTATTACGCAGAAATAATTTTAGGAACGATAATTATCAATTATCCATTGTCAATTATCAATTAAGAACGTGCAGCCCTCGCAAACTCCATACCACTACTGCTTTAACAACCCCACCTCTTTCACCGACCCAACAGGACTTTACCCGGAAAAAGAGAAGGGGGATAAAGTGCAGATGTGGGTTAGTGATGATTGGGATTTGCAAAGGTCACTACAATTTTATTTTGAAGACTTAGTAGCGAGTGAAGAATTATTTTTACGTGCTTTTAGGTTAAGAGGAGAAATGCTTGAAGAATATAACTACAAGGAATATTTAAAATGTAAATTACTTTTGGGCAGTTTTGGAATTGGAAGAGTGGGTGCTTCTGGTGATGCTGTGAATGGAGTTAGTTTACGAAATAGAATATTAAATGAAAAAAAGACTGAATTAGATGGTATGGTAAAATGGACAAGTGAAAATAATCGAGAAATAGGGTGTTTAATAACAATGGATGAAAATGGTGTGATACATTTTGTTGATGTAAGAACAGCTAGTAAACAAGAACCAAACCATATTACATGGTGGGATCCAAAAATTCCTGAAGGTCATACATATATTGGTTCTTTTCACACACATACTACGTCAAGTTCTTTATTATCAGGACCAGATTTTGATGCTTCATGGTCAGAAATGATGACTTTTGAAAATAGTTTAGGTGAATTTTCTATTAATATTATGATTTGTCCTAATGGAAATGATTTTACATTACATTCTGTTGTTATTGATAATAGTATGAGAGAAACATATTTTAATTGGGTTTGGGTAAGTGTAAAGAAAGAATCATGGAATAATTATGTAAGCCCAAGTACAATATATAAAACTTTTAAAGATAATAATTTTAATATGAATTGGGGCTATTATCGGTCTGATACATATAAAGTTAGTCCATATTGTCGTACTCCATATCTGAAAGGTATTTTACCACCACGAGGTGTTTCACCACAACCATAATAAGGAGATTAATATGAAAAATAAAATTTTAGTAGCTTTAACATTGATTATTGTTGTTTTTTTAATTTCTTTTTTTTATTATAAGAATGAAATAGAAAAGAAAGATAGAATAGAATTATCAATGAATATTTCCGACTCTGTCGTCTACGGTTTTAGTGATTCTAATCTTTCAAAGTTTTTCAAATATAATTATTTGAATTTATATAATTTTGTGGACACCAATATTTTTAAGAATCATACATTTAAATATTCCTTTAATGAAATTCAAAAGAAATATCCATTAATTGATTCATTATGGAAAGATGTATATGGAGCTACTCCAAAAGAACAAAAAACTAGATATGGTTTTGGTTCTCAATTTTATGTTGATTCTAATAATCAATATTATCTCTTAGTATATTTTCCATTGGATTCTACTGATAAATATGGCTATGATTTTAATTTGTTGTCAAACAGCACTACTTATAAAGTTTATCAATTTAATTATATTATGGATTCAATTAAAGCTATTAGAGAAAGATTGAGAAGAAGTAAATGTTACACAAATCACGAGAAAACAGATATTGATAGGAAATTTGACAGTTTAAAAGCAGTTTTAAAGCGGTAGGTTTTCTGCCTTGCTGTTCAAAACTTTCGCAAAGTTGGGAAACTTTCCGAAAGTGCAGGTTTGCAAGTCATCCGATGACTTCCCAGTCATCGGATGACTACTTTTTGCATTTCATTTAAATATTTTCTATGTTTGCATTTTGAGAAATGTAGAATTTTATTACGCAGAAATAATTTAAGAAACGATAATTATCAATTATCCATTGTCAATTATCAATTAAAGAAACCCCACCTCTTTCACGGATCCAACGGGGTTGTATCCGGAAAAGGAGAAAGGGGATAAAGTGCAGGAGGTAGTATCATTTCATTGGGCACTTGAAGAAGCATGGCAATCATTAATGAATTCCAGAATTAAAGATATAGAAGAATGGCAAATGTCTAGACGTTATTGGAGAGGCATTTTTCATCTAGTTTGCGATAGAAATTATTATAAAAGAATGAACGGAGATGAAGGCGGCGGCGGTGGAGGTTCCAGCAGCGGAAGAACGGGAACGAATCAGAGCGGGAATGGTGCATGGGCAGTAACTAATGAATGGAATAAAGAATACGAAAAACAATATAGAGATTTTTCTGCTACACAAGCAGAAAAATACAAAGCGGAAGGTAGGAAATTTACCTGTGAGGATTTAGCATTGCAAGTATTAATTGATTTTGCATCGCAGAATAATTTACCAGTTATTTTAGCAACAGAGTCAGGTGTCTTTAATGCATCTGATGGTAAATGGAATGGAGATATTGAAGGATTTACTTGTGCTTTACAAGCTGCTTTTGGTTCTAACGATTTATTATCAAGTAGCAATACTGTTTTTACAAGTATGAATAACGTAAGTGCAGGTGATTTATTAATACAGGTAAATGAATTAGGAATAGGCCATCATACACAAATTGTTGAAAGTACAACAAATAGTTCGATTAATATTATTCAGGGTGATGCGACAAGACAACAGGCTTTTGGTTGGTCAGCTAATCCTTGTTCTCCATGGTATAGTGGTGGTTATATGGGATATACTATTACAAGGGGTAACTTTAATAGAATAGATGGAAGTTATATTAATGTAACAAATGGGAATCCATATCCAAAAGGATTTTTAAATGAATTTCGAGCAAGAACCTGGAATTTTTACAATTTTAATAGGAGATAAACAATGAAAAAATTACCTTTGATATTAGCAATATTTAATATATTATTTGTGATTCATTTTGCTTTTATAAGAAGTTGTTATACTACAACTTGGTTTGAATATGATATTTTATTTTTTAATATTGAACATGACTATTGGCCATTCTTTTATCTTCCTCTGATACCGTTAATTTTTTATGTTATAAATATAATATTCAAAATTAAAACAAGTTATAAAATATTAACAATTATTTTGATTATAATTAATATTATTCTTTTTAATGTATTTGGTGGTAGATTAAAACCATATTAATTATTATTAGCAGGGCAGACTATCCGTCTGTCCTGTTTTGCTTTCTGGATTTATTCTGTTGTATTTTTTTCCATGGAATTGTGTTGGTTACATGGGTTACTCAATTATAAGAGGTTGTTTTTATATTTCAAATGGTAGTTTTATAAATGTAACGAATGGGCGTAAATACGAACAAGGATTTTTAAATGAATTTCGAGCAAGAACATGGAATTTTAACAATTTTAATAGGAGATAAACAATGAAAAAATTGCCTTTGATATTAGCTATAATTAATATATTATTTGTGATTCACTTTACTTTTATTAGTGGAAAATGTTATACATCAACTTGGTTTGAATATAATATTTTGTTTTTTAATGTAGAATATAATTATTGGCCATTCTTTTTTCTTCCACTTTTACCAGTAGTTTTTTATTTTATAAACGTAATATTTAAAATTAAAACAAGTTACAACATATTAACAATTATTTTGATTATAATTAATATTGTTCTTTTTCATGTTTATGCTGGTAGTTTATCTCCTTATTAATAAGTAAAATTTTAATAAGTCTGAATTTACAAAATAATAGCAGGGCAGCCATTTCCACTGCCCTGCTTCGCTTTCCCAAAATTTCGCAAAGTTGGGAAACTTTACGAAAGTGCGGGTTTTTGTAGAGACGCAGCATGCTGCGTCTCTACATTTGTTCTTTTCCATCTCTTTCCCATTTGCACTTGGGAAGGGAATTGAATTTGTAAAAATAGTTCAATAAATTATTGAAAAAATAAATATTTTTGATATATTTGTAGATAATGTTAATTTATTGCTAAATATAAGTGAAAATAAATAATATGTTTCAATAAAATAATTAATTTCAATTTTATGCATAGACTTAAAATATATATAGATACGTCTGTAATTGGAGGTTGTTTTGATGACGAATTTTCAGAATGGTCAAATAGACTTTTTAATGAGTTTATTCAAGGCAAAAAAATTGCAGTTATTTCTGAAACTACTATTGAAGAATTAGCAAATGCACCAAAATATATTAAAGAAAAAATCAATGAAATCCCTGAAGAGAACATATTATTTATCTCAAAGGATGAAGAAACTGAATTTTTATCATCAAAGTATATTGAATTAAATGTTATATCAAAAAAATATTTAAATGATGCAATTCATATTGCTATTGCAGTAGTTAATAAAATTGATGTGTTAGTTAGTTGGAATTTTAAACATATTGTCAATTTAGATAGAATTAGGAAATATAATTCAGTTAATATTATGTATGGTTACAATTTACTTGAAATTAGAAATCCAAAGGAGGTGATTTCAAATGAAGAAATTTGATTGTGTAAAATTTCAGCGAGATGCCAGAGATAAAATGTGGAAAGAATCCGGAGAAACAATTGAAGGATTCTTCAAATATATTGATGGTATTAAGCAAAAAAATCAATGGTGGATTGAACTCACCAAGAGAAAAATTAATTCTTTGCAATATGAACTAAATAAAAGCAACTAATATATATTATATTTTAGTTTAATTCATTAAATTATTAATAAATATTTTTATATAATATACTATTCCTGAACATTGCTTCTTAGTATAATTTAATTTTTTTTGGTCATTAGTTATTAGTCATTTGTCATTAGTAGAAGTCAAAAAACTAATAACCAATAACCAATGACTAATGACTTATTATCAAATTTTTTAAAATATTAGTTTTTATTTTATTGTGTGCGAAACAAAATATAACAAATGGTTTGTAATTCTGTACTTTGGAGAGCAGCGAGACAAAGAAAGCGACTATTTTGCAATGGGCTTCCGCCTCTACGACCCCGAAATAGGCAGATTCCTTGCAATAGACCCGCTCCTTGATATTCAACCATCTCAAACGCCATACCACTACTGCTTTAACAATCCCACCTCCTTCACCGACCCAACTGGGTTGTATCCGGAGAAGGAGAAAGATAGAGTGCAAGCTTGGGTATCAAGAACTCCAGAAAATTCTCCTCTTATGCAACATCTTGCGGCGCCAAGAACAGCAACACCATATGAAGAAACGAAATCATTTATGAGAGACAAATGGGAAGCAGAATCTTGGGCATTGAACAGCGAACCGCGATATAATGGCGGTGGAGGCGGTTCAAGCGGAAGAACGGGAACGAAAGTAGGTTCAATGTCGTATTCAATTAACGGTGTAGAAGGTAAAATTCTATACAGATATAACGATGACCAAGACAAAGAGAAAATTGAAAAGAAAATAAAAGCAGGGCTGGATTGGCAGTGTAAAGATGTAGGAACAAGAGATGAGTTAATAGAATATTTTATTAAAGGATATGAATTAAAGGTTGATGTTTCAATAAGTGGAACTATACTATCAGATCTATATGATGGAAAATACGGCGAAGACACCAAATATCTTAATGGAATTATACAGCAAAATTGGCTTGCTGAAGATCCAGATAATATATTATTACCTCCAATACCTGAATTAGAATTTGGATGTATTTATATTGCATCTGAACATTTAAATGATGGACCAAATCGCCCAGCTGGTAAATACTTAACATGGGAAAGTAGTTGGTTTTTGGGAGCTATGTGTAATATTTCATATATTCCGGTTGATTTCAACCTTTCGTTTTCACATGAAACGGGACACCGTTTAGACTACTTTAATTTCTTTAGAGACGAAATTAATGTAGAAGGAAGCGCTAAAGAAAGAACAATGCGACAGTATGAATTTAATAACAATGGACGAAAAATTAGAATTCCATAAATAAAATTAGGAGAATATTAAAATGAAAACAATCACTGTTATATCAGGAATTATCGTTATAATGCTAACCTTCAATAGCTGTAAAAATTATTATGGTTTTGAAAAATCAGAATTAAAGCAAAACTATTTGTATGTTGATTATTTAATTAAGAACGCAGATTCTTTATATTTTGTATTTCAAGACACATTAAAAGTACATAAAATTAATTCTACGGATGAGAGGTCATTACGATTTACTTCAGATTTACTTAAGAAAAATATTATTAAAGGAAAATTTAAAGATGGATATGATTTTGTTGATGAGGATTTTTATGCAGTTCAAGACAATTCAACAAGAATAATATTATGGTATAATCATTTAATTAAAATAAGAAGTAAGAATAATAAAGATATAATTTGGTTTGAATTTATTAATGATGAACCAAGAACAACTTGGAAGTTAATAATGTTTTACTTTTGTAATAATTTTGATGAAAGATTAATGAGTCCTGAAATACCTTGCGATAAAGATTAGGATTGATTCAATAACAGGGCAGCCTTTTCACTGCCCTGATTTTTCCCAACTTTCGCAAAGTTGGGAAACTTTACGAAAGTGCGGTTTTGTCAAGTCATCGGATGACTTCCCAGTCATCGGATGACTACTTTTTGCATTTCATTTAAAATTTTTCTACATTTGCATTTTGCAAAGGTTTATAAGTGCTAAATGTTCTTTGAAAAAGAAAAAGATGGACTCCACCTGGGAAAGTGGAGCCCATCTACCTTTCAAACTTTCGGAAAGTGAAGCTTTGTCAAGTCATCTGATGACTTCCTAATCATCGGATGACTACTTTTTGCATTTCATTACATAATTTTCTACATTTGCATTTTGCAAAGGTTTATAAATGCTAAATGTTCTTTGACCTTATTCCGTGAGATAATACAATAACAAAATGATATAAACGTCATAAAAATATATTAATTACAAATTATTTATGATGTTAAATTATTTCACCCAAAATAAAAATGGCTAATTTTATCGTAGAAACTACAAAAAAAGTTATTGTTAATCATTCCGGTTTAGTTTTCATAGCTAATTATTTAAATGATGTTCGTTTTTTTTCAAGAATAAATAAAATTTCTAAAATCAAAAAGAACTCTGGCGTTATTTCTGATTATGACATAATCAAGACTTACATTGCGTTAATATCTCTTGGTAAAACTGATTTTGAAGACGTTGAACTATACCGCAAAGATAAATATTTCAAGAAAGTGCTGAATTTACATACAGTTCCATCATCGGTAACATTACGACAGCGTCTGGAAAGCTATGGTGAGGAAATGCGGGAGGTTCTTCGGGAAACAAACTTAGAATGGCTGCAGAATCATATTGCAAATGAAACAATAGAAATCAATGAAGTCCCATACATAATATTGGAATCAGATGTAACGCCGATGGATAATTCAGGTTCGAGAAAAGAAGGTGTATCAAAGACATACAAGCTATTTGATGGTTTTGCCCCTATGATGAGCTATTTTGGCAAAAGTGGTTTTATGATAAACAATGAACTTCGTGAAGGAAGCTGTCATAGCAACTGTGAAGGAACAGATAAATATTTTGAAGAAACAATAGGATTAGCAAAGCAGTTGGGTCCTTATCCATTGCTTGCAATAATGGATTCTGGAAATGATGACAGCAACTTGGTATTACATTTCAAGAAATTAGGAGCAGAATTTATAATTAAACGTAATTTGCGTAGAGAACCTATAGACACATACAAAGAATATGCAATTTCAAAGGGTAAGAAGATTGAAAGCAAAAATTATGTTGGTTGCACAGTATATTATAGCAATTGGGAGCGTGAAGTTAAAGGCGAGAAAATCCCGATATCTGTAGTAGTAACCGAATATAAGAAAGACAGGAAAGGATTAGATTATTTAATACCGCAATATGATGTAGAAGTTTACTGGAATTCGTTGAACTTGGATGCCGAGCAAGTAGAGGAATTATATCATCAACATGGGACAAGTGAGCAGTATCATAGTGAATTTAAGAGTGATTTGGATATGGAACGCTTACCATCAGGCAAATTTGAATCAAATTACTGCTTTATGCTTATGGGAATGCTTTCATTTAATTTGCTTCGATTTTTAGGCAAAGAATTATTGGCGACAGGATTAGTTCCTGGCAAACGTGGATTACGACTACGAATTCGGACAGTGTTGCAGAATATAATGTATATGGGCTGTCAGTATATATCGAAAGCACGTCGAAATACAATAAAAGTATTTGAAGAATACTTATGGACGCCGTGCTTCGTTGCTTTGTTCGAATAGCAACAAGTAAAGACAAAAGAAATAGTGTAAAAAGTATAGGTTTTAAGGACTACAATGGAGTTCTATGTGTAGAGAGTAAAAAAAGAGCATATTTTGATAAAAACTTGAGTAAAATTACAAAAAAAAGATGTAGAAAATTAAATAAAATATAAAAAAGAGAAAAAATTTTAAAAAATTTCCATAATTTTGACAAAAATAATATAAGCTATTTTTTTCTCACTGAATAAGGTTATTATTAAAACTTTCATTTCTTTTTCTTCAAATTTCTTTCATTTCTTTAAAAATAATTTACTAATTTTATACTTACATTAACAGGAGTATAAATTAAACTGTTAATTATTATGTTATTATAAAAATCAATTATTAATAAAACTGAAGAAAAATGGTAATTATTGAAAAAATATCAGAAATGCAGGCAATATCTGCTTCTCGTAAAGTTGAAGGGAAAAAAGTAGCTGTTGTCCCTACTATGGGTTATTTCCATAAAGGACATCTAAATTTAATTAGAAAAGCAAAAAGTATAGCAGATGTTGTTATTACAACACTTTTTGTTAATCCTTTGCAGTTTGCACCTAACGAAGACTTTGAAAAATATCCCCGTAATATTGAAAGGGACAGTAAATTAGCTGAAGAAGCCGGCACTGACTTTTTATTCTATCCATCAGTCAGCGAAATGTATCCACAAAATTTTGGAACAGTCATAGCAATAACAGGAGTTACAACAAAATTTGAAGGAATCTCCCGCCCTTCTCATTTTAACGGAGTTGCTACAGTTGTAGCAAAACTGCTAAATGCAACCCAACCACATTACGCAATTTTTGGTCAAAAGGATTTTCAGCAAACCCTTGTAATTAAACAGCTAATTACGGATTTAAATATGAATATACAAATGGTTGTAGCACCTACAACGCGTGAAGAAGACGGACTCGCTATGAGTTCAAGGAATGTATATCTATCTGAACAGGAGCGCAAAGATGCAACAATTATTTATAAAGCATTGGAAGAAGCTATTGCTGTTGTTCAAAATGGGGAAAGAAAACGAAAAATAATTAATGCTGTAATGCACAAGGAATTACGTTCTGTTCCATATATCCGAATTGATTATGCCTCCGCAGCCGATTCTGAATATCTTTTTGAACCAGATGAATTTTTACCAAGCCAGCAAATTGTTATATTGATTGCTGCTTATCTTGGTAAAACCCGCCTTATTGACAATGCTTTAGTAACTGTGCCATCTTGATTGGAAAAAATAATTTTAATAAATTTAAAAGGGAATTATTATGAAAAAACTAATAGCATCATTGTTCTTTATTGCACTAGCTATAAAAGTAACAGCAAATGCTCAATTTCTTGAGAAATTTACGGCTAAAGATGGTCTGGAAACTGCAAAAAATGCTATGTCGTCTTCAAACTATCAAAATCTCAAACTGCTCGCAGTGTTAACAGCTAATGCAGAATTAGAATATAGTGGAATTCCAATTATAGTTACTTTTGACTTAAATACCGGTAAATCAGAAACCTGGATTTATATTTTTACTGATGCTTCCGATACTACTAAGCGAGCTGGTGTTTCATTGTTTAAATCAGGAGATATGTTTATACCTCAAACTTTTGATGGTAGTGATATTGAGATTGATGAGATTTTAAAAGAATTCAAATATCTTGATGACGTTGAATGGAACGATAGCGGCTTTTTTGCAGAGAAAATTAGAGCTAATCAGGATTATCAGAATTTTTATGAAGCAAATAAACCGCTTGACAAATTCCAAATTGCTCTTGCTGTGAATTCAATTTTTCCGGAATTAAACTGGGGTGAAGCATACTGGTTACTCCAAGCTTCTGGCAATAGTGTTGAACATGAATGTTCAGTCCATTCTTTACACGGAACTACAGACTGCAAAAATGTAATTTCTGATGTTTTTGATGAAATTGTGAAAAATTATTCAAAAGTATATCCTAATCCAGCAAAAGATTATATTAATATCTTTCTACCTGAAATATCCAATCAAATTGAAACCCAATTTTCTATTTTTGATATTTATGGAAGAGAAATTGACAGATTCTCTGCAAACATCGAAAGTAATGAAATTCACTATCTTTTAAATCAAAAAGGATTTTCAAATGGTATGTATTTTATCAAGTATCTGATAAATAACAAGCTATATACAATTCCATTTGTCATTGAAAGATAACTGGAATTTATAATTTAAGAAAATTTCGCAAAGTGGGAAGAAATAGCAAAACGCAGACTACGGTGTCCGCAAGTATGATGATGAAATTAGGCGTTTCACCAGCATAGACCCGCTGTGGATGCTTCTTAGATGTCCTACATCTCCGAGATGTAGGACATCTGCATTTCAAAGAAAGCAAAACGCCAACCAAGGCGTCCGCAAGTATGATGATGAAATTGGTAGGTTTATAAGTATAGACCCGCTGTGAATGCTTCTTAGATGTCCTACATCTCGGAGATGTAGGACATCTGCATTTCAAAGAAAGCAAAACGCCGACTACGGTGTCCGCAAGTATGATGATGAAATTAGGCGTTTCACCAGCATAGACCCGCTGTGGATGCTTCTTAGATGTCCTACATCTCCGAGATGTAGGACATCTGCATTTCAAAGAAAGCAAAACGCCGACCACGATGTCCGCAAATATGATGATGAGATTGGAAGTTTATTAGCATAGACCCGCTGTGGATGCTTCTTAGATGACCTACATCTCGGAGATGTAGGACATCTGCATTTCAAAGAAAGCAAAACGCCAACCACGATGTCCGCAAGTATGATGATGAAATCAGTAGGTTTATAAGTATAGACCCGTTGTGGGTGTTTTTTTAGAAGATAAACTATATTATATTTGAGATGTAGAATATCAGGTTATTTTGATTTTTTATGAAAAATAAGATTTAAATTTTAATTTGATTTTTAACTTATTTCTTATTATATTTAATTTTAAATAAATGTTTTATTTAAATGAAAAATATTCAAGATAAAGTAAACTATTGGTTGGAACTTGCTGAATACGATATTTCAACAGTAAAATCTTTATACAGTTCCAAAAAATTCCTTTATGTTGCTTTTTTATGCCATCTCACAATTGAAAAATCATTGAAAGCATTTTATTGGAAAAAATTGGAAAACGAACCTCCTTATACACATAATTTACTAATATTATCAACAAAATCAGAAATTGATAAAATATTATTGCCCGAGCACAAAAATTTAATCAATAAGCTAATGCCACTTAATATTGAAGCAAGATACCCAAGCAATAAAGATGAATTATTTAAAATCCTTACATTTGATTATGTTAAATCATTAGTTAAAGAAACCGAAAGCTTATACAAATGGATAAAGAAACAAATAGAATTATAAAGGAATTTGTAAAAGAAGCTAGAAATATTCTTAGTTTCAAATATGCAATACTTTATGGCTCTTATGCAAGAAAGACAAATAAAGAAAATAGCGATATAGATATTGCTTTTGTTACTGATGATAATTCAATCAACACAATTGATATTTCGACAAAGTTATTTTCCAAATTATGGGAAATAGATACTCGAATTGAACCGATAATTTTAAAAGAATCTGAGGATAGCAGTGGTTTCTTAGATACTATTAAAAGCTATGGAATCATATTAAATTAATATTTTTATTCCAAATTCATCGGAAAGAAAAAAGACAAGGAAAGCAAAACGCCGACCACGGTGTTCGCAAATACGGTGCTTTTCGAACTTTACGAAAGTTAAGAAACTTTAGCAAAGTTCGAGTATTGTAGGGAACGCAAATTTGCGTTCCTTACATTTATTCAATTTTAATCACAAACAACCATCGGATTAACCCCAGGGCTGATTCGTTCTTTGAAAAACTCTTTCCAGCCATACGAACAACTTGTTGTTCGTATGGCTTTTGGCAATTTCTTTTTACTATTTAGAAAATAATTTATATTTTTATGCTACTTGTAAAATATTTTTACTTAATCAAATATTCTATTAATTGAGTTTTTATAATTATTTCTATAAAAATAAAATACTTAGAACTTATAGCCATACTATCAACTTGTTGTTCGTATGGCTTCAAGAGAACGTATCAGCCCTGGGATTAACCCGATGGTTGATGCTGTTGCTCTTTGCAATTTTTAATCTTAACATAATTGTAAAAAATTAAAAACAAATCTTAAATTAATAATAAAGTATAATAAATCTAAAAACATTTGCTTTATTACCATAATTTTATTAAATTATTATTATTAAAAAAATAAGAGAGTTATTATGAATTTTGAAATTCAATATGAAATTGAAGATGATGGAAGGTGGATTGCCGAAATTGAAGCATTACCAGGTGCTTTAGTCTATGGAAATAGTAAGGAAGAAGCATCTGCTAAAGTCATTTCACTTGCCTTAAAAGTTTTATCCGAAAGAATTGAATCTGAAAATAAATTGACTGAATATTCGAACATTAATTTTGCATTTGCATGAGTAACTGGCATAGTGTAAAATCGAAACAATTATTAAAAGCTCTTATCAAAAAAGGATGGACAATAAAGCGTATAAGTGGTTCTCATAAAATTTTAGAGCATCCCAATTATAATAATTTTGTATTTGCTTTTCACGATAATGAAGAAATAGGTCAAAAAATGCTTTCAAGAATTTCGAAACACACTGGATTAATGCCTGAGGATTTGTAGAAAACTCTATGCTTCAACTGACATTAACCGCTCTAAATTCATCGGAAAGGAAAAAGACAAAGAAAGCAATTACGACGATTTTGGAGTAAGAAAGTATGATGATGAGATAGGTTTTATTAGTATAGAACCGCTGTGGATGCTTCTTAGATGTCCTACATCTCCGAGATGTAGGACATCTGCATTTCAAAGAAAGCAAAACGCCGACCACGGAGTAAGAAAGTACGATGATGAAATAGGTAGGTTTACGAGCATAGACCTGCTGTGATTTTCAAGTCATACGATGACTGCCAGTCATTATAAGACTGAAGCATTCTTTAATTTAATGCTATTTATGAGTCCACTCTAAAAAGGTAAAATACTTAAAAAAACATTATAGAATTAACTT
>CAZCLJ010000037.1:0-24605 GCA_964499465.1 uncultured Hyphomicrobiales bacterium
ACATCCGTCAGAATGACAAACTACGATGTCATTGGCAACGAAGTGAGAAATCTCAAAGTCTGTGGTGGCAAGAAGTTGTGAGATTCTTCGCTGCGCTTCAGAATAACAGATTGTATTACCATTATTGTTAGCGGTTTGGTATTATTTATATATTATAAAAATTTGTATATATTCAAACGATTTTGACCGTTCAAAATTTTAAAAAAAATGGTTTATAGCTCTATTCCAAACTATAAACCATTATTCAATTATCAATTATCAATTATCAATTAATAAAACTATTTTTCAATAGGAGTTTTAATTTTCACGTGGACTGTTCTATTATAAAATCTTTCTTCGGGAAGAATGTTGTTATATAATGGCTCATCTTCGCCGACTCCACGCTGATTTAGGATACCAACTTTTCCGCCGGTTGTTTTCATAATACCGTTAAAAACAGTATTTGCTCTTTTTTCAGAAAGTTTTTTATTGTGGTCATAAAGTCCAACAACGTCTGTATGTCCAATAACTTCAATATTAGAATTTGGCTTACATCTTTCGTAAACGTAATCGCGCATAATTCTTTCGTTAATGGGACCTGCGTCGTGTCTGTCGAATGGGAAAAGGATTAAGCTATAATTTTCTAAAGTGCTGTCTGCAATTCTGTCAATTTTCTTATCAGTAGTTTTAACCTGTAGTACTGGAATATCAATTGGGTCAGAGACACATTCTGCTCCGGTGTTTGTTGTAACGATTAACTGTGCAGTATAAGGAGTATTATCTGTTGGATATTTACCTTTTTCATTTTTCCAATCCCATTTATAAAGTGGGTCGATAACCCCGATGTCAGTCAGAGTTTTCCATTTTTCATTACCGCGGGTGATTTCAACTCTTCTTTTAACAACGAGTTCGTCTTCAATACCATTTTTTAGAGTATAGTTCATAGTTACAGGTTGTGGAAATGTTTTTGGGTCTTTATCGAAAACCGGTTTCATAATTTCCCATTCGCTGCTAAGAATTTCTACTCTTCTGTTTTCAACAATACCGAGTGAGTCTTTTAAATTAGAAACAACAGCTGGTAAATTTCTATGTGTAAGTTTCATTCTGTTTTCTTCGATACCCCAGATGTCTTTTAAATAATTATAGACAATAGTAGCTCTTTCTTTAGAAAGATTTGGTCTTTTTTCTTCTTTGGTATTTCCATCATTGCAGCCAACGATTTCAATTTTGGCATTTGGGTGTTTTTTTAAGCGGTATCCGTAAATATTAAGAAGGTGATAGTATTTGTCGAGAGTTCCGCCGGCGATAGTAGTATCGGCAAAGCCAACTGTTTCTTTTGCTGATTCAAAAAGAATATATCTGTCGGAAAATTCAGAGGAGCCGACATCAAAGAAAACGTAATTAAGCAAGGGATACAAGTCCCATGTTTCAACCTGCTCCATAACCAGTCCGTTGAATTTGGCTAAATTTGGCTTAGCATCTTTAACGCGTTTTATATAATCTGCTTCGTCGATTTCGGCCCCGATAACAGGTCTTTGTCCCATTGTGAAAATAACAGTAGTATCGCCGGCAACTTTTTCAGCTTCACTTTGGTCTTGCGTCATTGGTGGGCGCCCGATTGGCTGCATTCTAACAACTTTAGTATAATTTACGTTTTCAGCAGTAACTTCAAAATTTGCAACTTTTATTGAGTCCTTTGGATTTCCAAAGTCTGCATAAGTAATAATCATTTGTAATTGTGTTTTTGAACTTGTCAAACTGTCTTTTACAATTCTGCCTGTTAAAGTATTTTTGACCTGAATAGCTGCTGGAATTGGTGCTTTACTACATTCATCAATAACCTGAATATTTAGAATTAAAGTTTTGAAGAATGAAGGCACGAAAGCCATAAAAACGTCTAAATTTCCTTGATACCCCTTTAGGTCGTTTCTTTTAGATGAAAAATAAATAATATCACCTGATGCAGGCAGGGTAATGAATTGTTCTTCATCTTCAGTATTAATGGGTCTCCCGATATTTTGTGGCTGAGACCAGGTATTTGTTTCTGGGTCAAGACGAGCAACATAAAAATCTAAACCACCAAAATTTGGTGTATGTCCATCGGAAGCGAAAAACAAAGTAACACCGTCAGCAGCAATAAAAGGAGAAAACTCTCTACCCGGAGTATTAATTGCTTTCAAATTTTCAGCTGGCTTCCATTCTTCTTCATCTTCATCCCAGTCGCAGTACCAAATATCAAAGTTTTTACTTCCATAAGGACTGCCGTCTCTGTTAGAAGTAAAATAAATTCTAGTTTGGTATGGATGGATTGAAGGTTGAGATTCCCATCTGCGGGTGTTTACATTTCTACCTAAATTAACCGGACGTCCCCATTGGTCGCCTTCAATAGTAGTTTTATACAAATCGCAATCGCCAAGACCATCTGGACGTTCGCAGGCAGTAAAATAAAGTGTTTGTCCGTCAGCAGCAATAGATGCGGCTCCTTCATTTAAGATAGTATTTACACCGAGAGTTCCTAGATGTGTGGTCGTATCAATGTTATACGGCTCAAAGAAAATTGTATCTAAACGGTGCCCTTTTTTTGCAGCCCAGAAATCGTGTGAATAAATACCCCAATCACGGTTATATTGGCTACCGGACCTATCAGATACATAATACAAAGTCTTTCCATCTGCTGTAACTGTTGGAGCATAGTCAAGACCTTTATAATTGACAATAGGACCTAAATTTATAATCCTGATATTTTTGTTAGACAAAATTCCTTCTTCCTGTTCTTTATCGTCTTGTCTAACAGAAGAATTCTCCAATAATGCAGCGTATATATTCGTCTGCCCCTCATTATTAGTTATAATTTCCTGAGAATATAAGAAATTACAACATATTAAAAATGCTATTACGTAAAAAAAATTGGCAACTCTCATCATCATTAGTTCAAAATAATTAATAAATATTTTTTTTTTATGCAAAATGAATATTTTGTGAATTTATTTTGCATATTTCAATTTTTTAAATTACTTTAAAAGTTGTAAAAAAGCAACTTTTTTTTATGAAAAAAGTATGAAAAAATAAAATAAATAAAATAAAGTAGAATTAGTCAGTAAATTTAAGAAAAAAATAAAACAAGTTACATGGGAAACAATATGAATAACGGTGCTTCATTTCAAGAAAAGCAATCATTAGAAAGCTTATCTGACTCAAGGTCAGCCGCAATAAGAATCTTAAACAGGTTCGAACGCAGCGACTCCTATATCAATAAATTAGTTGATTATGAGCTTAATACAGGAAAGCTAAATCAATTAGATAAGCAGTTACTGACTGAATTAGTTAATGGAGTAATTCGCTGGAAAGAACGCCTTGATTATATTTTAGTCGGGTTCTACTACGGCGATTATATGAAATGTCTGAATATTGTTAAAAATGCAATGCGCGTTGCACTCTACCAAATACTCTTTTTAGACAAGATTCCTGATGCTATCGCTATTAATGAATCTGTCGAAATTGTAAAAAGAATACAGGGTGACAAAACTGCAGGAATTGTTAACGGAGTGTTAAGAAATATTTCCAGAAATATTGAAAATATTCGTTTTCCAGACAAAGAAGCTGACCCAATTTATTTTCTCACTGTCTATCATTCTCATCCACGGTGGATGGTCCGGCGCTGGGTGGACCGTTTCGGCAACGACGAAGCTGAAATGCTGCTTAATGCTAATAATAGGAAACCCAATGTAACTATAAGAGTTAATACTTTAAAATCAAATGTCTATGAAATTGAGAAATTTTTATCCGAAAATAATATTGTTTTTGAAAAATCAAAATACTTAAGTCAATCTCTAATTTTAAAAACTCCACGTTTGAATATAACTGCTTTAGATATTTTTGTTGATGGAAAAATTACTATTCAAGATGAAGCTGCATCGCTGGCTGCTCTTTTGGCACGTCCTTTCCAGGGGGCAGATATAATTGACCTATGCGCCGCACCGGGCGGAAAATCTTTTTTCCTTGCTGAATTAGCAAAGGATAAGGGAAGATTAATTGCTATTGATAAATATAAAAATAAACTGCCATCAATTGAAGAAGGTGCCGCTCGTCTCGGACTCAAATCTATTGTTGCTGCCCTTGGCGATGCTATTACTTTTCAATCTAATTTCCAACCGGATATTGTTTTTATGGACGTGCCCTGTTCCGGAACCGGAACCATTGCAAAAAAACCAGATATTAAATGGAAAAGAGAAAGAGACGATGTATATAATATCGCAAAAATCCAAAAAGAAATTTTAGCTTCCGGCGCAAAAATTGTCAAACCCGGTGGCGTGCTGATTTATTCTACCTGTTCAATGGAACCTGAAGAAAATTTCCTAAACATCAACTGGTTTTTGGAAAACTTTCCAAACTTTAAACTCGACCCTGCTGAACAATATATTCCTGCTGCTGTTTGTAAAGATGGATTCTTACAAACTTTTCCTCATATTCATAATTTTGATGGTGCTTTTGCTGCAAGATTAATTAAAGTAAGTGAGTAATTTCAAATTGCGGAAAACTGGAGTTATTAGGTTATTGGGTTATTGGGTTAATGGGTTATTGAGTTATTGGGTTATTGGGTTATTAGGTTATTAGGTTATTGGGTTATTGGGTTAATGGGTTATTAGGTTATTGGGTTATTGGGTTGTTGGGTTATTAGGTTATTGGGTTATTAGATTATTAGGTTAATAGGTTGTTTTCCTCCTTCCCAAGTTGCACTTGGGAAGGGTATTTTCACATAAGTTGTACTTTACTTCTATTAGAATATCAATTAACAAGCATAAAAGGAATTCACTTGGTGTTCCAATATTAGAATAATTTGAAAGTAAAACTTTAAAGAAAGCTTCAATCCCAAGTGCAACTTGGGAAGGAGGATTTGTAACTTTAAAACTCCTGCCTCATAACGAAAATAAAGGAGTTAGAAGAATTGACTCGTAAAGAACAATTTCGCACTTAGCAATTAATATTTTCATAGTTATTAGTCATTAGTCATTAGTTTGCAACTACTAATGACTAACAACTAATGACTTCATAAAAGCACTCATTTAAAATTTAACTCGTTTTTAATAAAATATGCGAAATACCAAACTAAGAGGCATTAGGAGTTCTAAGTCTATGAAATCACTTACTAACAACCCTTTGAGGATTATTCTTTATAAATTCAGCCCAAGATTGGCTTGAGTTGCCTGTTTGCTGGGAGCGGTAGCAATAGCAAAGGGCAACAGCAAGAGCATCACTTGCATCGAAAAAGCGTGGTTCTTCCTCAATTTTTAGTATGCTTTTAATCATATAGCAAACCTGCTGTTTAGAGGCATTGCCGAGCCCCGTAACAGATTTTTTCACTTCGCGTGGAGTAAATTCGTAAATTGGTAGTTCATTTTGAAGAGCAGCAAGAACGGCTGCTGTTCGGGCAGCCGTTAGCTTAATTAGGGATTGGGCATTTTTCGCATAAAAAACATTTTCAAATACTGCAACTTCTGGCTTATATTCAGTAATTATGTTACCGATTGTATTGAAAATCTGATTTAAGCGCTTATGCAAATGTTCGGATTTATTCTTGAATTTTATCGCATCGAATTTGACGACTTTAATATTTGACGCTATTTTATCAACAATACCAAAACCACAAATAATAGAGCCGGGGTCAATACCAATAATTCTCATTATCCTTCGTTTTCGAGTTGTTCCATTATCTCGTCTGGAAACTCATTGTTAGCATAAATGTTTTGCACATCGTCAAGGTCTTCGATATTATCAATGAATTTCAATACCTTACGTGCATCATTAATGCTTTCAATCATTATAGTATTTTTTGGAATATATTCGAATTTACTTTCTGCAATATCCAATTTCTTTTCTTCGCAGAATTTATAAACAGTAGTGAGCGATTCGAAATCTGTAATAATACGGGAAACTTCCTCATCGAATTCTAAGTCTTCAGCGCCTGATTCCATTACAATTTCCATCAAATCATCTTCGCTTTTCCCGTTAGTTTTAATTTTGATAACGCCTTTTCTGTCGAAATTCCAGGCGACTGAGCCGGGTTCTCCTATGCTACCGCCAAGTTTTCCGAATTGGGAACGAATTTCTGGGAAAGTTCTGTTCCGATTGTCTGTAACGGTTTCTAAAATAATAGCAACACCAAAAGGAGCATATCCTTCGTAAACAATTTCTTCATAGACAGCACCTTCAATTTCGCCGGTTCCTTTTTGAATAGCTCTTTTAATATTTTCTGCTGGAACGTTTTCCGCTTTAGCATTCAAAACAGCGAGTCGCAAGCGTGGATTAGCATCTACATCGCCACCGCCTTCGCGCGCTGCTATTGTAATTTCCTTTGCTAAGCGTGTAAATATTTTGCCACGTTTTGCATCTTTTGCTGCTTTTTTATGCTTTATATTTGCCCATTTACTATGTCCAGACATTTTATACCTCTAAATTTATCAATATTTTTAAATACAAATTAAAAAATTTTTCGTAATTTTTTTACATAAATTTAGTTTTTTCTTTATTTATAAAAAAAAAATTTGTAAATTATTTGCTTATTATAAAGTATTCTTTTGAAAGAGTATGAAAAAGTATTTTATTTTTTTGCTTGTAGTTTTACTTGTTGTTTCTTGCTCAACGAAAGCACCTGGACCTAAACCGGTTCGAACAGGAAGGAATATGCCCAGAATATCTGATAGCAGGAAAGGAAGGACTGTTGCTGAAACCAAAGAATATAGAAGTGAAGAAAAGCAGGAACCCAAAAAAGAAACTAAAAATGAGCCAATCCTTACGAATACAAAAGAAGATTTAGCTGCGATTAATAAGAGATATTCCGATACTACGATTATTGCTTTAGATTCTAAAACTACCCAAACAAGTTTAGAAATTGTTAAGCAATTCGATGCCGCTATCGAAAAGTTTGATAATGAACTTTACTCAGCCGCTTGTCCGGAATTTTCTGCATTAGCCGGAACTTTTAATGAAACTGATTCACTTTATTTTGAAGCAAAATTTTATATTTGTGAATGTCTGCTTGTTAATGATAAATTAGATGAAGCAGAAATTAAATTAATTGAATTAGCTTCTAATCCGGATTGCCCCTCGACAATAATTGAAAAAGCATTACTAAGAATTGGGCATATTTACTGCGCAAAAGGGAACATTAAACAGGCAAATTACTATTTCGACCAACTAAAAAGATTAAACAGCGAATCAATTTTGATTCCATTTGCAGAATGTGAAGGATTTAATTATTGATGATGAAAATTTTAGATTTTTACGTTTTAAGAAATATTTTCTTTACTTTTATTTTTAGCATAATAGCGCTATGCTCAATTTTCCTTATTGTAAATTTGATGGAGAATTTAGATAAATTTATTGATTTAAATACTCCTTTTGATATTATAGTTGAGTATTATGCTCAAACCCTACCAGACGTGATAAAACTACTTACTCCAGTTGCAATGCTGCTTGCGATGCTTTTCACTATTGGCGGACTTTCTAATAAAAATGAAATCACAGCAATGAAAACCGGCACAATGAGTTTATATCGGCTGATGTTCCCACTTGTCGTTTTTGGATTACTCGTTAGTTTTATTCAACTTTATTTCAATGGCTGGGTCGTCCCTAAATCAAATGAAAGGAAGTTTTCGATTGAACAAAAATATTTGAATAAAGAAATTGGCGGCAATCTTTTTAATCTGTATTTCAGGGATAACCCACTAAAAAATATTGTAATGCGTTATTACGACCCAATAAATAAAACCGGACATTCTATTTCCATAGAAGAATTTTCTTCTGAAAAGCAACCAAGACTAACTTCCCGGATTGATGCTCAAATGATGATTTGGGATTCTACCAGAAATAAATGGAGACTAATTGATGCAATTTACAGGACATATAATAGTAATATTGCCCAATTAAGACTGGATACAAGCTATGTTGAACTTCTTACTACACATAACCAAATCGCAAAAATAAAAAAAATACCTGAAGAAATGACTTTTGAAGAATTTCGTGAATATATTGGTCTTATGCAGCGTGGGGGACGCGACACACGTAAGCAGATGATTGAGTATTACTCAAATTATGCTTTTCCTTTTGCTAATTTCATTGTGGTGCTTTTTGCTGTTCCATTTGCATCAGTTAGACGAAAAGGAGGAATTGCTATTCAAATTTCTGCTGCTTTAATTGTTTCTTTCGTTTATCTTGTTTCTACTAAATTCAGTCAAACCATAGGACTTACAACTGATATTAATCCGATTATAATCGGCTGGTCTGCAAATTTCTTGTTTTTATTATTAGGACTTATAGTTATCTTTAAAACTAAAACATAAGCATTTTTTCTATTTCTTCTTTTACTGAAACCAAATACCATTGCGGAGTACTTGTTGCTCCGGTTATTCCGATACGTTTTGTATCAGCAAACCATCTTTTTTCAATTTCGTAAATATTTTCTATAAAATGTGTATTTGGGTTTGCATTATTGCATATAGTAAATAAACTTTTACCATTCGATGAGTTCCTGCCAGCAACGAAAATAACAATATCATTTGATTTAGCGAAATTTGTCAAAGTTTCACTTCGATTTGAAACGTATTTACAAATTGTGTCTTTCTTTTTAAAAATACTATTTATCTCATCTTCAGTCAAATTTGGATTTTCTGCTAAAAATCTTTCCTGTAATGCTTTTGCTATTGTATGAAATTTAGTTTTATCCATAGTGGTTTGAGAAAACAAAACTGTTTTTTTTGAAAAATCAACTTTTTCCAATGCTTCCTCTTTTGAAGAAATTACAACACATTTATCGTCGCAAACTCCTCTTAAACCGACTACTTCAGCGTGATTAAATTTCCCAAAAATTATAATCTGATACTGATTGTCAAAATATTTCTTTACATTATTTTGTAAATTTTTTACCAATGGACAAGTGGCATCTACAAGCTCTAAATTAATGCTTTCTGCCTGCCTGTAAGTTGAGGGTGGCTCGCCGTGCGCCCTAATTATAACTACAGAATTGTCTGGATTAAAACTATTTAAATCGTCTTTTGAAAGTGTTTTCAAACCTTTACTTTCCAATCGTTCTATTTCACTTGGATTATGAATAATTTCGCCAAGCACATAAACTTTCTTGTCTTTATACTCTTCCAGACATTGCTCTACTTTTTCAATTGTTCGGACTACTCCCCAGCAAAAACCAGCTGTGTCATCTATTGAAATAATATATTCCTGATTGTGCATATCTTCAAATTCCTTATATAATTCTTTTCAAAAATACAAAATACAAAATGATTATACAAACACGATATTTGCAGTTAGCTATCAGCTATCAGCTGTCAGTCATTGCTCATTCGGGTTTTTTCTAATAACCAATAATCAATTTTAAACTTTCAGTCATTAGTCATTAGTCATTAGTCATTAGTCATTAGTCATTAGTCATTGGTCATTGGTCATTGGTCATTGGTCATTGGTCATTGGTCATTGGTCATTAGTTTGTAACTACTAATAACAAATGACGAATAACGAATGACCTATTGGAAATATTTACATTCAAATTTAATTTCTTATAATAAAAAATGCGAAACAACAAACTACGAGGCATCAGGAGTTCTGAAACTATAAACTATAAACAACAAACAACAAACAACAAACAACAAACCATAAACCATAAACCATAAACCATAAACCACAAACAACTAAAAACTAAATTTATTTGTTAAATTACGAAATGTCTGGAATTCGGATTTTTCCTTTTCAAAAAAAATTAAATTTATTTAAAAATAATATAATTAAGCATTAATTTTGTAAAAAATAATTTTTTATTTTCTTAAATGAAATATTATTAAATAAATTATAAATTTGAAACGGCTGACAGCTATCAGCTAACGGCTATCAGCTAACAGCTAACAGCCAATAGCTAACAGCCAACAGCTAACAGCTAACAGCCAATAGCTAACAGCCGACAGCTAACAGCCAAAAAAACTTATGGAAAATAAACGAATTATAACAATACTTGGTTCTACTGGTTCGATTGGAACACAGGCACTTCAGGTAATTGAGCAAATGAAAGATTCTTTTCAGATTGGATTCCTTTCTGCACATAACAATATAAAACTGCTTGCAAAACAAATTCAGAAATTCAAGCCAATTGGAGTTGTTGTAAAAAACGAAAAGGATATTTCTGCAATCAAAGGGCTTGTTGATACTGATTGCAAATTCTTATATGGTGAAAAAGGTCTCATTGAAGCAGCTTCTTACGAAAAAAATGATTTAGTGCTTATCGCTCTGGTTGGGTTCAGTGGCGTTTTACCAACATTATCAGCTATTGAGCATTGCAAAACGATTTGTCTTGCCAATAAGGAAACGCTTGTAAGTGCCGGCTCAATAGTCATTCCGAAAGCAAAAGAACATAATTGCAATATAGTCGCAGTCGATAGTGAGCATAATGCAATTTTGCAGTGTCTGGTAGGCGAAGAAAAAAGATATATAGAAAAAATTATTTTAACGGCATCCGGCGGTCCTTTTCTAAATACTTCTTTTGAAAGCAATGAGAATTTATCACTTGCAAACGCACTTCATCACCCAAAATGGACAATGGGCAGCAAAATCACAATTGATTCTGCAACTATGATGAATAAGGGATTTGAAATAATTGAGGCAAAGTGGCTTTTCGATTTGGAACCAGCTAAAATTGATGTTCTTATTCATCCACAAAGTATAATCCATTCACTTGTGCAATTCGTTGATGGCTCGATGAAAGCACAGCTTGGAAATCCGGATATGCGTATTCCAATTTCTTATGCGCTGAACTATCCTAAAAGGTATGAATTTGATTTTCCACGTTTAGATTTAGCTGAAATTTCAAAATTAGATTTTTATAAACCGGATTTAAAAAAATTCCGATGTCTCGCTCTTGCCTACGAAGCAATGGAAATTGGAGGAAATGCTTGCACAATAATTAACGCAGCAAATGAAGTTGCAGTTCATTCATTCCTGCAAAATAAAATCCAGTTTTTAGAAATTGCAAAATTCATTGAAATAGCTTTAAATAAAATTAATATCATACCAAATCCGTCTTTAGATGATGTAATTAAAACAGATTTGGAAACAAGACATTTTACAGAAAAATTGATTAATTAAATTGAGAAAAAAATGGAATTCTTAAGCAGCTTATTTTATTTTATAATAGTAATTGGAATATTGATTGTAGTTCACGAGTTCGGACATTTTATAGCAGCCAGAATGATGAAAATCCGTGTTGATATCTTTGCAATAGGTATGGGCTATCGTCTTTTTGGTTGGAATAAAATCAATGGTTTTACCTTTGGGCGTCTTCCAAAAGATTGGGAAGGTGATGGGCACACAGATTATCGCCTTGCCGTTTTCCCGATAGGTGGTTACGTGAAAATTGCCGGTATGGTTGACGAAAGTTTGGATACTGAATTTGCAAATCAGGAGCCACAGCCATGGGAATTTCGAACTAAAAATATGTTCCAAAAAGCATTTGTGATTTCTGCCGGCGTTATTATGAATGCCTTGCTTACAATCGCAATTTTCACCGGAATAAAAATGAGCGAAGGTGAAGCTTTAAAAGCAACAACAACAATCGGTTACATTGAAAAAAATTCATTTGCTGAAAAAGCTGGTTTCAAAAACAATGATAGAGTAATTTCTATAAATGGTGAAGCCGTAAGCACTTGGGACGATTTCGTATATGGAATTTCACTAAAAGATTTTGGTAAAGACAAAAGCGTTTTAATTGAACGTGATAGCACAAAAATTAATGTTACTATAGTTGCTTCTTCACTTATAAAAACTATAGCTGGTGAGAAAGCATTGGGACTTTATCCAGCTCAATCTGCTGTTGTAATTGGTGCAGTTGAATCGCTAAAACCAGCCGACAAAGCCGGAATAAAACAAGGCGACACTATCTCCACTATTAATGGCGAAACAATTCAGTCTTATCTGCAAATGGTCGGTATTCTTCGCAGCCACAAAGAAAAGCCAGTTGCTTTTGAATGGAAGCGTGAAAATCAAACTTTTGCTGACACTATTATTCCTAATAGCGATGGACTTATTGGAATTGGAATTGGTCAGGTTTATACTGGAAAAGTCATTCATAAAGATTTTAATATTTTTGAAGCAACCGAAAAAGGTGTTCAGGAAACTATTTCAGCTGTTGGGCTTTTCATCGGCTCTATTGAGCAAATAATTACCGGCACAATACACGTTAAGCAGGCACTCGGCGGACCAATCAAAATAGCACAAACTGCTTCAGACCAGGCAAAAATGGGTTTGGTTTACTTTCTTCATTTTATGGCGCTGCTTTCAATTACATTAGCTATTATTAATATTTTACCTTTCCCTGCTCTTGATGGCGGACATCTTGTCTTCATTATTCTTGAAGGCATATTCAGACGCGAAATTCCACTTAAAGTCAAAATTGTTTTTCAGCAAGTCGGCTTTTCGCTTCTTATTTTGCTAATGGTTTTTGTAATTTATAATGATATAGTAAGATAATTTTGAATTGATAAAAATTTTGAACAAGTTAAGAAACTTTACATAAGTATTTTAGCCAGATGTCCTACATCTCCGAGATGTAGGACATCTTTGCCATTATTAACAAGCTCTGTGGTAGCAATGACTTGTGAGATTCCTTGATTCGCTTTGAAATGGCAAATTTTCTCAGTCATACTATCAGCAAGTTGATAGCATTACAAAAAAATTAATGCTATGCTATCAACTTGTTGATAGTATGACTTTACTTTTTTTTATGTTATTACTATATCATTTACAAATATTATTATGAACAAATTAATCATATATAAAATACATATCTTTCTTTTCTCACTATTAATGTTTATCACTTCCTGCGTTCAAACCCCAGAAGCAAACGATGATAATGATTTGAAATCAAGTAAGAAAGCTGCCTACATCCTTTGCGAAGGTTTGTGGAATATGGATAATTCTTCTTTAGCGAGATACGATTTTGAAATATCATCAGTTACAAATAATTTCTTTACGAAAGTAAATCCAACTTTAAGAATTGGCGATTTGGCTAATCACTTAGCTATAAAAGGAGATACCGGTTTTATCGCAGTTACAACAGCAAAGACAATAGAAGCATTTAATTTGGGAACAGGGATTTCTGTTGGCAGAATAATAATTGAAGGAAACAGCGCCCCACGTAAAATCTGCATTATTAACGATACTCTCGCTGCTTTCACTGAACTTTACGAACACAAAATCAGATTCTTTAATCCTAAAACAATTAAACTATTGGATATAGAAATTGAGGTCGGTCCTGCTCCTGAAGGAATTGTTACAGATGGAAATTTCTTATTTGTTGCAAATTCCGGCTACGGCGATTACCTTGCCCATCTACCAAAAGCCGGAACTGTTTCTGTTATTGATTTAAATACAATGTCAGAAGTATATACTATTAATTCAGGGAAAAACACTGTCGATGTAGTTTATAATAAATCAATAAAAAAAATTTTTGCTATTTATAATCATTTGCCTTCTTTAAAGGATTCCATCGGTGGAATTGTTATGATTAATCCAAGTAATTTTCAAATAGAAAAGGAATGGAAAACTTCGGCGCGTTCCCTTTGCTTTTCTGATGACGGACAAACTGCATATTTCCTTGATAAACAAGGCGTATCAAAAATTAATGCAACTGCTTCTGGCAATGAAATAATAAATGTAATTCAAAATCCAAATTTAAACGAAATATGGTATTCCCTTTCATATTATGAAAAGGACAACACTTTATGGGTGGGCAATGCCAGAAATTATCAAATAAATGGTGAGATAATAATCTATAATTTAAGTGATTCAACAAAAATAGAAAAAAGATTTGAAGTAGGTATAAATCCAAATACTATTGTTTTTTATTAGATATCAAAAACAATTGATTTAAACGAATGGATAAAGAAATTGATAATATAATTCAAAAATTCGTTGTTAAAACCTTGAATATTCTTTCGCCTGATGAAATAATTCTTTATGGCTCTTATGCTAAAGGTAGTAATAAAGAAGATTCAGATATTGACATTGCTATTATATTGAATACTTTTTATGGTGATTATCTTGATTATTCAGCTAAACTATTTAACATAAGCTATCAAATTGATTATAGAATTGAACTAGTTTTACTAATCAATAACTATGATAAATCCGGATTTATTGAACATATTAAAAGTTATGGTAAACAAGTATATTGTTCAAAACATTAATTTATTTTTTGCTTTCCTTTTCCCACAAAAAGGAATATTTTAAAAAAGTGCCGAGCAAACTGCTAAAACCAGCAAGAAAACCACGAAATCCATCAAGAAATCCACGCTGATAAATATATATTTTAAAAAAGGCAAAAAGCGGATTAAGAATTAGTTTTGATAAAGTTGCTTTTCTGCCATTATTAAAATATACATTTGCGGAGATTTCGGCATAATCTACTGTTTTTTGTAAATGATGCCGTAAGTTTTTATAAGAATAATGAATTAAATCGCCTTTTAAAAAAGTAGTTTTTCCATTAATCGTCAAAAAGTCATGAGGATTTAATCCTTCCCAATGAGGATTACTGCTTCTTTTAACCAAACGGAGTTTTTTATCTAACTGCCAGCCGTAATTCATTAGTTTTCCGAGGTAGTGCGTTTTTCGATTAATAAAATAGCCATCATATTTTTCATTTTTAATTGCTTCTAAAATATTTTCTTCTAATTCATTACTCAGAACCTCATCTGCATCAAGGGACAGAATCCATTTTTCATTGCATTTTTCGAGTGTAGAATTTTTCTGTTCTATATGCCCTTTCCATTCCTCAGAAAATATTTTTGCACCATAACTTTTTGCAATTTCTACAGTCTTGTCTTTTGAAAATGAATCGACAATAATTATTTCAGCAGCTAAATCCATTACGCTTTTTAAAGTGCGTTCAATATTTTCTTCTTCATTATATGTAATTATAGCGACTGATAAAGGCAGTTTTTCCATTTAGTTTATTTCTTTGATTTTAAATCTGTTTATATATTCCATTTTTATGGAATAAGTATTTGCAAAATTAAGAAAATAGAATTAATAAAGTAAGAACTAAATAAAATTCAGAACTCCTGATGCTTCATAGTTTGTTATTACGCATGCTTGTCATTCCGCCCCCCCCTATAAAAGAAGACTTTTATTTAAATAGAGATGACATAAAGTAGCAAAAAGCTACAAACAAAATTAAGGACTCCAGATGCCTCTTAACTTGATATTTCGCATTTTTGTCATTTCGAAACGAAGTGAGAAATCTCACAAGTCATTGCTACCACAGAGTTTGAGATTACTCACTTCGTTTCGGAATGACTGACAATCATATTTATCTTTAAAAGCAACTTGGTATAAATCTATTCATCAGATGACTGGGAAGTCATCTGATGAATTATTCAGTTTAAAGTTAGACTTAAAATTTTGCTAAAAAAACAAAGTTTTGCGGAGTAATAGTATAACGTAGCTAAAGCTACAAACAAAATTAAGGACTCCAGATGCCACGTAGCTTGATATTTCGGAATTAAGAAAGTTCTGATATAAAAAAAATGTAATTTCACAAAATACCATACTAATAACTCCCAAATAAATTTGGGAGTTATTCTAATGATTAGAGTAACTCCATAATTTATTATGGAGATTAACTGCGCATTTGTTCTTTACGGAGCAATTCTCCTAACTCCTTTATAATCGTTATGGGGGCTAGATCTCTGAATTTAAAAAATCAACTTTCTAAAATGGCAGTATGGTCTTTGACCTTTGTAAAGATAATATTTTTGATGGTAATCTTCTGCTTCCCAAAATATTGTTGCTGGTATTATTTGGGTAACAGCGTTTATGCCTTTTTCTTTCAATATATTGATTAGATTTAGTGAAATTGCTTTTTGTTCTTCATTCGTATAAAAAATCGCAGAACGATATTGCTCTCCGATGTCGGGTCCCTGTTGATTTAGTTGAGTTGGGTCGTGAATTTCAAAGAAAAGTTTTGCCAGATTTTCGAATGATGTTTTACTATTGTTAAATTTAATTTCAAGGGTTTCAGCGTGTCCGGTATTTTCGTAACAGACTTGTTTGTAAGTAGGATTTTCTACAAATCCCCCCATATAGCCAACTTTGGTTGAAATAACTCCCTCAAGATTTTGAAAATAATATTCAACACCCCAAAAGCATCCACCAGCAAAATAAGCAATTTCAATATTATCCATTTTCTTTTTTAATGAAATTTAATGACAAAGAATTAACACAATGCCGGATATTCTTTTTGGTAAAATATTCACCAGTGAAAACGTGTCCAAGGTGAGCGCCGCAGTTATTGCAAAGTATTTCTGTTCTTCTTCCGTCTGCATCACTTGAACGTTTGATAGCTCCTTCTATTTCATCATCAAAACTGGGCCAGCCGCATCCTGAATCAAATTTATCTTCTGAGCGGTAAAGTTCGGCATTGCATCGTTTGCAGGTGTAAATACCTGCTTCATTATGATAATAATATTTTCCTGAAAAAGGAATTTCAGTTCCTTTGTGAACAATAATCCTTTCTTCTTCAGTTGTTAATTTATTAAAATTTTGCATAATTAATTTTTCCTTCTTAACCTGTAAGCGTTTAGCAACAGCCCAACCATAGCAGAATTAGTAAGAAGAGCTGAGCCACCATAGCTTAAAAATGGCAGGGGTATTCCCATTACAGGCATCAGCCCTATTACCATTCCAATATTTATTATAGAATGATAAAAGAAAATAGAAGCAATACCAAATGATACTATACTCAGAAATTTACTGTTCGATTCCGCTGATATTCTTAATGCTCTTAGCATCAGCGAAGCAATGAGAATAATTACTAAAGAACCTCCAATAAATCCAAATTCTTCAGTAGGGACACAAAAAATAAAATCAGTGCTTTGCTCAGGTATGTATCTGAGTTGAGTCTGGGTGCCCTGAAGAAATCCTTTGCCTATCATACCGCCACTGCCCACCGCCAGAGTAGATTGAATTACATTATAACCTTTGCCTCTTGGGTCGTTACCGGGATTTAAAAAAGTTTCAATTCTACCCTTTTGATGTGGCATTAAATTATTGAATATTATTGGGCTTGCCATACCAACAACAACTGCAAATACAATTGCTAAGGTAGAAATATATATTTTTTTTCTGAATAGTAAAGTAACTACAGAAAAAATAACTAACGATAAAATATAATAAGTAGTTCCTAATAAAGATATTAAAAAAATTATTGGTAAAGCAATAATAATAAACAATGTAAAAATATCGAAACCTACCCAGAGCAGAACACCAAGAAGAATTGCAGCAAACACAGATGCAGTCCCAACATCTGGCTGAAGCACAATCAGAGCTACGGGGACAATTACTATTAGGGCTAAAGTGCCTAAGTCTCTGATTTTCTTTATATCAGCCCCTTTTGACGAAAGAAATTTAGCTACTGCAAGTAAAGTAACTAATTTTGCTAATTCAGCGGGCTGAATCCCAAAACCTCCAAATCCAATCCAACCTTTGGTTCCGGCTATTTCTTTTCCAAAAATAAATACAATTATTAATAAAACTAAAGTTGAAATATATGCTACTTCTGTATATGCTATTATCCATCTCAAAGGTAGAAACATTGTTATAAACAACACCACTATGCTCATTCCAACAAATGTTAATTGCTTAAAGAAATTAGTACTCATTCCGGCATCATAAGTAGCACTGTAAATAGAAATCAGCCCAATTCCAACAAGAAGTATATATGTAAAAAAAGTAGTAATATCGAAGTGTTCGAAAGGTCCGGGTTTTACACTTATTTGTTTTTCGTAAACTATTGCCATTTTTTTTTAATTTAATCTTTTTTATAACTTATTATTGACGATTAAAAATAAATAAAATTTATCAGATTTAAAAATAAAAATGTAATTTGCATTTTGAAGTAAGTTTTACTAATTATTCTGTATTATTTTCTTTTAAAGGTATTGATATGAATTTATTTATTTTTTTGCTATTATTTTTGGCTTCAAATGTAGAAGAAAAGGCAATTGTTGATAGCAATCTGACTTTTGCTGAAGCAATCAAAAGCACAAAAGCTCCAAAAGAAATCATTGATTCACTTTCACTGATTGATGTGTATTACTATTCATTCGATAGTAAATTGCATAAAGGACAGTTAATTGTTTCCTCAGCATATAAAACTGAAATAATTGAAATATTTCAGATTATTCGTGATACAAAATTTCCTGTTGAAAAAGCTATACCAATAGTCAAATATGACTGGTCAGATGACAAATCAATGGAGGACAACAACAGTTCTTCATTTAATTACCGTTTTATTGCAAATACAACAAGATTATCCCTCCATTCTTATGGAAAAGCAGTTGACATAAACCCAAGACAAAATCCAGTAGTATATGAAAATGGAAAAATTTCACCGAGTGGGGCAAAATACAATCCAAAGATGCCCGGCACCTTTTCCAAAGATTCAAGAATAGTAAAAGAGTTTGAAAAACGTGGCTGGCGTTGGGGAGGAAATTTTGAATCATTTAAAGATAACCATCATTTCGATAAAAAATAGAAACTTCTCTCAAAAAAATACGGTCATTTCGAAACCTTTATAAAGCAAGTACTTCATTTAAATTGATATGACGTCTTTTAACTTTCGCAAAGTTAAGAAACTTTACGAAAGTTTTAGCTCTTTTTACTTTGCAAAAGTTTCTCAACTTTTGTAAAGTTTTTGTAGTAAAAAGTAGCGATGTTATGGGTATACCCTTATAAATAAAAATCTTTCTTTATCTTGTGAGTCGGAATGACATCTTTAAAATTACCCTATAAACTTTACGAAAGTTCAAAAAAAATCTAAACTATCTATTCTTTCTAAACCTTAATGCAAACTTAAAAAATGTTTATAAATCAGAATTTAAAGAAAAATTAGTAATTTTGTTTTTTTTATAGAATTTAAATATTTTCTTTATTTATAAAGTAAAAAATATGAATATTGCAGTTTTAGGGGCAGGCGGTTGGGGAACTGCTATTGCAGTTCTTCTTTCAGAAAATAAACATAATGTAACACTTTGGGCTTTCGAAAGTGATGTTGTAAACGAAATAAACATCGAACATACAAATAAAAGATTCCTTCCGAATAAAATTATTCCTCCAAATATAAAAGCTACAAACGATTTAAGCGAAGCAGAAAAAAATGATTTCATTGTTCTGGCTATTCCAACTCAGCATATACGTTCTGTAGTAACAAATTTAAATTTAAAGAATAAAATCATTATAAATTTAGCTAAGGGAATTGAGCAAAAAACTCTTTTAAGAATTTCTGAAGTGCTAATACAAACCAGTGGAATTTCACCTGAGCAATATACAATAATCACTGGCCCAAGCCACGCAGAAGAAGTAGCAAAGCAAATACCGACCACAGTAGTAGCTGCTTCGGAGCATAATCAATACGAAAAGCAAATTGTTGATATTTTTACCACTTCGTATTTTAGATTATATAGTAGTTTAGATGTAGTGGGCTGCGAAATAGGAGGTTCTTTAAAAAATGTAATTGCAATTGCTGCCGGAATTATTGATGGGTTGAACTTTGGAGACAATACAAAAGCGGCACTGATTACGCGCGGTTTAGCTGAAATTTCCCGGCTCGGCATTGCTCTCGGAGCAAATCCTATTACTTTTTCCGGCTTAAGTGGTCTGGGAGATTTATACGTTACTTGTAGCAGTAAACACAGCAGAAACCGATTCGTTGGCGAGCAAATTGGTAAAGGCATAACTCTTGATGAAATCACAAGTCAAATGAAAATGATTGCAGAAGGTGTTTCTACCGCTGAATCCGCCTTTTCATTAAGCCAGAAGCATAACGTAGAAATGCCGATTACCGAGCAGGTTTATAATATTTTATTTAAAGGATTAGACCCACTCGAAGCAATTAAAATGCTAATGACAAGGCAGTCAAAAAGAGAGTGGTGGTGGTAGGACTATTGAAAAGTTAATTTTTTTTTGGAAAGAAATAATTATGAAAATTGAAAAAATGAAAAATTTGATTGGAAAGCATATTTCTATCAAATATAAGGGTAGAACAGAATTAATTATGGGTATATTAATTGATTTTAATGAAAAATGGGCTTTATTGAAATATAATTATGGTGATTATGTTGTTGATGGCTATATTATACTAAAAGTTAAAAAAATCCAAAAGATAATCAGAGATGAAAATAATGAATTTTTTGAAAAAGTTCTTTTGGCTAAAGGATTAAAATTAACTGAAGAAGATAAATATCCATTAATTAATATTAATGACACATTAAAATTAATTTCTGAAAAATTCGGAGTTATCCATATTGAAATAAAAGATGAAAGAGTCTGCTATATTGGACGATTTTTATATGCTAACGAAAAGGAAATAACCGTTCAGGAAATTGGTACCCGTGCTGAATGGATTGAAAATGAAACTTTCAAATTTAAGGATATTTGGCTGTTTGAATTTGATACAGATTACTGTAATTCTTTGGTTTTATATAACAAATTAGCAAATTGAATTAGTCAATACAAATATTCTTATTTTAAAATTCTGAGATACTGTCCTAATAATAAAATAAAGGAGTTATAAGATTTGCCTCGCACAGAATAATTTCGCTTTTTATCTCCATAATAAATTATGGAGTTATCTAATATTAGAATAACTCCCAAATTTATTTGGGAGTTATGTGTTTACCACTATATTTTTATAAACTTCAAAACTATATTTATTGCGGAAAAAATACGGAGCATAAAAAGTTCTGAAATCAAAATTATAAATTTGAAATAAATTAATTATTTAGTAATTTACTATCAAAATTTAGAAAAAAAAATGAAAATGGAAGTATCAAAATTTGAAAATGAAATAAATGCCCTGAAATTTTCTTTTATCAAACAAAAAGAAGATAGTGGTGTTATTTTAACTGATAATCTTGATAATATTAGTTCAGAGCTATGCACGCCAGAAATTCTGTTTGCTTTAGAAACGGCTAAAGAAAAATACAAAGCTGACGCTGTATATTTCCGCTTTTTTGAAGATTCTTGCCTATATAAACCGCAAATTTATATTTTTAATAATTTAAATAATAAATTAGATAAAAACTCTTTACATTCACAAATGTGGAGTGGATTTCAAGTTCCTCTATACATTATAATTGAAAAAAATTCAGTTCATGTATTTGATTCAAGACAGAAACCAAATATTAACAAAGAAGAATATGCAGAAGATATTATAAAAACAACTGGTTTAGCTCTTAAAGAATTTAATCAAAAAAATTTTGATTCTGGATTATTTTGGGAAGAACTATATAAAATAAATATTTTTCAATTTGAAAATTCTGTTACTAAAGATTTAATAAAAGGATTAAAAGATGTTTATAAAAATTTTCAAGAACAATCTGGTTTAGGCCAGCATATTGCATTAAAGTTGCTTGTCCAATGTCTTTTAATCAAATATTTAGAAGAAAGAGATGAAAAAAGTAAAAGTGGATATTTTGCAAAAACCTATTTTAGAAATTATTTCCAATGCGAAAATTTTTGCGATACAATAAGAAATGGAAGGTTATTAGATTTATTAGACCAGTTATCAAAAGATTTTAATGGTAAAATATTCGAATGGAACAAAGAAAAGGAAACAGAAGAACGAAATGCTATACAAAATTCTACTGTTGCTAAACTTGCAGATTTCCTTGACGGAAATATTGAAGGAAATCAATATGTTCTTTGGCGAATGTACTCTTTTTCTCATCTGCCGATTGAAGTAATAAGTTCTGTTTATGAAGTACTATTAACAAAAAGTAAAGATATTGTTTACACTCCCGAAATGGTTGTAAACACAATGATTGATGAGTGTATGCCGCTTGAAGAACCCAAAGAGGATTTCAAGTTAATTGATGTAAGTTGTGGTTCGGGAATCTTTCTTGTTAAGGCATTTAAACGTATAGTAGAGTGGTGGAGATATCAAGAATGGAAAAAAACTGGAATTTTAAAAAAACCTACTTTATACATTTTAAAGGAATTACTTGAAAAACACATCTTTGGAATTGACATTCAGGAAGACGCTGTTAGTCTTGCAATTTTTAGTTTAGCATTAGCTGTTTTAGACGAAGTTGATTTAAATCCACCACTTTGGGAAGAATTAAAATTTCCAGATTTAAGTAAAAATATTATTAAAAAAGATTTTTTTGAATTTATTACGAATAAGCCAGAATCAAATTATGATTTAGTTATTGGGAATCCTCCTTTCAATCTACAAAAAGTCGATGGAAAAGAGCAAAGGGGTAAGCATTTTCAAGAATTAAAAAACAAATATGGCTACCAAAGCGATATAAAAATTCCAGATGAAAACCCTGCTTTACACTTTCTTGTTCAATCAATGCGTTTACTAAAAGAAGATGCTTTGCTTTGTATGATTCAGCCATCGGGACCGCTTCTTTACCAAAAAGACCTTGAATTTAGAAAAGATTTGTTTACAAAATATAATTTATTACAAGTTATAGATTTTACAAAATTAGGCGACATACTATACGAAAGTAGGAATGTTGCAACTGCTGCTGTTTTCCTCAATAAATCTGCTCCTGATAATGACATCGTCCTGCATTTAATAGCAAACCGCACTTTTACCAATTTGAATAAAATATATTTAGAATTTGATTATTATGATTTTCACTTAATAAGCAAAGAATCAATTTTAAATAATTTTTATATATGGAAAGCAAATTTATTAGGTGGAGGAAGAATTGCTGATTTGATTGAAAGATTGTCTAAACATAGAACTTTAGGTGAATATATAAAATCAAAAGCCCAAGATGGATGGGCAAAAGGAGAAGGGTTTATTGAAAGTTCATCAGGAAAACCTTGCTCGTATATTACTGGTATGAATTTTTTACCAACCGATGCAATGACAGAGAATAAATTAGATAAATCAAAAATAAAAGTATGTGAAATCCAAAAATTTCACAGAGCAAAAGATAAAATAATATATACTCAACCGCATATTTTAATACGTTCAAATATTGGAAATAATAGTTTAATATTACATTTTTTAGATGAGTATATTGTATTTAAGAATAAAATCATTAGCATTCATTCACCAGAAGTTGAAAAGAATTTATTATTAAATATGTATAATTACCTAAAAGCAAATTCAAGTATTCTTAGAGCTTATATTTTACTAACCAGTAGTCAAATCAAAGTCAATAGGTTTTCAGTTCCTATGACTGAGGATTTTATGAATTTGCCCTATCCAGAAAATATAAGTGAATTAAAGATTTCTTATTTAGAAAAATTACTAATAGATGAAGTTAATATAAATTTTTCTTCTGAATTAAACTCATCTACTTTAACTAAACAGTTCAACATTAATGATTATTCAAACATTTTCTGTGAAACATTAAACAGTATTTATGCAACAGAGGATAATTCATTTCAGTTATTTAAAGTATTAGATGCAGGTAAGTTCTTTGCTGTTCATTTTATTTATACAGATGAAAAAAATGAACCGAAATATGAAGAGGTTGAAGATTTAGAAGAATATATTGATTATGCTATACCAACAAGAAAAGAAAATAACGAAAGAACTCATATTCAGAAAATAATGAAGGTTTATGGACATAATACTATAATTTTAGGAAAACCCAAGCAATTACGTTATTGGTTGCAATCTATTGCGTTGAGAGATGCCGACGAAACATTGACAGACTATATTAAAGCAAGATATTACGATGCTGAAGAACCATAAACCAACATACACTCCACCGCGTATAACAGACTTAGATGTTGAACCTAACAAAGAAGTCAATAAAATATTAGAATTTGTAGATTCAAATATTTCTTCTTTTCCCTTTTATTATCAAGAAGTAAAGGATTCAGAAAAAGAAAATAGAATAACTGATTGTCTTATTAATCATTTTGATTTAGTAAAAGTTGAAAACACGAATCTTGAATTTCCTTTTAGATTTAGTAAAAATCCAACTCAAGAAGAATCAGACCGTGAAACTGATATTGGAATATACATTATGACAAGAACTTCAGAATTTAAAACTGTTTTCGAGTTCGAAGCAAAAAGATTTTCTGAATCTTCAAATAATAAAGAATATGTTTGTGGAGATCGCGGCGGTATAGAGCGTTTCAAAAGGGGATTGCACTGCTCTCATCTAAAAGTATGTGGTATGCTTGGTTATATTCAAAGCCGTTCTTCTATTGTTTGGATTGAAAAAGTAAATAAGTGGATTAATGAATTATCTATAAACAATAAAGATAGTTCGATTGACTGGACTGATAAACAAGAACTATTAGTTAAAATTGACAGCTTCCCGCCTTACATTGAAAAACTTCGTTCTATAAATTATAGGATACAAAAAGAAAAAGAAGATTCGATTGTTATTTGGCATTTTTTTATAGATTTAACTAAAAAATTTTATTGACATAAAATAAACTCAGAACTCCATAACGAAAATAAAGGAGTTAGGAGATTTGTATCGTAAAGAATAATTGAGCAAATTATACAGAAAAGGTGTCATTCCGAACCCCCTGATAAAGCAAGTGCTTTATTTAAATAGAGATGACATCACTTAACACAGTCATTCTGAACGAAG
>CAZCLJ010000038.1:0-24138 GCA_964499465.1 uncultured Hyphomicrobiales bacterium
TAAGAAGATTTCTTCTACTTTCGTAAAGTTTCTTAACTTTGCGAAAGTTTAAATTCAGAACTCCTTACCCCATAACGAAAATAAAGGAGTTAGGAGATTTGCCTCGTAAAGAACAATTGCGCAAATTATAACAAAAAGTATGTCATTCTGAACGAAGTGAAGAATCTCAAACTCTGTGGTAGCAATGAGTTGTGAGATTCTTCACTTCGTTTCAGAATGACAAGACTGCGAAATAACAAACTACGAGGCATCAGAAGTTCTGAAATTTAGAACAAGAAGATGTCCTACATCTCGGAGATGTAGGACATCTAAATCTTAGTATTAGCAATAACTTGTGAGATTTCTCACTTCGTTTCGAAATGACAAGACTGCGAAATAACAAACTACGAGGGAGAAGGAGTTCTGAAGTTTTATTTTCTACCAGCTTCCACCAAACTTTAGCTTTAATTCCCAGTCTTTTTGAGAGCGGTTGTAAATAGTAGCTGTATTCGTTGATTTTGTTAACTGGATAATAATATTATTAAACAGTTCCGGATGAAGCACAATCGGGAGCGGCAAATCAATACTCACTTCGTTATTGTTTGTTAAATCTGCAACAGTCCCGCCAACACGCCAATACACATTGCCGAACAAACGACCAGTCAGCTTGATTCTCGCCTGGTCGAAAGAACCACCAGACAAATCCAAGTCTGCACTTTGAATATTCAGTGGAGTATTGGAAAGAATTTCAGTAAAATACTTTGAAAAAAGAGCAGAAGCACCAGAGCTGACACCTTCGGAAAGAATATTTCCTTGTCCCTGCCCGCCAGACATTAATTCAACTTTTGTTCTGCCAACTAAAAGCAAAAATAAGGCATCTTCACTTATTGTAGTGGAGTCCCCGGTGGCTGAAACATTATCAAGGATGTAATCAAACCTTAAATTTGGATAATCCTTTGTACCTGTTAAATAAAGATAAACAGTGAAATCCCGTTGCACGTTGTCAAGATAGCTTTTTCCGTTATATATTGCTTTAAGGTTTAAGCCGGGATTTGCAATTGAACCAGTTGGAAAGGAAATTGTTCCAGAAATATCAAAATTCTTACTTAAAAAAGTAAGCGATGAATTTTCCTGAATTACAATATCATCATATAGCTTTGGAGCAGTATTTGAAAGCATTTCCACGCGTAACGGTTTGGTTTTATCTTTTACACCAATTTCAGCAACAATTTGACCAATTCCGCCGAGTTCCATCTTTAAAAACATTTTTCCAAAGAACTTTACTAATAAGTCATAATTCATTAAAGTAACAAAATCCGTTTCCTTTTCAATGTATTCTGGTTTCGTATCATCTTTTTCAAAATCAACAGATTGAATTTTCAAATTTGAACCGGCGTATTCATACCGGACATTTGCCTGCACCATTTGATTTATTTGCATTGTCGGCATTATTAAATTTGCATTTAAAATGCTTGCAAAACCAGTTAAAAAAGGTCTTTGCATTGTGCCAGAAAAACGAACGGAATCATTTCCTGTTGATATATCAAAATCTCCGTATAGAGTCGGCATAGTGCGCATTGAAGCATTACTCAAAAGGCGAATTCCTTTGGATTTAATAACAATATCAAAATCCTTTATATTAAAATCCTTATGGTTTAAAGAGCCAGTGATTACAGCAGCACCAGATTGCATATCTTTGGGATTATTTCTTAAATTTATTTTATTTATATTTATACTTTTATAATCAATAGAAATATCACCATCGGCAGTATAAAGCATATTGTTTGGTTCTAATAAAA
Organism: uncultured Hyphomicrobiales bacterium; assembly: GCA_964499465.1. Taxonomy (GTDB): domain Bacteria; phylum Bacteroidota; class Ignavibacteria; order Kapaibacteriales; family UBA2268; genus JAAYJM01. The sequence continues at coordinate 1,779 of CAZCLJ010000038.1, forward strand.
ACACCGAAGGATTGATTCTTACATTTCCAACATAGTTCAGGTCAGTGAAAGAAAAGCCGGTTGCCTTAAAATTCAAATCTATTGAACCGACTGGATTTTTTATTACCGGAATAAAACCGGAAAGCATACTCAATGGAAAATCCTTACTTTCTGCGCTAATATTTATTGCATTTCTATTATGAAATCTTTCCTTAACATCCTTTAAAGCTATGTCTAACGGCAAAGAATGAATAGTAGAATTAAACAGATTTTTTTGATTTCCATTGAATTTTTTATTTAATTGAATCTGCCCTGTTAATATTGCATCTTTATTTGTTAATTCTGCTGTAAAAATCCCTAATGTATCTTTGTTAAATAAAATGTTATTTGTCTTTAAATTTAAAAAAGCAGTTGGATTATCGGCTTTTCCATCAATTAAAACAGAAAGTTGCTCAATATTTCCATTAATCATAGAACTAAACATTTCTTTATTTTCTGGTGAAAATACCCCGATGGTGCTTAATGGAAAATTTGTAACATCAATTTTTAAACTATCAAGAAAATCAAACTTATATTTTCCTGTAATATTTATTCTTTCGGCATTTGTTCTTTCTAAAACAAGAGATTTAATGTCTATATTGTTATTTGAATAATAGATTTCAATTGGTTCTATATTTTTCCAGGAAAGAGTATCTAAATATTTTAAATTTAAATCATTAAAAACAATATCAAAATAATTATCAAAAAAATCGACAAAGCCAGAAGCATTAATGTCAATCAATCCATTGTAATTAGCCGCTAATTCAGTTAATAGCTTTTCCTTTTCAAACAGAAAATATACATTTGGATTTTTTATAACATTTTCATTTATGATAAGTTCGTTTTCTTCTCTTGCAAAAAGTTCTAATTTTGAAATGTGGATAGTAGAATCTTGAATTGCCATATCGAATCCACCATCAATTCTCATATCCCAGGTAGTTATGTTTAAATCTTTCGATTCAAATTTAAAATTGAAAACATCAATTGAATCAATCGTAATATTAGAGCTTGTTTCACTGACATCTAAGTCAAAATCAATATTTGCCCTGCACATTATACTCATATCGCCAAGGAAAGAATTCAAAATCGTTAAATCCTTTATATTTGAAACAACGGAAAGCTTCGCCGGAGTGAATTTTTCAAGTTTAATTGACTTTTCTTTTCTTTCAATATCAATTTTATTTTCTTCGAGTATTTCAAGTTTGTTAATGAAAAAATCTGCAAGGTGAGTTCCTTGAAGAGCAATAATTGAAATAATTGAATTAAAATTGAAGTTTCCAAAGATTTTTGCATCAAAAAGATTTGAAGCGATTGAAATATTTCGGAAATCAAGCGAATCCTTTTCAAAATTCATATCAAGAGAAAATGGCAATAAAGATTTGTCATTGAATTCGCAGTAATCAATGTTAGTAGCAATATTGCCTTGAAGTTCATCAAGCGTCCAACCCGAAGCATCGACTTTTAATGAGGCATCTAAACGAGTTGGAAGCTCATTATTCCCAGCATATTTAGCAATATTAATATCGTCAAATAATGTCTCAATAAAGTATCGGGGATTGTCAAAATCTTTTAAGTCAAGCCAGCCCTTGAAATTAAATAAAGGCCGCTTCCTTGTATCAAATTCATCTATAATCACATCAGCACCGTGCTGAAACTCGGTAAATAAAGTATCTATCATTATTAAAGATGGCTTTTGCACTTTTAGATTTAATAAAAGATTTTTTATAGGTAAATTAAATATTTCAGAATTATTTAGCTGCACCACAGCATTTGTTTCAAGTTTTTCTAAAATCTCGCCGCTGCCTTTCAAATTCAAAGTACCATTAAAGGTACTTTTAAGTGATTCCTCTTTTAAAAGTGAAGCTAAATTGAATTTATTAAAGCTAATGTCAGCATTATAAGAAAATTCCGGAGCAAATGTCAATTCTACATTACCTTTTACATCGCCTACCTTTGTTGAAATATTAATTTTTGCATCAATACTTAATAAACCACCAACAACATCTGCACTTTTTATATGTGCTACTTCAATATTTTCCAATACATCGACTTTATCAGGAATTGGAAAAGGATACAAGTCATTTAAATTCACGGTGCTTTCAGTAAGTTTTCCAGAATATACAAAATGTTCAAAATCAAGTATGTTCTTTAACCTTCCTTCCAAATTTATTTTTGTAGGACCATTATCAAGTTTTAATTCATTTACCCGAATATCGTTTAAAGTTCCGCTTGCTTTTACAAGTAAGTCTAATTTATTGAAGTTAGGAAGAAAATCAAAATTGAATTTATTTTTAAATTTTAAAAAATTACCAGATTTTACCTGTAGATTTAAGTCATTAATAATTGCATTATTCAATAAATTGCTATCAGCTTTAAACACAGGAAAATTTTCTATTTTAGAATTTATACTTAAATTAACATCGTTAGTTGTTATTTCAAATTCATCAAGTTCAACACCATTATCTTTAATAAAAGCAAGTAGTTTTAGTTTTTCCAAATTAAAATCGAAATTCTTTTCTTCAAGTTTTAAATTCACTAAATTTAGAGCAGCGGTGCTTTTCCCTAAATCAATATAAGCAGAAACAGCTAAATTCAGATTTTGAATATTTGCGTTTGTCAAAATGCTGTTGCTTGACTGCATTGAGATGCTATCGGAGTAAATAAGCTTAAGCCCTTTTATTTCAAAATATTTTATATTCAATGCAAATTTTGATGGCTCTTTGCTCGGAATTTTCTTTTCTTCTGGTTTGGGTTTTGAAGGTTTGGCAATGCGTTCATAATTCCAAGTGCTGTCAGAGGTTGAACGGACTAATTTAATATTTGGATTGTCTAAACCAATGTATTTAAAATTCAAATTGCCTTGAATTAAATCAAATATATCAAAATCAACTATCAGTTTTTCAACGCGGGCAAGAGTATCATTTTCAAGAAGTAAACGAAAATTTTCTATTTCAATACCAGCAAAAGGATTCAAGTGGAAATCATCAATTTCTATTTTCGCATTCAACCCAGCATTTACTGATTCAAGAGCTATTTCTGCGACCCAACTGCGGAAGGAATGAATCTGAAATAAAACAAAAATAGTAATTGTAATAAATACAAAAAATATAAGGAGACCAAGTATAATATTTCTGAAAATTTTTAGCATTTATAGTTTAACGTTTCAAATCTTTTTGGATAATTTCGTCTCATTGAATTAAATTTGTTAGCTCGTTCTTCTTCAGTAAAATCAATTGTCGTTTTCAATTCTTCTGTGTCCAGAAAAATCTGACGTGAATTTTTTAAGTGTTCGTAAAGTTGCTTGTTTATTTCGTTATTGTTTGAATTGCTTTCCTTGTCATTCTGAAGGTTTAAATTACTTTCCCTGTCATTCTGAAGCGCAGCGAAGAATCTCATAGTTGTATTTAATGAAGTATCTTGAGATTCTTCACTTCGTTGCCAATGACATCTTTTTTCAGTCATACTATCAACAAGTTGATAGCATGACTTCTCTCTTGTCATACTATCAGCTTGCTGATAGTATGACTGATAAGCATTGTTAAGGATGACACTATCATTGTTGTCATTTCCATTTGCATCAAATTCATCTAAAATAATTTCAAAATCCTTTTCAGAATTGCGAATATACTCTTTCATTTCTGATAAATCAACTTTTAATCCGGTAAACTCTTCGAACTGCATAAGCATCATAATTGAACCGCGTATTTTCCCGTTCCAGGAATGTCCAGCAACGTGAGGAGTGGCAATTTCAGAACGCATTAAAAGTTCCCGGTTGATAAAAGGTTCGTTTGCCCAAACATCAGTTATTAGCATTATTTCTTTTTTTCTCTTTTCATTCAAAATAGCAGTTTCTTCTACTACTCCACCTCGGGAAGAATGAATAAACAAACTTTTATTTTTAAGCAATTTTAAATTATTTTCATTAAAAAGATTTATAGTTGGGTACTTTCCATTTTTTTCTTTTGGAACGTGGTTTGTAACTATATCACTTCTTTTGATGAGTTCATCTAATTCGCAGTATTCCACATTTTTTGGAAAAATAAAATTATTATCTTTTAATGGCGGGTCATTAATAAGAATTTTCATTTCTGGAAATATTTCCTCAACGTGTTTTTGGACTAATTTCCCAATATTTCCGAATCCTACTATTCCAATAGTTTTGTCTTCAGGACTATAATTATTTTTAATAAGCCAGTGCAAAACAGCAAAAACCACATATTCAGCAACTGAATTTGCATTTGAGCCGGGTGCAGAGCAGAAATGAATTTTTCTTTTCTGTAAATAATCTAAATCTATATGGTCTGTTCCAATTGTTGATGTTCCAACGAATTTTACTTGAGTTCCATCAAGCAAATCTGAGTTTACTTTAATTGTTGAACGTGTAAATAAAAATTGACATTTACTTTTAATCAGCCATTCATTAGTTAACTCTTTAAAATTAAAAGTAATAACATTTGCAATGCTTTTTAATGCCTGCGATAAATAAGGAATATTTTCATCTATAAAAATTGTCATTTTTTTATTTCTATTATTCTGAATTTTTGAAGCTAACCCAACTTTCGGAATTGATACAATAAGCAGCCATACAATCAACAAGTTGATAGTATGGCTTATTTTATACCAATTCCTTAATTTTTCAAATTCTACCTCTTTGCACTTTTAAAAGTAGTATTATCTACTAAAGCTGGCAGTTTTATTTCTTTTCCCTGAAGTATTTCTTCAACAGTAATTATTTGAATTTTATCAACTCTATAATTTTCAATATGTCCTTCATTCTTTGCAAGTTCTTTCATCGCATTAGATACATTATGCTCAAAGCAGATAAAGGCACCAATATCCGCTTTTTCTATTTCAACAACTTTGATAAATTCACGAAGATTTTTAATTGAAGTGTTTCCGCTTTTAACTTCTATTATAGCACTTCCACGTTCACTTAAGGATTTATTAAAAGTGAGGTAACCATCATAACCACCATCGGCAGTTTTCTTTTCATTTGAAACACCACGAAGCATTACCTCAATAATCCAGTCTTGGAATTTAAAACGCCCTTTAGCAGTAGATTCTGCTAGTTCTTTTGATGAAGCTATATCTCTTGGAAAACCAAATAGTTCAATTTGATTTAGTATTTCATTTTGCTTTTCTGAATTAAAAGGTTTGGTTAATCTGTCTTTAATTAATCTTATAGCAAGATGAGAAATATCAGCACCAATCCATTTTCTACCTAATTTTTCGGCAACAGCAATAGTTGTTCCGCAACCACAAAAAAAATCTGCAACTAAATCGCCTTCATTAGAACTTGCTTTTATTATCCTTTCAAGTAAAAGTTCCGGTTTTTGTGTCGGGTAACCTAATCTTTCTTTTGCTGCTCTATTTATAACAGGTATTTGCCACCAGTCGCGTGGAAGAACACCGGGAGATTTATCATAATAATCTCTATAGACTGAATCCGGATTAGTTCTTTCCAAGTCAATATTTAAACCTTGTTTACCGATAAATTCACCTGCTTTTCCTCTAATTTGAAATCTTCTTCCTTCCTCGTCCTGATAGTTAAATTTTTTTAAAGTTCCTTCACTATATTCTTCTACAACATCTTGCCAGTTAAAAATAAAGTTATTTGTTTTTGTATAGAAAAATATTATATCGTGTTTTTTATTCCATTGTTTTTTTGTTATTTCTCTTTCTTTATAGCACCAACAAATTTCATTTCTAAAATTATGCTTACCAAAAATTAAATCGCAAACAATTTTCAAATAATGGCTCATTGTTGGGTCACAGTGCAGATAAAAACTGCCGGTATCTTTCATTAGCTTGCGTATAAAATAAATTCTTATTGCCATTGTAGTTAAATAGGCAGCAGAGCTAACTGAAGATTTGGAAACGAACTTTAGAAAATCATATAAATCTTTTTCACCAATATCAAGCAATTCATTAAGAGAATCTATGTATGAAACATTTGTCCATGTGTCTGCAAATGCCTGTTTTTGTGCTTTCACATCAACCATTTCTATATCTTCAAATATAACAGAATAATCTCTTTTTGAATTAAATGGTGGGTCAATGTAAACCAAATCAATTAATCCTTTTGGATATTTTTTGTATAAATCCTTTAAAACATCAAGGCAATCGCCAAAGTATAGTTGTTTCATTTTTTTATGGTTTATGGTTTATGGTTTATGGTTTATGGTTTATGGTTTATGGTTTATAGTCATTCGTAAATGGTATTTTTCTTCTACAAATAACTAAAATTTTTAATATTAACCATAAACCAATAACAATTAATAATTAACAATTAACAATTATTTAAGGTAATGTTTGCTTAAACTGCAAATACCTTGCTGTAAAGATATTGCTTTCGGATGCCGTTGCGCCGGATTCAGCAACATATTGGTTTACTTTGTCAATTCTGTCTTGCGACATTGGGTGAGTAGAAACAAGCACTTCAAGGAAACTTGCATCTGAATTTGCTCCAATTTTATCGAAAAAATAGACTAATCCGCCGGGATACCAAATAGATGTTTTTAAATACCTAAAACCGTAATCATCGGCTTCGTATTCGTCGTCCCTGCTGTTTTTCAAAAGATAAAGATTAGTAAAGAGGTCCCCTGCAATTTGTTCAATTTGGTTTGAACTGCTTCCTAAAATAATAGACATTAAAAATTCAAGTCCATACGCTTTTGTCATACGTTTTGTGGCATGCCGTCTTTCGCAGTGAGCAATTTCGTGAGCTAAAACCGCTGCAAGAGTAGCTTCATTATCTACGAATTTTAGTAAACCGGTATAAACGTAAATATAGCCGCCGGGGATTGCAAAAGCATTAACAATTGAATCGTCTTTAATTATTCTGACTTTATATGCAAAAGTACTTCTGTACTTAATTTCACTTGATTGAATAATTTGATTTACAATGTCTTGAACATAAGAAGTAGTAGCAGCATTGTTGTAAATCGGATATTCAATCGTGTTCGTAACTATCTGGGAATCCAACTGTCTGCCGAGAGTTACTTCATCGCTGGTGCTAAATAAATTGATATTTGAAACGCTAATCCCGTCTTCGCCGCAACTTTGCATTGCAGTAATTCCAATTATGCTAAAAATTGCATAAATAAACCAAATCTTTATATTAATCTTTTTCATAATTACTCAAATAAAATTATACAAATTTATTATAGTAAAAATAACAAATTATTACGAATTAGACATTATTAAAGACGAAAAGTAACAAGAAAATTATGAAGTTTTTGAGTTATTAAAAATGAAATATTTGATTAAATCCATAGAGAAAGTAAATCATAGCATTATTAAAACTTTATTATAAAATTAAATTAAAATCATTTTGGTTAAATAATGAATTGCTTAAAGCAGATAATCTTTTTGTTGCAATCTCAATAGCTTTAGCAGATTCGTCAATGCCTATCCATTTTCGTCCTAATTTTTGAGCTGCGGCTAAAGTAGAGCCGGAGCCACAAAAGCAGTCCAATACAATGCTACTCTCATTTGAAGAGTTTTTTATTATATATTCAAGCATTTGAGAATTCTTTTCAGTAGGATAAAGAGGTGTTTGTGGGTCCTTAAATTCCCAAATATCCTGCATCTTTTTTCCCTTTAAAATAAACTCATCAGCATATATCTTTTTTCTTGGAACATTATTAACGGACCATTCAATTAATCCTTTTTGATTAAGTATATCTAATTCTTTGGGTGAACTTCTCCAATGTCTTCCTTTTGGTGGCAAAATCCCATTCCACATTGAATTTGTTGTTCCATTTTTAGTTTCTCCCGGTGCGTGAAGTGGTATAGTTGTATATTTTCTTCCATTACTTTCTACTTTTTTAAATAATTGATTTATATCTTGTTTAGTATATGAAGCAGAAATATCATTCCAAAGATAATCACTTGATTTTGTATAAAAAAGTAGCATATCTTTAATATTACCATAGCTTTTTCTTGAAAAATTCTTTGGATTACACTTTATTCTAGTTATATCAGCTCTAAAATTTTTTATACCAAAAATATCATCCATTAACACTTTTACGTAATGACCAATTTTATAGTCAATGTGTAAATAAATTGAAGCAGAACTTGACATTAGTTCTCTTAGCAAAATCAATCGTTTTTTTAGAAAATCTAAATATTCAACTCCTTGTAATTTATCAGTATAAGCAATAGCTCCATTATTATTTGAACTTATTGTATTAGCACGATTTTCGTCAATTCGGAAAGTATTGTTAGTAGCAAAAGGAGGGTCAATATATATTAAATCAATTTTTCCAGTTAATTTGTGTTCGTTTATAAGTCTATTTAAAGCGACTAAATTTTCGGATTTTATAAGAAGGTTTTTTGTCATTTTGATTAAATTTGAAATAAAAAATCTCTTAAGACTAATAAACTTAAAATGTTATAATGTTGTTTATTTTCTTTAAGAAATTTATACATTTTATTATTTGTTGGAATGTAAAGAACACCGTCAAGAATTGCAATTATTGTTGCATTAACTTTTTTTTCTTTCAAAGTATCAATTGCATCATTAAACTGAGTATAATAATTATCCCCAAAGTCAGTTAAAAACTTTGCCTCACCAATAACATACTTATTGATAAATTTAGCTACGAAATCAAGCCCTTTATCTCTTTTGTAACCTAATTTTTCTTTAGCAAATCCCATTAATTCCGAATCTGAACCATCAAGAATACAATTAGATTTGTAATTTAAAAACTCATTTTTAGGTAAAATAGGAACACCGAGCGAATTTTTATTTAACCATCTTTTAAAAAGTGGACCTATTTGTCTGTTAGTTTCTTTGGGTTCGCTACATTTTAAAAATATATCTTCTATTCCCATTTCGTAAAGTCTTCCACAAATTCGGTTAATTGTTTCTGGATTCCTCTCAATAGAAGACTTATCTCTTTTTAAATATGCAATGTATGAATCTTTTATTGGAAAAAGGTTTAATGATAATAAACTTTTTATTAGCTCAAAATTATTCTGTTCATTGAAATAAGTTTCAACTTGTTTCCAAATTGTATTGTTTATTTCTCTTATACCTTCTGGAATTGTTGGATATACCTTAAATAACTCATCTAAATAATTTCACTGGTTAGCAAATTCAATACTGACTTCAGTCCAATAGTTCATTTTAATTTTATAATTTTGATTATTAAAATTTGATAAAATACAAATAAATTATACATTTCACAGAATTATAAAAATAACAAATTATTACGAATTAGACATTATTAAAGACGAAAAGTATCGAAAAATTTATTACTAAATTCATTATTTAACCTGTATTATTCATAAATTCAATATTATTATTTATTAATAGTTGATATTAAATGATTTACTCGAAATATTGAAAAAAACTTAGTTTTGAACTCCTTCCCAAGTTGCACTTGGGAAGGAAGATTTCTTTTAAAGCTATGCTTTACATTTTTTTTAAATGATGAGTAAAAGCATAGCTTTAGTGAAAGTTGCCTTCCCAAGTGCAACTTGGGAAGGAGGAATTGAATATTTATTTATGAATAATACAGGTTAGAAAAAACATAAAATCAATTCCTGTTATAAATAACAACTATGCTCAATTTTGAAAAGATACTCGTATTTTTCTTAAATTTGTATATTATAGAAATAGGTTTGATTTTTAAAAATTCAAAATAATTTCTTTAATTAATTAATGTGATTTTAGTAATTACCTTTTATAAACAATTAAAATGATAAACGAAATTTCTCAGAGCCAGTTTAATAATAAGTTTATGAATATAAAGTATATATCTGATGAAGACTATATCCTTTATTTTGATAATAATTCATTGCTTTTGAAAAATGTTGACAACGGATTTGAATTTCCACAAATGAAAGATTTCACGAGCAATTTAAATTCAATTAAGCATACTTTCCTTTTTTCAGTAAATAGAGCAAATTGCTTTCTTATTTGGGATAAGCCAGAAACTAATAGTGAAACATATATTTATAGAGAATTCAATTCATTTCGCACCTTAAAGCCACAGGAAATTGCATGGGGAAGTATCATAGCATTTCAACTTATGAACTGGTATGAGCAAAACAGATTTTGTGGAAAATGTGCCTGTATAACTACAGAAAAAGAAGACGAAAGAGCAATTTACTGTCCAAAATGCAATAATATCGTTTATCCCAAAATATCACCTGCTGTTATTGTTGCAATATTATGCAACGATAAAATTCTGCTGGCTCACAATGCAAATTTCGATGGGAACAGATATTCGCTTGTTGCTGGATATGTCGATATTGGAGAATCACTCGAAGAAACTGTTAGGCGTGAAGTAAGGGAAGAAGTCGGGATAGATGTAAAGAATATTCGTTACTACAAAAGTCAGCCATGGCCCTTTTCCGGTTCTCTTATGATTGGATTTATTGCTGAAGCCGATGACACTCAACCAATTCACACAGATAATATAGAAATCACTGAAGCAAAGTGGTTTTCTCGCGGCAATCTCCCAAATCATCCACCTACAATCAGTATTGCAGGGGAAATGATTGAAAAATTTGAAAGAGGGGAATTATATTAATTATTTTTTTTAGTCATACTATCAACTAGTGTAATAATTTATTGAAAACCTAATAAACATTTCTTGTCATTCCGAAACGAAGTGAGGAATCTCAAGTTCCGTAGTAGCAATGACTTGTGAGATTTCTCACTTCGTTTCGAAATGACACAATATAATAAGTCTTTTAACGAATTACAACACTAGTTGATAGCATTACAAAAATTAATATTTATATTTATTTGAATTCTTATACCAAACCGCTAACTAATAGTGCAAAATCATAATGTCATTTCGAAACGAAGTGAGAAATCTCAAAGTCTGTGGTAGCAAGGAGTTGTGAGATTCTTCGCTGCGCTTCAGAATGACAGATTTTATTACCATTATTGTTAGCGGTTTGGTATTAAACCATTGGGTTAATCCCGCTCCTGATAGTTTTTTCATTTAGATTTTTATGCTACTTGCCATACTATAAACTTGTTTATCGTATGACTTTTAAATAAAAAGTGGCGTATTAGGCGCTTAGCAATGAATCTTTACATTCTGTCTTCAAATTCCTTAATCAATTGAGTAATCTCTTCTCTTGTTGCTTCTTTTGGAATATTGATTTTATCGGAGAAAGAAACTTCAATTTTGCTGAATGGCAAAGGAAACTCAAAGCTATCCCAACTTTTATTGAATTGCTTTTTTGAGTGGATTTTTACTGAGCAAAGGACCAAAGGTATTTGCTTTCTTTGGCTAATTACGGCAGCACCTGCTTTGAATTGCTTGGCTGGTCCTCTGGGACCGTCTGGGGTAATTAGCAGAAAATCATTATCAAATTCAGTGCAAATCTGGTTAAGTATTTCAGAGCCGCCTTTCGAAGATGAACCGCGATAAAGTATGTATTTCCATTTCTTAAGCAAAGAGGATAGTATTTCTCCGTCTTTGCTTTGGCTAACAACAGCACTTGCATTTTTAAAAGCAAAGAACCTCCATACAGGCAACATTTCTCCATGCCAAAATGCAATAACCGCTTTTGGGCTTGGTGGATTAGCAACCCGTATTCGCCAGGTTCGGCTAATTAATCGTATTAATATGATAGCAAGATTATACAAATTGATAATTGATAATTGATAATTGATAATTGATAATTGATAATTGACAATTGACAATGAGTCCACTCTAAAAACGATAATTTTTCATTTCCGAGAAATCGGAAATCCACGCCCAACGAGGTTTTTAGATACCCGCTTTCACGGGTATGACACTTTTTAGAGCATAATTAAATATTCCAAGCCATACTATCAACTTGTTGATCGTATGGCTGAAACCACTTAAACATATTCTTGTTTTATTCTTATATTACATACATTTGCTACAATTAAGGAAATTGAGTAAATGAATTATTTGAATAAACAACAAAAGCAAATTTAATACTTTTTAATTATTTTAAATAATATTTTTCAGAGTAGAAGAAATATTTAAAAAAATTGTTTATCCTGTATTATTCATAAATAAATATTCAATTCCTCCTTCCCAAGTTGCACTTGGGAAGGCAACTTTCACTAAAGCTATGCTTTTACTCATCATTTAAAAAAAATGTAAAGCATAGCTTTAAAAGAAATCTTCCTTCCCAAGTGCAACTTGGGAAGGAGTTCAAAACTAAGTTTTTTTCAATATATTGAGTAAATCATTTAATATCAACTACTAATAAATAATAATATTGAATTTATGAATAATACAGGTTATATAATTGACTAAGTGGGAAAAAAGTCATACTATCAACTTGTTGATGGTATGACTGATTTCTTAACAAATGCTAAACAACTAAATCTAGCTGTTGGACTGTGCCAACAGATTCATTTTCATTTAGGAAAATACCTGTTCTGATTGTTTCACCGAGTAGATTGTTTTCTTTAGATTTTAGTTCAAAAGGTGAGTTTATATTGTTGAGATAAATAGCTCCAACTTTCTTTTGTAATAATGACTGAAGGGCATCATTTCCATTTGTGTTTTTCTCCCAAACGCTTAGATTTTGAAAGACTTGGTCACTTTCATCAATCCAGCCATTTTCATCATCATCATATTCAGCTAACTCCAGAAATCCGTTTCCTGTTGAAGGTCCAAATAATTCAGAGCCGTTATTGACTAATCCGTCATTATTTTTATCAAGAACTAAAAAACCACTTCCGGATTCGAGCATTGAAATACTGTCTGAATTGCCGTCAGAATCAATATCAAAATTAAATTTCATTGAACTCAGTTCTGCTGCATTTCCGTTAAAATTAAGGACGAGCGGGTCTTTCTTTGGTGGGCTTCCTGCTTCAATATGAGTTTCTGTTTCCTTAGAATATTCGTAATTTGAAAATAGCTCTAATTGGAAATTAATTTCCTTGCCGTCTTTTGTTACGATTTTACCTTCACTCGAAAAGTAACTTTGTTGAGATTCTGTTTCAATTTCCTTTTTATTGTATTCATATCCCCATTCTAAAGCTTCTTCCTGAGTTGGATAATTGATTTGTTCCGTTTCCTGAGCTTTTTGATAATCGGAATAGGAGGTAATGTTGAGTTCTTTTCCGGTCATCTGCTCGTAAATTGTTTTGATTATTCTCAATCTGAAATCAAGAGAAGAATCGTCATCTTCCTCATCTTCTTCATTTGTAATGGAGTTATTTTTATTTATACTTGCAGCAATAGCAGAATCTGAAATCTTTTTTGTGTAGTCAATTTGGCTAATATCAACACTGATTGATGGCAATAATTCATCTTTAATTAGTTGCGGATTTTCAGCTGCTGCATTTGTGTTTTCCTTTTCCAGCTGCTTTTCTTTGCCAATCCAAAAGTTAACTTCTTCAAGGACTTTCTTTAAGATTGTCTTTGAATAATTGCTATCCATTTTTATATTTGAACTTTGTATCTTCATTTTTCTTATTTTTACACAAAAATTTTATCGGATATTTTATAAAAAACTTTAGAAAAAAAATGATAATTAAAAATAATTTTAAAATAATTGAATTTAAAGATAATTTTTTTGATTGTATTGTTTGCTTGAATTCCAATTTACCATCAATACTTTTTTTTAAAAAATTCAAAAATATTAAAATACTTGCTGCTGATGGTGCTGCTGTTAAACTTTACAAAAAAGGAATAATAGCAGACTTTGTAATCGGTGATTTGGATTCTTTTAAGCAAAGTAAAGTTATTGAAAGCTACACTAATGAAAAAGTAATTTATGACGAAAGCCAGGAAACAAACGATTTTCAAAAAGTATTAGATTTTGCAATCAAAAAGCATTTCCAAAATATTCTGGTTGTTGGTTTTCACGGCGGAGAATTAGAGCATACTTTGAACAATTGCAGTATTTTATTCAAATATAAAAACTTGCTCAATCTTTGTATTTTCGATAAAAATCGCTATGCCATACCAATTGACGAAAGCATTGAGCTAAAATGCAAAACAGGTGAAACGATTTCGTTAATACCTTTAACAAAAACAATAATTCAAACGCAAAATTTAAAATGGGAATTAAACGACGAAATTCTTGAACTGGGGGTAAGGGAAGGTGCAAGAAATATAGCAACAAGCAATAGTATTTTCTTAAACATAAAAAATGGAAGTTTATTACTTTTTTTTGATGCAAGATTACCTTTTGCACCAAAAAAATGATTATTTTTGTCTAAAAATTTTTTTTTCATTTTCAATTAGAAATAATGATTTCTTTTTATACTAAATATATCTCAAATATCTGCCATAGCTTTGAGCTTGACAATAATATACAAAACAGTAAAAATATTACGTTTATAACAGGTGCGTTTGGAACCGGAAAAAGCAATTTAGTTGAAAAAATTGAAAATGAACTCGTAGCTAGAAATATTGTCGATGCGGTAATCAAATTTGATGAGGCAGAAAATATCAGCTTTCTTACTGAATTTATTAGGAAAGCATTAGATAATTTCTATTCAATTGAGGATTTCAATACTGAGCAATTTTCCTTTTCTGAAACAAATTATAATTTAATCACTTATAATGATTTATTAAATAAATTAAATAATTCAAATCAGGATTTAACCCAACTCTATCTTAAGCATAACGTTTTAAGGGCTTATTCCGACATAAGTAACAGCAATGAAAATATAGAAGATACACACTCTTTTATCAAAGCGGAAATTGAAGCATTATTTCAAAAAAAAGGTGAGCGTAGATTAATTTTAGAAAATCAGAAAGTAGTTGTTGAATCTTTATTAGTTGACTTAATGAGTTATTTTTTTGCCGATATATTCAACAGTTCTGAAAATGTAGATTTATCAAATGTCCATAAAAGAAAAATTGTATTTATAATTGACAATTATGAATACATCTTTGGAAGTGTAAATTTATGGCTCTCAGAGTATTTCTTCAATTACTGCTATAATTTAAATTTCGGTGATTTTATAAATTATAAAATTGACGTAATCAATCCATTAGCAAAAATATCAGACTTCTTTGATTTTAGATTTATAATCGCAACGCGGGAAAATCTAAGTGATTATTTGCCTGACTACTTCATCAATTATTCTGAAATGGCTGAAATTTACAGATTAGAACCGATGACAGAAGTTCAGTTCAACAACTATCTGGAAGCACAGGACATTCAACTCGGAAATTGCGAAAAAGATATTTACGAAATAACAAGCGGAATTCCATCTCTAATCAGTTATACACTCGAAACTATTAGCCAAATTCAAGGTGAGTTCAACTGCTCTCTCGTTTACCTGTTTGCTTATGAAAGCATTTTAAAGCATAAATCTGAAGAGCAAAAAGAATGGATAAAATGCGCCTCATTCCTTAATGAAATTGAACCTAATGCCCTAAGGTGCTTCCCGCTCATAAATAAAGAGTATAAAAGAGCTTATAATTATTTAAGCAAATCAACTGAACTATCTTACTTTACAAAAAATTCCAAAAAATTAAAATTAAATAAAGTAATTAAAAAATATATAAGTGAGGCAGTAAAAGTTAATTCGATGCAAATAGCTAATATTTATGAAGAAATTGCTGCTTCATATAATAATCTAAAAGAATTTTTAAATAAATATGAAAATTCTGAAATCGAAATTTTAAAAGAATTAGCTTATTTCAAGTGCTTCAACGTTCCAGCCACAATAAACGAATGGTTCGGCGAAAATAAAAATGCTGCTTTAGAACTTATTGAGAAACATTCTGATTTATTTAATAAAAATATCCATACATATAGCTTAAGGCAGGACATTTCTAATAAATTAATTAAATTCAATAAGTTAATTGAACGCGATTTATTTGAGCAAAAAAATAATAATATAAAAAAATATTGGAGCAATTATTCCAATTCTATTTTTACTCAAAATACAAATTTTGATGAAAAACAAAAATCACTACTATCCGAGTTGAATAAAATTCAGGAAAAAGTAAATGAAAATGAACAAATAATTAACGATACTTATGAAAGCATTGATAATTTAGATAATGAGTCAAAAAAGTATTCGGATAAATTTAAAAAGTATAATATTCCAAAACAAAAGAAATATGCTGGCTATAGCTTATCTATCGCTGCTATTTCCATTTTCTTCAAAATATTCGTTTCAGAACTTTTTTCCGAAGCTCTCGAATTCAGCACATTAGCAACCATTAATCTCTATTCCAATATTTTTGCTATTACCTTTACTCTTTTATTCTTATTCTTATTTGTTAGAATTTATATGCTAAATTCAAACAAAAAAGATGTTAGTTTTTTAAAACTAAAAATATCCGGTTTAAAAGATGAAATTAAAGAATTGCAAGACAAAATTGATGAAAAACAAAACGAAAATAATGAATTAAAAGTAAAAATAAATGAAATTGAAAATCAAATAGTGCAGGTAAAAGAATCAATTTTGAAAAACAATGAATTTTTAAAAGAAAGCTTCTGTTAGCTAATTCTTTATAAACCTAAAGTAATATATTTGATTATTATTGAAAATTTGTAAAATGTAAACACCGACTGCAAAACCTTTTATATCAACAGAATAAATATCATTTTGAGTTACTTCAATATTCTTTTTTTCAAATACTTCATTTGAATATATATCGAATACTTTTATATCAATCAATCCTTCTAAAGCATCAAAACAATAAATATTTATTTTATCTTCTGTTGGATTTGGAAAAATAGAAAATTTTCCTTCTATTGTTTCTGGAACAGAACTAACAATCACATAAATATTTTTTGAATAATTTTTACAATTAAAAACATTTTTCACTTCTACGAAATAATCTCCGTCAATAGTCGGAATCAGCGTATCATTGGTTGCATTTTCAATTGGATTACCATCAATATACCACTGATAATATGCTTCTCTGTTTAGACAAATTAAATAGGGCTTTTCGTAAACAACAACCGGTGTATCAGGAGCAGGTGAAAAGAAAAAGTCTAATGTATCGCTTATGCCAATGTTTCCGAGTGAATCTGTAACTTCCACCCAGAATTTTCCGCTCAATCTTACTGTATCGAATTGTGTAGTTGCACCATTAGACCAATTATATTCTTTGTATGGAAATCCGGCATTTAAAATGACGCTATCTCCTTCACAAAATATTGTAAAACCATCGTAAAATATTACTGGTTTAAAATAGTTACCAATTCTCATATCCAAAGCATTTGAAGTATCCTTGCAACCATATTCATTTGTAACTATTAAAGATAGCGCTGCGGTAGCTGTATCATTCCAAAGAACTACAGGGTTTATTGTTCCCTGCCCCTCAATAACTACACCTCCAACAGCTTCCCAATAGTATTGCCAGCTTGTATTTGTAACAGATGCTAAATATGAGTGTTTTGTGTTAGGAAAAACAAATTTTGGACCTTTAAAAAATGCTATTGGACTGGGTTTTACCCGAACAGTTACCTGAGAACTAACTATGTTGTTCTTCTCATCTTTTGCTGTAATAGTATAAGTTGTTGTGGTATCTGGCTCTGCAAAAGGACGTGCTATATTTGGGTCGCTCAAACCGGCTGTTGGCTGCCAAAAGTAAGTAACATTACCATAACCATTTTGAGCTTCGTTCCCAATAAAAACCCCTTTAGTTCTGCATATCTCGACATCAGAGCCAGCCGAAACCGAGAAATTTAAAGTAGTTAATATGCTTAAAAAACAATCAGAAAGGGCTTCATCATTATAAGTAGTATCAAAGCCGTTTGGAGTAATCGGGAAATCCGGCGAATTTGTCGTTCCTACTGCAACTATTTGGTCTTCTTTAATTAATGCAACGGCTTTCCCAATATCGCTGAAGGAACCGCCGAGGTAAGATGAAAAATGTAGTGAATCACCATTGCTACTGAATTTTGAAATAAAAGCGTTTGAAACATTTTCTTCATCTTTTATGAAAGCAGTGTCTAAATTTATTGTTGTTGGAAAATCTCTTGATGAAGTAGTGCCAATTAGGTAAATATTATTTATACTGTCTAAAACCAAATCATAAATCCTGTCGGCATTTGTGCCACCAAGATAAGATGAAAATAAAAGTGAATCGGCTGCTTGGTTAAATTTGAATAAGATGCAATCGCCGGGACCAAGCTGACCGTCTATATTATTGTAAGAAGTATCGTAACTTTCAGGAGTAACAGGGAAATCAGCGGATTCACTCACGCCTGCAAGTATAATATTATTTTCAGTATCTAATCTGAGGGCGTAAGAACCATCTTTGGCAGCACCACCAATGTAGGAAGAATAATATAATGTTCCTGAAACAGAATTTATTTTACTTAAGAAAACATCGCTTGTTATTGATTTAATAGTACTTGTATCGTTATAGGTTTTGTCATAAGCATTTTCAGTAACAGGAAAATCGGATGAACGAGTAAAACCAGATAAATAAATATTTTGTTCATTTAAGACATAAATTGTTTGACCGAATTCCTCACTATTTCCACCAAGTAAAGTGGAAAAAAGCAATTGACTGCCAATTGAATTAAATTTTGAAAGGAATACATCAAATTCGCCGAGATTTGCTTTTTGAAAAGCGTTTTCAGTAACCGGGTAATCGCTACCGAGATAGGTATAGCCGGTTATGTAAGGATTTCCAAAGGCATCAATTCCAATTGCCTGTGCATAATCGTCTTTTACTCCTCCGATAAAAGTAGAAAAAATCAAATCTTTGCCATCATTTTTCAATTTTAAGACGAAGCAGTCGAAACCACCCTTGCTTTTAGTTGAGTATGCACCGGCAGTGATTGGAAATGTAGTTGTTCCGGAAGTATAGCCGGTTACATAAATATCTTCGTTTTCGTCAATTGCAATTGATTTTGCATAATCATCAACTGCACCTCCAATGTAAGTAGAAAAAATCAAATTTTCTCCACTTGAATCGAACTTTGAAACAAAGGCATCGGGAAGTGCTGTGGTTAAGTATTTCAGCTCCTTTTGGTATGCAGAATCTGTTATTGGGAAATTATTCGAGTATGTATAGCCGGCTACAACAATTTCGTTATTCTTTGTTAATTTAACTGCTTCTGCCACATCGTAATTCGAACCACCGAGAAAAGACGAATATAAAATTGATTGCAATTCATCACACTCTTTTTTTTGCAAAGTATTTTTTTCTTTTGAAGAAACTGCAATATTCAATGAATTATTTTGATTTACAGATAGTTTTAAAGAAGTATTATCTTCGGTATTAAACAATTCCAATTCAGAAAAAGTATGAACGTTTTTGACCCAATTGATAAAATCATTTCCAATATAATAATTTATATAATAATCTGATTTTCCAAAAGCTTTAATGTTTTCAACATTGATAAAAGAAAAATCCTTTTCTAAAATTTTATAATTTTCTAATTTATAATTATTTTGATTAATTGTGTATGTTTCAAATTTAATACAATTATTTGTTATATAAACATTTGCATTATTTGTTCTGGCAATAAACAAAATACTGCTATCCCATTGACCTTTGTTTTCAATAAATCCAGATACTTTATCCTGTGAGTATAATTCAATTGAAAATATCAATGAGATGATTATAAAAACAAATTTTTTCATAATTATTTACTAAATTTGCAATTAATGTAATAAGCAAATTTAAACATTTTTTCATATAAACAAAATAAATAATAATGAATAAAGAACGTTTTGCCGGATTGGATGTCGGCTCAAATACAGTTTTAATGTTAATTGTGGAAAAAGATGATAATGGCGTTAATATAATCAGAGATGAACATTCTATTGCCCGTCTGGGCGAAAACGTATGGAAAACAAATATAATTAGTGATGAAGCTATTGCCCGTGCTGAAATTATTTTAGAAAAATATAAAAACATTTGCGTTAAAGAAAATGTAAAACAAATCTTTGCAAATGCAACTTCTGCAATGCGTGATGCAAAAAATGGAAAAGAAGTTGTTATTGGGCTTTCAAAAAAATTAGGAACTGAAATATCAATTATTCCGGGCGAAAAAGAAGCTGAACTAACCTACATAGGAACAATTGAAAACGAAAAACCGTCTGTAGTCATTGATATTGGTGGGGGTAGCACTGAAATTATTTTTGGTAAAAACAGTAAAATTGATTTCAAGCAAAGTATGAATATTGGTGCAGTAAAACTGACAGACAAATTTTTTCCGAAACACCCACCAAAAGGAACTGAATTAGAGGATATGAGAGATTTCATTAAAGAAAATCTTTCGACAATTCCAAAAATAATTGATGATTCACTGCTTTATGCTGTTGCCGGCACACCGACCACACTCGCCGCTGTTGATATTGGTTTAAGGGATTACCAGTCTAAAACAATTAATCTGCATAATTTGAAACTAAATAATATAAAAAAAATAACTGATACATTTGTAAGCTTATCTCTTCAGGATATCATATCAAATTATGGAATAGAGCCGATGAGAGCAGACATAATAACAGCCGGAAGCATAATTTTAGAGGAATGTTTAACATATTTTCAAAGGAATTTTTGTATTGTCAGTGTTTATGGGTTAAGATTAGGTATATTAAAAGAGAAATTAAAATAAATATTATAATTTAAAATTAATTAGTAATTTTGTAAAAATTTAAAAATATTTTATAATTTAATTAGGTGAATTTATGATTAGATTAACTAAAACAACCTTATTTTTTATTGGTTTGATGGCATACATCTTCACAACTGCCTGTTCCCAGCAAAGCCAATCAAAAGTATTGAATGAAGTATTAACCAAAGATAATATTTCTACAATAGTTGAAAAAGTTCAAAATGACAAAGCAGTCAGCAAAGAACAAATTGATTTACTAACAAATGGTATTGCACGTTTAATTGATACTCCGGATTCTTTATACAACAAACCACTTTCTCAAATAATTGAAGAGCAAAAGGAATTTTTTAGAAATTCAAGCATTAACGCTCTTACTCAAAGTGTTGCCCGCCTGGAATTAAAAAACTCTTTAACAGTTGAGTTTTCACAAAAATTAAAAATTGATACCGATACTTTACAAGCTGATGGCGTCCGCTTCAATATGACCAACATTTCCAGCAAGGAAATAAATTTAATTAAAGGTGAAATTAGAATAGTTAATAAAATGAACCAACTAATTAAAGTTCGCCCTATTGTTTATGACAAAATTACATTCAAAGCCGGCGATAAAGTTACTCAGCAAGAACTCTGGCCCCACGATAAAACAAATCAATATGATGTTGCTTTAAGAAATATTGAAGAATTAATCGCTTTTTGGGTTCCTGAAACAATCGTTTTTAGCGATGGCACAAAAATAACACTTGAACCCAAAAAATAAGCATAAGTGGAGTTCTAAAAATTATTATTCTGAAGCGAAGCGAAGATTCTCATAAGTCATTGCTAACACTAAGTTTTAGATGTCCTATATCTCCGAGATGTAGGACATCTTTTTGTTTCAAACTTTCGCAAAGTTTTGTCTATTAAAATTAGCGATGTCATTGGTAACGAAGTGAATAATCTCACAAGTCATTGCTAACACCAAGTTTAGATGTCCTACATCTCCGAGATGTAGGACATCTTTTTGTTTCAAACTTTCGCTAAGTTTTGTCTATTAAAATTAGCGATGTCATTGGTAACGAAGTGAATAATCCAGCGAATAGCTTTCTACTATCGGCTCTCGACTGTCAGCTTTCGGCTTTTCTTCATTGGTCAAATTAGTTTTCTTTTCTTCCAAATTGATTTTCATATCTTCCAAATTGGTTTTCATATCTTCCAAATTGATTTTCATATCTTTCAAATAAGTTTTCATATTTTCCAAATTTGATTTCTTTTGTTCCAAATTGATTTTCATATCTTTCAAATAAGTTTTCATATTTTCCAAATTTGATTTCATTTCTTCCAAATTGGTTTTCATATCTTTCAATTTGATTTTCATATCTTTCAATTTGATTTTCATATCTTTCAAATAAGTTTTCATATTTTCCAAATTGATTTTCATATCTTCTATATAAGTTTTCATATTTTCGAACTAAACGGAAGACCCAAACTCTACGGCGAAAGACTTCATCTCTCTGACGGAAGACTTGAACTCTCTGACGGAAGACCTCATCTCTCCGGCGGAAAACTTCATCTCTCTGACGAAAGACTTCATCTCTCTGACGGAAGACCTCATCTCTCCGGCGGAAGACCTCATCTCTCTGACGGAAGATCTCATCTCTCCGGCGGAAGACCTCATCTCTCTGACGGAAGACCTCATCTCTCCGGCGGAAGACCTAAAATCGCTGTTTTAAAAGTGAAAAACTACTTGAAACATACTATTACAGCAACGCACAAATGGGTTAAGCTCTTTATTTTATATATAACGGAAGTTCCGTAAAAAATCAAGTAAAAAACAGCACTAACCCGTTGCAAT